>CAKTQM010000017.1 GCA_934597125.1 uncultured Oscillospiraceae bacterium
GGGCGTAGCTCATCTGGTAGAGCGCGACCTTGCCAAGGTCGAGGTAGCGAGTTCGAGCCTCGTCGCCCGCTCCAAGTGAATGAACTCCGTTTTTCGAACATTTTTGTCGAAAAGCGGAGTTCTTCTTATCTGAAAAGCCTTGACTTATTGTGTGGTCGGGTCTGAGAACCCTATGGCAAAAGAATATGAAATCGTAAAAGACGAAGCTGGTTTTTTCGTGAGCCGGAAGCACAAGAAGGGGAGGCAGCAGAAATGAAGACGGCAGAAAATGAAAAGTTTATCCGATGGTGTATTCTTGGCGCGATCGGAGGCATATTGATGGCTGCCGGTGATTGGCTGCTGGGGTGCATACCTCTTCAGGGTACAGACACCGGAATGTTCAACAGAGCCTATTATTTATCCGGCGCCTATGGATTGTGGAAACCCGTGCTGATTGTTGGGATGGGCGCGATCGGAGGTTTTCTTTATTACTTTATGGTAAAAGCACTGAATGCGGATATAGACACAAAGCACAAAAAAGCAAAGGCTGTCCATTATCTGTGCGGGATATTTACCATTTCGGTAGCTCTGGCGATCCATCTCTGGTCGACTACCTTGGCATGGTTTACCACATATCTGGGGCCGCATATCGGAGCAGAGGCCGCGGTCATAGCCGTTACTGCCTATCAGGATGATATGCTCATCGCAATTCTTCCGATGTATCTTCCGATGGTATTGGTTTTCGGGATCCATTTCGTCATGCTGCTTGCCGGCAAGACCCGTTATCCCCGGTGGATGCTTATTTTTCACCCGGTCACATGGAATCTTCTGCTGGTAGTCATTCCGGATATTGCACAGGCTATGCAGGTACCCGCAGCCACATGGATGTCCGTCATGAGTCAGAGCAGCACGAATAGTTCCATCGTAATCTGGTGCATATCGGCTGCAATTTATGAAAACAAGCGCCTGTCAAAGAACCGGATACTTGCGGAATGACAATCCGGTATCCTGAGAAGGCTTGTAGCCGAGCTAAATACCCCGGCGAAGTATAGCGGCTCAAATGTAATGTTTCCATTCAGAGCTTATCATAATGACGCCGTTTTTCATTTAGTCTTTCTCTCTCAAAGTGCTTGCACTGGTATCGGAAAGCTCCCGGCAGGTCTGTCGAATGAAGAAAATCGCGATGATGAACGTCAGCAGATCAGCTGCCGGGAACGACCACAAAAGACCATCCAGCCCGAAGAAAATTGGCAGGATAACCGGCAGCGACACGCCGAAAATGATCTCGCGGGTCATGGAGACGGCAGTGGAGGCAAAGGCCTTGCCCAGCGCCTGCAAGTAGATAAAGGTGCCTTTGTTCAAAGTCGCCAACGGCATCAGGCACAGGTAGGTGCGGAAGCATTTCACGGTAAAATCCGCATAGTAGGCGCTCTCGTTGGCTGCACCGAACAGCATGGCGATTTGCAGCGGGAATCCCTCTACGATCACCAGCGCGGCAGCGCCGACAATAAACTCCGCCAGCAGCAGGCGGAAAAACAGCGCCTTGGCACGCTCCTTTTTCTTTGCGCCGATGTTATATCCAGCGATCGGGATACACCCGGCCGCCATACCAATGGCGATAGATATGGCAATCTGGAAGAACTTCATAACAATTCCCAGCACGGCGAGAGGGATCTGTGCATATTCCGGCTGCCCGAAAACGGGGTCTCTCGCACCGTATTTCATGCACATATTCTGCACCGCCGCCATCGAGACGACCAAAGAAATCTGCGCGAGAAAGCTGGTAAGACCCAACACGAGGAACTTCGGGATCAGCTTCCCATCCAGCCGGAAGCTGCCCTTTTCCAACTTAACCACCTTCATATGCCGCAGATACCAGATGGAGAGTACTGCTGTGAGGATCTGGCCGATGACCGTAGCCACCGCCGCGCCCATCATGCCCCAGTGGAAGCCATAAATGAAAACGGGGTCGAGAATCACATTGGCGATGGCGCCGGAGACCGTGGCGATCATGGCAAATTTCGGGCTGCCGTCGCTGCGGATCACCGGGTTCATGGCCTGCCCGAACATATAGAACGGAATGCCCAGTGTGATATAGAAGAAGTATTCCTTTGCAAACACATGAGTCTCCTCGTTGACCGTGCCGCCGAACAGGGTAAGAATCGGTTCGCTGAAGATCAGATAGACCGCTGTCAGCACGAGGCTGCTGATGACGCAGAGGACAACGGCGTTGCCGACGGACTTGTGAGCATCCTCGCGGGCGTTGCGTCCCAGCGCGATACTCACAAACGCGCAGCAACCGTCGCCGATAAACACGGCAATACCCAGTGCCACCACCGTCAGCGGAAATACAACAGTATTGGCCGCGTTGCCGTAAGAACCGAGGTAGCTGGCGTTGGCAATAAAAATCTGATCCACGATGTTATAGAGCGCACCTACCAATAGCGAGATAATACAGGGGACAGCGTACCGCCCCATGAGCCTGCCGATACGCTCCGTCCCCAAAAACTGATTTCCGGTATCCATAAGAATCACCTTTCCTTTCAAAAATAAGAAATGCGCAAGTCCATCAAAATCTGGACTTACGCATTTCTGCCACACGATCTGTTTATGGAATTTTACCCATTTCCGCAAAAAGACGTGCGGCGTTTCTGCAACCGGATTTACGCAGAAACGCCACACGCTGTACATCTATTATAACGAATTCAGCTGAAAATTTCAAATGTTTTTTCTGTAAAAAACACTTGAAATGGGGCGGATATTTCAGTTATAATACGCATCGTGCGCAGCAGTCCTATGCCTGCTGCCATAAACAAGCCCCATATCGTGTATGACAATAAATGTCACTCTGCCAATGTCGGACGGCGGAGGGGCATTTATTTTTTGCGGTAAGGGTAGGAAAACACGGCATGATCCAGATAAGAATATCACAAACATGAGGGCTTCCCTATGCCAAAGACAAAATTTGAATCTGTTATTTTCACCGCTATTACCGCATGGCTCATGGTGTATATCATGACGCTCTATAATACGGTACTGGTTTCCGGTACCTTTATGAACGCAACGTTTCTGACCGCGTTAAAGGAAATGTGGCTGGAATTTGTCATCATTTTTCTGTGCGCCTATTTCATCTCCAGCCACCTTGCCAAGCATTTCGCTTTCCGTGTAGTGAAGCCCGGCGACCGTCCCATTTTCATGATTCTGGCTATTCAAATCTTCACAGTCATCTCTCAGGTGGCGCCGGCCAGTATTCTTGGCGTCTGGCACGGTTACGGCTTCACCAGCCAGTTTGTTCCCAACTACCTGTCCGTCTACTGCCGAAATTTCATCCTGGCATTGCCCGTGCAGCTGCTTCTGGTGGGGCCCATCGCCAGAGCGCTGTTTCGCCTGATGTTCCGCCGTGTCAACGGGACGGAGGAAAAGAAGATCGAAAGAGAACTGCGGAAAGAGGGCTTTGCGAAATAAGCGCCCGCCCATACCACGTCCGATCCAGTGTGTCATCCTGGAAACGCCGCGTCGCCGATTCTTTCCACCGAAGCCGGAATGACAATAGAAGCAAGCAAACTGCACCCGCTAAATGCGCTACGTCCGATTCCCTCTACCGAGTCCGGTATTATAACCGTGGCAAGCGAACGGCACTTCCAATCTGTACAGCAAACCCCATGCCGTCCCCTTTCGGGCGGCATGGGGTTTATCCCTGCCTGTTTTCTTCCGCCGCGCGGCACCGCACCGTCACGCGGTTCTGCCCGCCGTAGGTGCAGGTGAACAGCGTCAGCTCCCAGCCGCTGTCGGTCATCTCCGCCACGCTTTCCGGCGCCAGCGTCTCGATCCGCTCCACCGTGTAGCAGTGGAGCGCTCCCGCACCGTCGGTCAGATACACCGCGTCGCCCTGCCGCAGGCGGCTCAGGCCGCCGAAATGGGCGGCATAGTTGTGGGCGCCGATAACCAGCCCACCCTCCAGCGAACCGGCATAGCGGGCGGGAGCCGTCTTCAGCCCCTCCATATCCCGCTCCATCCGCACCAGAAGCTCCACCCCGATGGCAGGCAGAGACAGAAAGCCGAGATACCGCTCGCCCTCCACCTGTATGCCGCCGTCGTCATCCGCTTCCTGACGGTCACTGACGATGGTCTCCGCCATTCGGGTCAGCGTCCTCTGAGCCGCGGCTGCCGCGTTTTCCGCCTGTCTGCGGTTATGCAGTGCCAACAGCGCTGCGCTCAGGATACACAGTACCCCCAGCGCCATGCAGACCCAGCCAAGTCTCCGCTTACGCATGCGCTTTCCTCCGTGTCAGCCGCGTTCCCAGCGCCAGCAGCCCCATACCCGTGACCGTCAGCACCGGCACAGGCCAGCGCAGCTGCCCCGTCTGGGGCAGGCGATTCTCCGGCGTCTCCGGCCGCTCCGGCTGTGGCATGTCAGGCGTCGGCCTGTCCGGTACGGAGGGCTTTTGCGCGCCGTCAAAGGCCACCTTGGGCTGCGCCACGGCGGCGCTGTTCCACGCCTCATCCTCCAGCGCAGGCACCGCCGCCAGAAAGGCGGTAAAGGTATACCTCCCCGCCGCCGTCTGCAGCGGGGAAAGCTCCACCAGATACAGCCCCGCCTCCAGAGACGAAAATGCCGCCGTGCCGCGGCTGTCGGTAACCTGCTCCGCCCGGGGAGGCAGCGAGTGCTGCTCTGCCCAGGCGCTCAGCTCCGTGGCCGCCGCCAGCCATTGTCCGCCGCTGTCCAGTCCTGTCAGCATCACGCCGCTGCCCATAAATTCCGCCGTCAGCGTATAGGCGGCGCGCTCGTCCACCGCGGCCACGCGGAAGATCCGCGCTGCCGCGCCGGACAGCGCCCTGTCCTCATACCGGCACTCCAGCCGCAGCGAACACACCGCCGCCGGATCCAGCAGCGGCGTGCCCCACGCCGTGCGCACCAGCGCCGCCGTCAGCAGCATCGCCAACACCAGCGTCAGTACGCTATTTCGTTGGAAAACTCCGTGTCTCATTCCAATATGCCTTCCGTACAAAAGCCGCGTCATTCCCTGTCCTTCCGTTTCCGCGCCGCCGCGATGATGAGCACCGCCAGCATCGCGCCGCCTGCCGCCAGCGCAGCCTTGCCCCGCCAACCGAAGCTGTGGGCCATCTGCTGTACCGGCGTGATCACCGGCGTCTCCTCCGGCACATAGGGCACCCGATGCCCCCGCACCAGCAGCCGGTGGGTATTCACGCCGTAGGGCGTACACGTCACCAGCGTTACATAGTCCGCTTCGTTCTCCGGCAGCAGATCCGCCACTTCCGTAGGCTCCACCACCGCAATGCGATCCACCTCATAGGCCAGCGTCTCATCCAGCACATGCAGGTAAAACCGGTCGCCGCCGACAAGCCGATCCAGATCGGTAAACAGCAGCGCCGTGGGCAGCCCCCGATGGCCGGAAAGCACGCAGTGACTGCCCGCTCCTCCCACCGGCAGCGAGGTACCCGCCAGATGGCCGATGCCCCGCTGCAGGGCGTCCTCGCCGGTGCCGTGGTAAACGGGCAGGCGCACGCCGATCTTGGGAATCTCGATATACCCCATCACGCCGCTGCCGTCCGGATCCAGCAGCGACCAGTAGGGGTCGTCCTGCCCGATCCGGCCTTCAATAAACGCATCGTGAAACGTGCTGTCCAGCCCCGCGTTATACTCCCGCGCCGCCTGCCACAGGGCGGAGTGATCCTCCTTCGTCAGCTGTGCCACCGTCTCCACGTAGGTGCCGATCATAGACTCCTGCCGCCGCTGGTTCCACAAATCGCTGAACGAGGGATACAGCAGCACGGCGAAGCCCACCAGAAACAGCAGCACGGGTAAAACGACGCCTGTCAGTTTTTTCTTCATACCGCGCCTCCCGCCGCCCTGCTTCCCTCCGGCGGGAGAGAAGCGTCTCTCCCGCCGGTCATTGTCCTGTGTCAAGTTTTAGCGTTCCTTGTTCTTGCGCCGCAGCACCAGAAAGGCCGCCGCCACCATGATGGCGATACCCGCCACGGTAAACGCCACCGTACCCACACCGCCAGTGCTGGGCAGCACAGGGGTGGTGCTGTTTTTCAGTTTCACATGATATTCGAAAGCGTTCGGTTCACCAACGCCTCGGGTCAGAATCAACCCTGCATCTGTCTCCTCATTCACGGCCTCAAAGGTGCTTTGACCGCCGCCCACCAGATTGCCGGTGTGCTTATCCTCATCGGACACTTCCGACACCAGCGTCAGCTTAAACATGCCGGCAGGGGAAAAATAGCCGGTAGGAACAGTGGACTCCTCAAGGTACCACTCTCCGATACCCAGGCCACGAATCACAAAGTCCGCGGGGATCTCATCAACCACACCCTCATCTCCGGCCCTTGCCACACAGTAGTCACCGCTCGTCTCCAAAGCGACAAACTGCAGCGGCTGCTGCTTTTTCTCATCTTTATAGACCTTAAACTTCGCGCCGGTCAAAGGTGTATTGATATCCCCCGCCTTTTTCTCTAATCTCAGCGCATAATTGTACACCGTCGTCGTCTGCGGATCGGTAGTCTGTGTCAGTGCGCTGGTGGCATCTGCAAAGGTCAGTGTGGCGGTATTGACCGCCTTGTGGGCAGTAAGCGCTGCAGGCGTTACCTCCGCCTCATAATACAGCCACACCTGTTTGGCTGTCTCTATCGGCATCAGCGCAGTATAGTTCAGCACAAAGTGCAGCGTACCATCTTCATCCGTCCCGGTAGGTTCCGCCACAGCCTCCTCGATCAGCGCATTCTCATTAGGTTCGGCGCCAGTAATTTCCTGCTCATATACCTTGGCAGAACCGTCCACATAAGACAGGCCCTTCATCTTGTCATTTACCGTCAGCTTTAACGCACTGACAGAAGTATACTTGGGCAGGTCAATGCGGACATAGTATTTGGCGATCTCGCCCACGCCCACATCAGCGGTTTCTCCCCACTGCTCATCTCTCACGCACCACACCCGCTTGATCATACTGGGGCCATCCACGCTTTTTGCGTTGACCGCAATCTTGTTGTCCTCCCGCACCTCCTGGCCGGCGCCGCCGCCGGCATACACGATCAGTTTGCCGGCATTCACACGTACAAACACCGTAATGGGCTGATAGATCTTGTTGTTGACCGTGGTGGTCGTCGGCACGATCAGATAGTAGCCAGGCTCCAGCTCCACATCCGCAGAAGTTCCGTCTACTGTGACTTTTTTGTACTCCTTGTCCGGCAGAGAATACCCGCTGTCTGCTGTATTGCACCGGCCGACAAAGTCCTCGATCAACTTGGTCACATTGGCAGATTGACCAGCAAAATAACTGCCGATATCGCCCTGATAGTCAGCGCCCGCCTTTTCTTTCAGGAACTTCTCAAAATTCTCCTCATATTCATAGTTCGTATACTTGTCAATGTACTTCACCAACTGATACACCACCGCCGTGTCGCCGTTGTTCACGTCGTTGATGGTGATGGTGGCCGTTTCCATGTCCTCCGTCGTCGGGGCAGCCGCTTCCGTCGCCCAGGCGCTTGCCCCCAGGGACAATGTCAGCACCAAAGCCAGTGCCAGCGCTGTCAATCGCTTCGTCAATTGTCTCATACGCTTCTCCTTTAATGAAAATATCTCTCTATTTTCCTCCGGCCGCCGGATGTCTACACTTTTGCCGCCACAGCAGCCACACGGCGGCGCACAGCAGAGCCATGCCCACCACGGCGGAGCCGCAAGCGCCCCACCCGCCGGTGGCGGGCAGATACGGCAGCGCCTCATCCGTCACCGTCAGCACATAGCTCCCGTCGCCGTACTCCGTCAGCCGCCATCCCGCGTCGGGATAAGGGGTCAACTGGCTCAGCCGCCCGTTGCTGATCCGGAAGCGGAAGGTCTCCTCCCGCATCCGATAACCCTGGGGCGCGGTGGTCTCCCGCAGCTCGTAATCGCCGGAGGCCAGACCGGTTATCACCACCGTGCCGTCATCGCCCACAGTATGGGCGTTCTCCAGTTCCTCCCGCTCATCCTCCGGCACGTCGCCGGTACGCCGCAGCGTAAATACCGCACCTGTCAGCCGCGCGCCGCCCTCGCTGTACTTCTCCAGCGTCAGGGAGACACTGCTCTCGTTGATGATCTGATGTACGTCGCCGCCGGTGCCGCCCAGCAGGGTAATGTGTGCCTTTCCGGCGTGGATAGTCACGCGGTACACACTCTCATGCAGGGCAAATCCCCGCGGCGCGCCGGTCTCCTTCAAGTAGTACACACCGGCCACGCGGCCATCGAACCGCACAAAGCCGTCGTCGTTGGACGTCGCCGTGTCGACGGCGGAGTCCTCTGTGCAGGAGGGGTCGGTATACAGGGTAAACACCGCGCCGGCCACCGGCGCGCCGCTGTCACTGACCTTGGCGAAGGCGATCACACCCGTCAGTACCTCGTTGTTCACCACCAGCAGCACGTGATCGGCATAGTGAATGGTGCCGTCGGCGGCCTCCCACATGGCGTCCAGACCGGTCTTTTGTGTGGCGCTCTCAGAATACAGCGGCTGATCATAGGTCACCAGATAGTTGTCATAGCCGTCGTCGATGGCAGGATCATACGCCACGTCGCCGATCCGCAGCTCCCGCAGGCTGTACTGGGCCGCCTGTCCGTCCACAAACAGCGGCAGATCCGTCCAGGTGTGCCGCCAGCCGTTCTCCTGGCTCAGCACCGCCTCATAGGCCTTTTCGTCATTGCCCTGGCCCACCATTTTCACGCCGTTGCGGTACAGCGCCACCGTCACCGGCTGCTTCTCCCGCTCATAGGCCGCGCCCCAGTTTTTGCGGGCTGTGACCTCTGTCAGCAGGCGGGACTCATTTTTCAGCGTCAGCATCTTCGTACCCAGACCCGACGCCCACTTCCCCGCGGCCGCGCCGTCCTCCTGCAGGGAGGTCACGGTGCCGCTGCCGTCCACGGTGAAGCGTATCCGCTCCGGCCCGTAGTAGCCGCTGGGGATCGTCTCCTCCAGCGTATAGCGCCGCCCATCCGCCGCCAGTTTCAGATAAAAGTACCCGTTGGGGCCGGATCTCACAATGTTGTCCGTCACCCGCTCGGTATACCCCTCCTCCTGTTCCGAGGTGGTATATTCATTGGTGCCCGGCTTTTTGTATATCACCAGCGCCGTCTCGCTCTCATGGCGCAGCCGGAAGGCCACATCCCGCAGTCCGTTGCCGGTGTTTCCGTCCAGCTTGGCCACCGTCAGCAGCCCCGCCTTCACATAGACGTTCTGCAGCGCCACCGTCTGCACGGCGTTGTCCGGCACATCGCTGGCATAGGAGGCCACCGTCACGTACACGCCCTCCCCGTCGGGGTCGTCCACCCAGCCGCCTGTCTGGGCGGCGGAGTTGGTGATGGCATAGCGGGCGGTGTAATTCACGCCCTCCGTTGGCTCGGCGCAATGCTCCTGTACATGATAGGTTTGCTCCTGCCGCCCCAGCAGCGTCCAGCTGTAGGTGTCGCTGTCCGGATCGTAGCTGGTGTAGCCGGTAAAGCCCTCCCGCGTCTCCTGTGCCGCCGGAAGCAGCGACAAATCATAATCCAGCGTCTCATCATTGCCGGCGGCGGACTGGTGCTTCACGCTGATGTAAAAGTCTCTGGCCTTCACCGCCGCGATGGCGTCCGCGTCTCCGGCAAAGGTCTTTTTCACCACCAGCCGGCCTTCTCGGGCCACCAGCACGCCATCAATATGAAAGCCGTCGCTCTCCTCATATTTCAGCACATACCAGCGGATGGTAAAGTGATCGCTGGTCAGATACCGCTTGTCGATCTCCATGCCGTCGATATTGATGGTATAGCCGCCATTTCGGATAACCTCAAAGATTGCCTCATCGGACGGAAACGTTTCCAGTGACAAATTTTTATAGGGTGTGGTGGTCAGCTTCCGCAGCTCACTGTCTACCACATAGGCGGTGTCGCTGGCCTGAGGCGGCGCAATGACCAGCGCATCCTCCAGCTGCTCCGCTCCCCGCACGCGGCTGAAAGCCAGTGAATCGGTAA
The DNA here is from genome assembly GCA_934597125.1 of uncultured Oscillospiraceae bacterium. Classification (GTDB taxonomy): domain Bacteria; phylum Bacillota; class Clostridia; order Oscillospirales; family Oscillospiraceae; genus Vescimonas. The sequence goes on from CAKTQM010000017.1 coordinate 9,977, forward strand.
AATTGCTCTGAGGCTGCGAGGCAAAGCCGTTGGACATGTTGTCCGCGATCTCGCAGTTCAGGCTGACAAAGAAGTTCGCCGTCTCGATCTGTGTAGTGTTGTCGGCAAAGGGTGTCCACACCGCCGTCAGCGTGATCTCCTGTGTTACAGGATCCATGTACTGGCTCAGCTCATCCATAGCCATGCCCCTGCCGGGCTGCACCACAAGCGTTGTTTCGCCCACCCGCCATCCGGTAAACCGGTACACAAAGCGGCGGCTGTGGGCGTTGCTGCTGACCAGCTTCGTTGCGCTCCGGTCATTGTCCGGCGACAGGACGGTGTACCGCTGCTGCCCCTCCTCACAGGGATCATAATATGTCAGTCCACCCCGCACCGAGCCGTCTATGACAACGCTCTGCTCCGAGGCCTTCAACTGGCTGCTCAGATCCACCAGCGACGCCGCCAGCCCCGCCTTATACACCACTACCGTCTGATTGCGGTAGGCGGAGAAGCAATAGGGGCGGTCAGCTGCGTCCACCGTATAGGTGACCGTCCGGGCCGCGGCGTTCTCCACGCCCGCCAGCGCCAGCACCTCGCCAGTCAGTGTATCCGTCACCACCCAGCGGAACGCATCGGTCAGGGGCAGTGTCACGGAGAAGGGTTGTCCGTTCAAAATGTACCGCGTCTCCGGCAGGTCATCGGTGATCACGCCGCTGTAATCCTCCGCACTGACGCTGTAAAAGTTGTTCTGCGCCAGCAGTGTGGTGTCGGCAAGCAGCTTGCTGCCGGTAAAATACGCGCTGTACCCCGGCAGATTGCAGGGTGTATAGTACACCGAATTCGACGCGCGTCCAGGCTCGCCCAGCGGGATCCACCAGCCGTCCGTGTCATTCGCCACAGGGGCTGTGTCCGCCCAGATCCTCCCCCGCGTCTCCGCGCTGTCCAAATGGGGGAAGAACCGCTGGCCCTGATAGTCCTCCGCCCAAAATCCATAATCACCGTAGACCTCCGCTACCTCCGCCAGCGTCAGGTAATAGCGCTCTTTTCCAAACACTACGCTGGTTTTGCTGACAGCCTTCTGTTCTATCTGCGTCCACTGGCCGTCAACGACGGCATAGAAATACACCGTGGTAGCGGCGGCATATCCCGCCGTGGCCGCGTACAGCTCCAGCGCTTCCGTCACCGCCTCCGCCAGGTCATAGGGCGTCTGCGCCCCTTCTTCGTCCAGCGTGTACCAGTCGTAGGCCACGGCCCATTCCGCCGCGCCCTCCTCATCGTCTGTCTCCGCCATGTCGTACAGCGCGGCTTCACCCAGCGCCTCCGCCACACTGCCGCCCGCGGAAACGGCCAGTTCCAGCACCTCCCCACCATCGTCAGACGGCAGATGCAGCCGTACAGGATACGTCTCCCGCTCCTCCGCAGCAGGAGATTCCGCCGCGTCCGGCTCCAGCTCCGCCGCCCATACTGCCGGCTCCAGCGCCGTACCAAACAGGCTGAAAAAAACACCGATCAGAACGAGTATCGTAAGCCCCTGCCTACCCAGCCGTCCCGCCATAGGACGCAGCCTTTTCGTTCTTCCGGTGTGTTGATTCTGCGTTTTTGTATGTCTCGTGTCCGTCCGGTTCATCGTTCTCCCCTTGGCCTCATCAAAAGGCTCTCTGCTTCCCCTCTATGTCTCTCACGGGGATACTTCCATTTTCTTCCATAAATATAGTCATAAATATCATATTACACGAAGTGCCACACAAGTTTTTCACAAACGCATATACAATATAGCATAAGTTACCACTTCAACTTATATTTGTCAATTGGTAAATATTCCCCAAATTATTTTCAGATTTTTTCACTAATTTTACATTTTCCTTTTGATTGTTAAATTTTATCTTAACATTTTCTTTATACGCAACATTGTCAAGTTTTCCTCAATCTGTTCCGTCGCCCGTCCTCATTCGTTCTCATTATGCAAACAGCTGCCTACCCTCCCGCCAAACACGCAAACGCCTTGCGTCCGGCTCCCGCCTATGGTATGATAGCAGCATACCAGAAGGGAGGGATCGCCTATGACAGCCATATCCAACTACGAGATCATGCGTGACAACGCCGCTGCCGCTTTTCTGCGGTACGATCAGGCGGCCATGATCCGTAAATTTTCCCTGTCCCACGACAGCACCTATCTCTACCTGACCTTCGTGGATCGCCCCCATCGGGTAGACCGCGCCACCGGCGCCGTTACCTGGTCGGAGGATGGCTTTCAAACGGCCTGTCCCGCCGACTATAACGCCGCCATGACCATCTATGACCTGCTGTGCGACTCCAAGCCCCTGTGCTGCCTGTCCCATCAGTGGGTCAGCGTGGCCAGCCTGTCCGCCATTCAGGGCGGCACTCTGGCTAAAAGCAGCGACCTCTTCCTCATCTCCGCCGCCAACTTCACCGGACAAGCCGCCGCGCTGGCGCGCGCCTGCCGCGCTCTGCACGGCACAGCGCTGGAAAAGGGCGATGTGGCCTATCAACTGTGGCTGTTTCCCTTCCTGCCGGTGATCCTGCGGTTCTGGGACGCGGATGAGGATTTCCCCGCCAGCCTGCAGGTGCTGCTGGATCAAAACACACTGGATTTCATCCACTATGAAACGCTGATGTTCGCCCTGTCCCACCTGATGCAGCGCCTGCGGCAGCTGGGCGGCGCGGACGCCGCGCTGTAAAGGGGGCCGCGGTATGTCCCGAACCCTCATATTGGAGACGCCCTCCGCCATCTCCGTAAAGCAGGCCGCCCGCTATCTGGGCGCTCATGGCGCGCCGGATGCCGCTACGGCGGCGCTGCTGCAGCGCTGCGCTCCGCCCCTGCTGCAAGCCGCCACGCCCCGCGCCGTCTGGCTGCTGTGCGGTACAGACGAATTGGACACCGCCGGTATTCTGCAGGGCGAGGACATCCGCCGCCACCTGACGGACTGTCCGCAGGCCCTGCTGCTGGCGGTGACGCTGGGGCCCATGGCGGACGCCTGCATCCGCCGCGCCGCCGTGGGCGATGTGGCCGCCGGCGCGGCCACGGACGCTCTGGCCTCCGCGCTGGCGGAGCAGACAGCGGATCAGGCGGAGGCGCAGCTTCGCCAATGGGCCGCCGGACAAGGTCTTTTCCTCACCGGACGCTTTTCCCCCGGTTACGGCGACTGGCCCATCACCGTGCAGCCCCTGCTGGCGGCGGCGCTGGACACCCCGCGCCAGATCGGCCTGTATGTGACCGACAGCTATTTAATGACACCCCGAAAAAGTATCACTGCTCTGCTGGGCGTCAGCCGCCATCCCGTCAGCGGACAGCTGGCGGGATGCGGCCACTGCGCCCTGCGCCATCGATGCGATTATCGAAAGAGAGGGATCACCTGTGCAGATCAATGACCTTTTCACCCAACCCCATACCCTTCTGCTGGACGGCGGCATGGGCACCATGCTGCAGGCCGCCGGTCTCCAACTGGGCGCCCGTCCCGAGGAACTGAACATCACTGATCCGGACGCCATCACCCGTATCCACAGCCTGTACGCCGCGGCGGGCAGTCGCATCATCAACACCAACACCTTCGGCGCCTCCGCCCACAAGCTGGCCAAAAGCCCCTATACCGTGGAGCAGGTCATCGCCGCGGGCGTTGCCTGCTGCAAAAAGGCCTGCGCCCCCTACGGCGCCTTGACCGCCCTGGACATTGGCCCCTTAGGCGAGCTGCTGGAGCCCAACGGCACCCTGCCCTTTGAAACCGCCGTGGCGGAATATGCCCGCATCGTCCGTGCCGGCATGGCCGCCGGCGCGGATCTGGTGGTGGTGGAGACTTTTACCGACCTGTACGAGCTGAAGGCCGCCCTGCTGGCGGTCAAGGAGAACTGCGATCTTCCCGTGCTGGCCAGCATGAGCTTCGAGGCACGGGGCCGCACCTTTACCGGCTGCACGGTGGAGAGCTTTGCCGCCACCGCCCGCGGCCTTGGCGCCGACGCACTGGGCATCAACTGCTCTCTCGGCCCCCAGGAGATCTTCCCCATGGCAAAACGCCTGGCCGAAGCCCTGCCCGGCGACTTCCCCGTATTCGTCAAGCCCAACGCGGGCCTGCCCCGTGCCGACGGCAGCGGCTACGATATCACGCCGGAGCTGTTCGCCCGGCAGATGGCCCCCTACCGTGACCTGGGTCTCTTCGCCGCCGGCGGCTGCTGCGGCACCACACCGGATTTTATCCGCCTGCTGAATGATGTGTTCCGCGACTGCGTGCCCGGGCGTCCCGCCCATCCCATGCCCTCGGTGATCTGCTCTCCCGTGGCGTGCGTCACCATCGACGGTGTCACCGTGGTAGGGGAGCGCATCAACCCCACGGGGAAGAAGCGTTTCCAGCAGGCCTTGCTGCAAAACGACATGGATTACGTGCTGGAGCAGGCCGTCTCCCAGGCCGAGGCAGGCGCACAGCTTCTGGACGTCAACGTGGGCGCCCCCGAGGTCGACGAACCCGCCATGCTGGAGCAGGTGGTCAAAACCCTGCAAAGCGTAGTCAGCCAGCCCCTGCAATTGGACTCCACCAACTTTGAAGCTCTGGAGCGTGCCCTGCGGGCCTACAACGGCAAGCCCATCGTCAACTCCGTCAACGGCGCGCCCGCCGTGCTGGAGCACGTTCTGCCCCTGTGCAAAAAGTACGGCGCGGCGGTCATCGGCCTGACGGTGGACGGCGCGGGCGTCCCTTCCGGCGCGGAGGAGCGGGTTGCCATCGCCCGCCACATCCGCGACGCGGCGCTGGACGCCGGCATCCCTCTGGAGGATATCTACATCGACTGTCTGGCCCTGACCGCCAGCGCCCAGCAGGAGGATGCCCTGTCCGCCGTAACGGCCCTGGAGCGCTGCAAAAAGGAGCTGGGCGTGCGCACTATTCTGGGGGTGTCCAACATCAGCTTCGGCCTGCCCTGCCGGGCCTATCTGAACACCATTTTCCTGACGCTGGCTATTCACGCGGGACTGGATCTCGCCATCATGGATCCCGCCAGCCAGGAGATGATGGCCGCCATCTACGCCTACAACGTCCTGTCCGGCCGTGATAAACAGTGCGCCGCCTATGTAGAGCGCTACGCAGGCCGCGTCCCCACCTCCACCGCACTGGCAAAGATCATGCAAAGCGCCTCCACCGGCGGCGTGCCCTGCGGTGTCGGCGCCAACGCCGCCTACGCCCCTCTGATGAAAGCCGTGGAGCAGGGTCTCAAGGGCGAGGCCGCCTCCGCCGCCCGCGCCCTGCTGCGGGAGAGGGAACCCCTTGAGCTGGTGGATGACGCCCTGATCCCCGCGCTGGACGCGGTGGGCGCCAAATACGAAAACGGCACCCTGTTCCTTCCCCAGCTTCTGCAGGCCGCCAGTGCCGCACAAAGCGCCTTTGACGAGGCCAAGACCGCCATTGCCCAGCGGGGCGGCAGCGGCACCGGCAAGGGCCGCATCGTTCTGGCTACCGTCCACGGCGATGTTCACGACATCGGCAAGAACATCGTCAAGGTCATTCTGGAAAACTACGGTTTTGAGATCATCGACCTGGGCCGCGATGTGCCGGTGGATGCGGTAGTCCGCGCCGTGCGGGACAGGGATGTTCACCTGGTGGGCCTCTCCGCCCTGATGACCACCACTCTGAAAAGCATGGAGGAGACCATTTCCGCCCTGCGGGCGGCGCACCTCCCCTGCAAAATCATGGCCGGCGGCGCGGTGCTGACGCCGGAATACGCCAAAAAGATCGGCGCGGACTACTACGCCAAGGACGCCAAGCAAAGCGCCGACATCGCCAAAAGCTTTTTCAGCGTCGGCTGACCTGTTTTAAGGAGGTGATCCCCCATGCTTCGCATGGAGATCGCGCTGTTTCTGATCCTGGCCTTTGTGGCCTGTATCTACTTTCCCGCCCGGCGGGAACGCACCCCTCTGCACCGCACTTTCTCCGCCCTGCTGATCACCGTGCTGGTGCACCTGGTCTTTGACGGCGTCACCGTCTACACCGTCAACCGCCTGGATACGGTACCCCTGCACCTGAACAACGCCCTGCACCGTATTTTCATTGTCTCCATGGTAGTGGTGGTCTATCTCTTCTACCAGTACATCGCCATTCTGGTGGAGGAGGAGACCGGCAGTCCCCGCCGGCTGGATCTGGCGGCCCGCTGCTTCCTGCTGGCGGCCGCCGCCGCGGCGCTGGTACTGCCGGTGCAATACGCCGTCACGCCGGAGGGCAACTACTCCACCGGCATTCAGGCCAATGTCTGCTACGGCAGCGTCGCCTTTTACCTGCTGCTGTGCGCCGGATTACTGATCACCCACTGGCGGCGGATCGACCGGAAAAGCGCTTTGCCATCGGCGCGGCGCTGGTGATCGAGTGTACCGTCTCCATCCTGCAGGGTCTGCACCCCACCTGGCTCATCAGCGGCATGGGCATCACCCTCATGACCCTCTCCTTCTACCTGACGCTGGAAAACCCCGACATCCTCCGCAGCGAGCTAATCGAACAGAAAATGTCCATGCTCTATCTGAAAAGTCAGGTGAATCCCCACTTTCTCTATAACACGTTGGACGCCATCCGCATTCAGGCCCAATTGGACGGCGACAAAAAGGTGGCGGATCTTCTCATGCGTCTGGTGGATTTCTTCCGCCGCAGTGTCAAGGTCAATCAATCCGCCGTTCCTCTGGAGGACGAGCTGGAACTGCTGGAGGCCTATCTTGACCTGATGTGCTACCGCTACCCCCAACTCCACTGCCGCTATGACATTGACCCCGCCCTCTATGATGCTCTGGTGCCCAACTTCATTCTGCAGCCTCTGGTGGAAAACAGCCTTCTCCACGGCCTGAAAAATAAGGGCTACCGCGGTGCGGTGTCCATCGCCGCCCGCCCCCTGCCGGACGAACGCATGGAAATCACCATCCACGACACCGGCTCCGGCTTTGCCCCCGGCCAAAAGGCCCAGCTGGAGCAGCAGCTGCTCCATTACGCCCGCCAGTCCTTCCAATGGGAGGGCAACCGCATCGGCGTGCTGAACGTGCAAAAGCGCGTCAAGCTGCTGTGCGGCCGGGAATACGGTCTGTCCTACACCGAAAATGAAGACGGCGGCGTCACCGCCCACCTGCTGCTGCCCATCCGAAGGGAGGAAATATGAAACCGCTGCGCGTATTGCTGGTAGACGATGAAATCATGATCCGCGAGGGCTTCAAGCGCCTGTTTGACTGGCCCGCCCACGACTGCCAGGTGGTGGGCGAGGCCGCCGACGGCATGCAGGCCCTGTCCCAGATCGACACACTCCAGCCGGATATCGTCATTATGGATATCAACATTCCCATCATGAACGGCCTTAAGGTGATCCAGCTCAGCCGCATCAAGCATCCGGACACCGCCTTTGTCATCGTCTCCGGCTATGACGATTTCGCCTATTGCCGCGAGGCGCTGCGTCTGCAGATCACCGATTACCTCCTCAAGCCTGTCAACTATGAGGAGTTCGGCGCGTGCATCGACAATCTGAAGGTCGCCCTGTTCCAGCGCCGCACCGCCCGCCAGCCGGAACATCAGGCGGATCGCCCCATCACCGGCCTGACCCGCTATCTCCAGACCCATCTACCGGAGGATATCAGCCTGAACCGTCTGGCGGAGGAGTTTCACCTCGGTGCCCCCTATATCAGCCAGCTCTTCAAAAGCGAGATCGGCGTCAATTTCCTCACCTACCTTACCGGCATCCGCATGGAGCAAGCCCGCAAGCTGCTGCTGTCCACCTCGGCGCCCATTGCCGACGTGTCGGAGCAGTGCGGCTACAGCGACTATCGGGTGTTCACCAAGGCCTTCAAAAAGCCGAGGGCATCACCCCCTCCCAGTACCGCAGAGATTTTCTGGAAAACGAAACATGACCTCTCCTGCGTGCCGCTCTCCGCGGCACGCCTTTTTGTTTCCCCTTCAATTTTGACACATTCGCCTGCAAAAGCCGCCTATCGAAAAAAAGCGCCGCAGTGTACAATAGCACCATAATCAATTAAGTAACCAAAAAGGAGAATGTATTATGAAAAAGAAATTGTACCGCTCCCCGGAAAACAAAGTTATTGCCGGTGTCTGCGGCGGTATCGCGGAGTATTTTGACATTGACCCCACTTTGGTGCGTCTGGCCTGGGTGCTGTTCTGCGTGCTGGGCGGCAGCGGCGTGCTGGCCTACCTCGTGGCCGCCCTCATCATCCCTGAGCGCCCCGCGGGAGAGCTGCAAGGATGAGGCCCCTGCGTATTCTTGCCCTGGTGCTGTGCGTGATCTCCGCGGCGGCATTGCTTCTGTGCCTTTGCACCGATGGCGGCGACCACTGGCTCCTGCCGCTGGCCCTGGGCTGCGCCGTCGCCGCCAACCTGTCTGACCGCCGCGCCGAAAAACAAAGTCAAAGAGGAGAAAGTCATGAGTAAAAGCCTGAACACCATTCAAAAGTGCGTCAACGTATTTCATATCCTTATCCGTGTAGGCGTCATCCTGTCCATCGTGGGCAGCGTCCTCGGTCTGGCGGCCACCATGCTGTGGATCCGCTGGAACACCGCGCCGGCGGACGGTACCGCCGCAATGGATCAGTTCATGCAGCTGATCCGGCAGGGGGATTACTACCAGACGCTGGCCGCCCTGATCGCCGAAACCATCGCCTGCGCCTTTGCCGTGCTGCTTCTGTGGAACGCCCGCTGCTACCTCAGCCGTGAGCTGGCCGACGGTACCCCCTTCACCGATGGGGGCGCCACGCAGCTGCGCCGTCTGGGCGTGCTGATTATCGTGCTGCCCATCATCCGTATCGTCCTGCAGGCCATTCCCTATTCCGCCTTTGACCTGCCCTGTCCCGATGGTCTGGACAACGCCGGCAGCGTCATGCTGGGCGTGGTGCTGATCCTGGCGTCCGTGGTGTTCCGTTACGGCGCGGAACTTGCCGGCAGCCAGAGCAAGGAGCTGATGTAACCATGAAGGCATTCCTTCTCTCCGCCCTGCCCTGGGTGCTGGCCGGTCTGGCCGTGGCCATCCTCTGCGCCAACGGCAGCCGCAAAAAAGCCAACGATTCCCGCGAGGGCAAACGCATCGCCCTTGGCATGAGCCTGGGCCTGATGCTGGGCGTCGCTCTGGATGCCTGCGGCCTGTGGGAAAACCATAGTATCGGTCTGGCCCTTGGCCCCCTGTGGGGCATGGCTCTGGCCACCCTGCTTCCCGAAAAAGACCGCCCTACCCCCGACGAAACCGATCACAAATTGTAATATTGAAATCTTATTATACGTTTTGTTGTCGAATCAACAACAAAAAAGGGAGCCGACCTCACAGCCGGCTCCCTTTTTCTATGCCCGCATCGGTTCGCTGCGATGAGCGCAAAAAGTACGGCGAAAATGCGTAGGGGAGGGGCTCTGCCCCTCCCTCGTTCTGTGATGGCACTCCCCCTGAAGCGGCGGGCGGGGTAGAACCCCGCCCCTACACACCACCGTTAGCGGCGATCCCTGCCCCACAGCCATTTCGATCCTCTCCACAGCGGACGTCTCAGGGCGACCACCACACATTTCATCTCACCGCAGCCTTCGCACCGCTCCGGTTCTTTGGATAATTCCACCTCTCGTTCCGCTCGTTCATCCTGTTCCAGCATTGCAGGCAAAATTCTGCCATACACCCACCTCTTTCCAAATTTAGTATACTTATTTCAAGTATACTCAACTCATACTACCACAAAATCATCTTAAAATAAACTGAAAATAAGTCGACTTTTGAGGTACGTCATGCGGAACAAGAACAACAAGCACCTGGGATTGGAGATCGACCCCATTCTTCATTACAAATTGAAGTATATTGCCCAATACGAGGGGCGCTCCGCCAACGGGCAGATCGTCTATCTGCTGCGGCAGTGCATCCGCGACTTTGAGGCAAAGGAGGGGCCCATCCCCACACCTCTTGATGAACAAAAAGACTGACGGTTTTCCCGTCAGTCTTTTTTACTCCGTAAACAGCGCAAACGCCAGCTCCGCCTGGGCATGCAGCAGCGCCAGCCCGCCGATGACCGGCAGTCCCCGCTGCCGCGCCGCCGCCAGCAGCGCCGTCTCCCGGGGTTGATATACCAGATCGTATACCAACGCATGGCAGTCGTCCAAAAAAACGAAACCGTCAAACGCCTCCTGCCCCGTCATGCCCAGCGGCGTGGCATTCACCAGCACGTCACATTCCGCCGCCAGTCGCGGCAGCTCCCGCCACAGGCGGGCCGTCACGCCCCAGCCCTCCGTCTTCTCCGGATGGCGGCAGCACACTGTCACGCGGCCCCCCGTGTTAACCACGGCGCGGCTCACCGCCGATGCCGCGCCGCCGCTGCCCAGCACCAGCACCCGCTTGTCCGCCGCCCCTCCTGGCAGCGTAGCCACAAAACCCGGGCCGTCCGTGTTGTAGCCGGTGGCCCGTCCCTGCCGCACCACCACGGTGTTCACTGCGCCCATGGCCGCCGCATCCTCCGCCACCGCGTCCAGCAGCGGCAGAATTGCCTGCTTGTGGGGCATGGTCACATTAAATCCGTCATAGGCGCCCGCACGGGCACGCTTCACAAACTCCGCCAGCTCCTCCGGCCGGACTGTCACCGTCTCATAGACCCCCTCCATCCCCCGCTGCCGCAGCAGCGCGGTGTGGATGGCCGGCGACCGGCTGTGTGCCACCGGATCCCCAATCACGCATAGTCTGTACATGATTTCTCCTTTACACAGATTGCCGTACCACGCTCTCCAGCAGATCTATCGCCCGCAGATAGCCGTTAAAGCCCTGTCCGGAGATCATCTCCACACAGGCAGGCGCCGTCACCGATACCCGCCGCCACGGCTCACGGCTGGCGATGTCGGTAATGTGTACCTCCACTGCCGGCACACTCACCGACCGCAGCGCATCGTGGATGGCGTAGCTGTAGTGGGCGTAAGCCCCCGGATTCATGACGATACCCTCCGTACCGTCCTCCCCCGCCTGCTGAATAGCGTCGATCAGCACCCCCTCGTGATTAGACTGCACAAAACGGGCCTGATGCCCGCGGGACTGGGCGTAGTCCGCCGCCAGACGGCACAGCTCGGCATAGGTGCCCCGTCCGTACAGCTCCGGCTCCCGCTGCCCCAACAGATTCAGATTGGGGCCATTCACGATCAATAGCTTCATCCGTTCCTCCAAAGCCCGGCGATCTCCGCCGCCAGTTCCTCCGCCGTGCCGCCGCTTACCACGGCGTCGGCACATTCCTCATACCAGCCCCGCCGCTCCTGCGCCAGCTGCATCAGAGTATACCGCTTCAGCAGCGGGCGCTCCCGATTTTCCACACAGGCGGCAATATCGCGGATATTTCGATCCAAAAACACCACCATGCCGCTGCTTTTCAGCAGCTTTCTGTTTTCCTCCGCCACCACGGCGCCGCCGCCGGTGGCGATCACACACTCCCCGCCGCCGCACAGCCGCCGCAGAATACGGCTCTCCGCCGCGCGGAAATCCTCCTCACCCCGCTGGGCAAAGAGAGCGGGGATAGTCATGTCTTCCTCCCTCTCGATCTCCGTGTCACAGTCAAAGAAGGGCAAACCCAGCCGTCGGGCCGCCAGCCGGCCCACGGTGGTCTTGCCGCTGCCGGGCAGACCAATCAGGATCAGGCGGCGGCTCATTCCTCCACCTCACGGGTCTGGGCCATGATAGTCTGGAACACCGCCTCAATGGCGGCGCGGTATTCCGGCGCCATGTCGCCGCGGCTTCGCAGCACCTCCCATTCCCGCGTTTTATCCCGTATTTCGGCCCCCATTTCGGCCTTTAATGTACCAATTTTGCCCCCTATTTGCAGGCGTTTTACCAATAAGTCGACAATTTCACCATCAATTTTATCTATTTCGCTTCGATATCCCTCCAGATTTTCCTCCGGCGCCTCCTGCCACAGCTGGCACACCGCCAGCGCCACAGCCGCCTCCACAATAGGCGCGGCCCGCAGGGCGATGCAGCTGTCATGCCGTCCGGCAGCGGACAGCGTCACATTTTCCATCCGCGCCAGATCCACCGTTTCCTGCGCTTTGCCGATGGTGGGCGTGGGTTTGAAGGTCACTGTAAGCGTCACCGGCATACCGTTGGTAATGCCGCCGTTGATGCCGCCGTTGTGGTTGCTCTCCGTCCACACCGTTTTGCCGTCAGTCCGCAGCGGATCGTTGGCCTGGCTGCCCCGCAGAGCGGCAAAGCTCTCCCCTGCACCGAAGCCCACCGCCTTCACGCCCGGGATGGCGAACACATGGCGCGCAATCTCGCTTTCCACTGCGTCGTACCAGTCCGGCCCGCCCAGTCCGGCGGCAAGGCCGCTGACGGTGCAGACGATCTGTCCGCCCACACTGTCGCCCTCCGCCTTTGCCGCGGCGGCGCGGCGGCGCAGAGCCTCCTCATCCACCACGTGGGCCGATACCGTGATACCCTGACAGGCCAGCGCCGTTTTGGCAATGCTTCCCGCCGCCGTCAGCGGCGCGGTCAGCCGTCCGGAGAAGTGTCCGCCGCCCCGATAGTCCTGAAAGCCCTTCGCCTTTACATGGGCGGTATAATCCGCGTGCCCGGGCCGCGCCACTGTCCGCAGCGCTTCATAATCCTGCGGCCGCGCGTCCTGATTGTCAATCACCATCACCAGCGGCATGCCGGTGGTATAGCCCTGCCACACACCAGAGAGAAAACGCACCTGATCCCCCTCCTGTCGGGCGGTGGACAGTCCGCCGCCGCTGCGGCGGCGCAGCAGATCCCGCTCCATTTGCAGCGCGTCCACCGGAAGGCCCGCCGGAACATGCCGCAGCAGTATCCCCACCACCGGCCCGTGGGATTCGCCAAACAGCGTATAATCCATCATGTGGTCATCCTCCGCTTTTCTCCAGTTTCTCCACTTTTCCGCCCAGCGCGGCGTAATCCCGCCAGAAATCCTCATAGGATTTTGCCACGCAGCCGCCGCCCCGCAGCGTCACCGGACGGCAGCAGAACAGCGCGGCGCAGGCGCACAGCATGGCGATGCGATGGTCGCCGAAGGCGTCCACCGTCACACCGCCCTCCAGCGGCCTGCCGCCGGTGATGATCAGCCCCTCCGGCAGCTCCGTCGCCTGCACCCCGAGGGCGGACAGCACGGCGGCCACGGTATGCAGCCGGTCGCTCTCCTTGCGGCGCAGAAATCCTCCGCCGGTGAACCGCGTGGTCTGGGGCGTCATAGCCGCCAGCAGCGCCAGCACCGGCAGCAGATCCGGCATTTGAGACACGTCCACCGTCTCCGGCAGATGCGTTAAATACCCCATGATGGCCCGATCCGCCTGACAGCTTTCCGCCGGCAGGCCCGCCACGGTAAGGCCGCCCCCCTGCAGGGCATTGACCGCCAACCACCAGCTTCCCGCCGACCAGTCCCCCTCTATGGGGGTATCATCCGGCCGGAAGCGCTGAGGCGCGGGGATGGCCCAGCCATCTTCCACCACCTGAGCATCCACACCGTGACGGCGCAGCACCTGCCGCGTCATCTCCACATACCCGCCGGACACCAGTGGCGTGGTCAGCTCGATCCGGGACGGCGCCGCCAACAGGGGCAGCGCCATCAGCAGCCCGCTGATGGTCTGGGAGGTTTCGTCCCCCCGCAGGGCGTACCGCCCCGCCGTCAGCGGCGCGGCGGCGCGATAGCCGCCGCCCTCCCGCACCACGGGATAGGGAGCGGACAACGGCCGCTCCATCAGACGGGGCGTGCCGGTAAAGTACACGTTCATACGTCCCAGCGCCATAGCCAGCGGCAGCAGAAATCGCAGCGTGGCACCGGAGGCGCCGCAGTCGATGGTTCCGCCGCCCTGCTCCATGACCCGCAGCCCCGTCAGCGTGGCATTTACATCCTCGCCCCGCAGGGTCTCCGGCAGGGACTGCCCCGCCAAGAAGCGGCAGATCAGCTCACGGTGTCGCACGCTCTTGCTCTCCGGCGCCGTCACTGTGCCCGCCAAACGGGCGGGATACAGCCGCCGGATCACGTCAAACCCTCCAGCAGCGCCGCAAGGGACACGTCCTCCACATAGGCGTCTCCCACACGGCGCAGCAGAATCGTGTGAAGGGCATTTCCTTCACGCTTCTTGTCCTGTCTTATATATTCCGCCAGCGCCTGCGTATCGCAGGGCAGCGCGGCACTCAACCGCCACCGCGCCAGCAACGCCAGCAGCCTGTCATAGGCAGCTTGTATCGCATCGCCCCGCCGCAGCTGCCAGCGCAGTATGGCTGCCATGCCTGCGGCCACCGCCTCGCCATGGGTCATGGCGTAGCCCGACGCCGCCTCGCAGGCGTGCCCGATGGTATGTCCAAAATTCAGCAGCCGCCGCACGCCGGTGTCCCGCTCATCCGCGGCCACCAGCGCCGCCTTGACCGTCAGGCAGCGGGCGATCACCGTCCCCCAGTCCGGCGCTTCCTCCTCCAGCAGCGCCAGCAGCGCGGCATCGCGGATCATGCCGTATTTGATGACCTCCGCCACACCGCAGCGCAGCTGCCGCGGCGGCAGATCAACAAGGCAGTCCGGATCGACCAGCACCATGCGGGGCTGGTAAAAGGCACCCAGCAGGTTCTTGCCCTCCGGCAGATCCACCGCCGTTTTGCCGCCCACGGCGCTGTCCACCTGGGCCAGCAGCGTGGTGGGGATCTGCACCAGCGGCAGCCCCCGCTGATAGCAGGCGGCGGCAAAGCCCGCCAGATCACCGGCGACGCCGCCGCCCAGTGCCAGCACGCCATCACCGCGGTCAAAGCTCCGCTGAGCCAATTCGCGGCACAGCCCCAGCCATGTCTCCGGTGTCTTGTGAGCCTCGCCGGCGGCAAAGGGCAGCAGCTCTCCGGAAAGGCCTGCCGACGCAAGGCTCTCCATCACCAGACCGCCATACAGCGCCGCCACGGTTTCATCGGCGATCACCGCCCAGCGGCGGATATTCAGCGGCGCAAGATACATCCCCGCCTGGTGCAGCGCACCGGACTGGATATGTACCGGATAGCTGCAGCGCGGCAGCGAAACAGTCAGCGTCATGGCGGCTCCTCCTTTCAAAGCGGTGATCCCGTATTCTCTCAGTCTGCCTTCCGGACGAACAGCAGGTTTTCATCCACCTGGATATCCAGACCGTTCACCTGTCCCTCGGCCGTATACTGCCACATGTCAAAGCGGTAATAGAAATCCGGATAGCTGTTGTAATCCGCCACCCACAGGGAATACTCCGCCAAGCGGCTCAGGTCATAGTGATAGTACCCCTGCTGGCGGTTGATGTATACCCCCGCCTGATACCCCGCCTGCTGAATGGTCTGACAGAAGGCTACGGCGCTGTCGGTCAGGTGTGTGTAGTCATAGCCGTTGGTGCGGGAGTCCTCCGCCGTCACCGGCTCCCAGTCGAAATAGACCGGCAGCTCCAGCGTCCGGCCCTGCAGCTGCTCCAGCACGTATTGGGCCTCTTCGCGGCCCTCCTCCGCCGTCAGCGCCTGTGAAAAGAAATACACCCCCGCGTCGATGCCGGCATCATGGGCGCCGGTCAGGTGGCTGTCAAATCGCTCGTCCGGCTGCAATACGCCCTTACCGTAGCCTCGAAAGCCCAGGCGGATAATGGCAAATTCCACGCCGTCCGCCGCCGCCTGCTTCCAGTCCACGTTCTTCTGGAACACCGACAGGTCAATGCCCCGCCGGACGGCGTATTCCGTCCCCAGATAGTAGGGCCGCTGCTCCGGCTCGATAAACTGCCATGGACGCAGGGCGCTGACGGCAAAATTCTCATGGGGCGTCAGCCACACCATGTTGGCCCCGTCGTTGATATAGACCTGCCCCGCGTGGGGATCCGGCTCCGCCTTCTCCTCCGCCCGCAGCAGCGAGCGCAGCACCAGCGCCAGTACCACCACCAGCGCCGCCGCCATGCCGACGCACAGCAGCAGCGCCAACGGGGTTCTTCTGCGCTTTCTTCGTCTGGTAATGGTCTCCATACTATGCTTCCTCACTGAGCTTTTCCATGATCTGCCCGGCAAACGCACGGGTGCGGGCAGCCTTTTCCTCGTCCATAAACGCGGTTTTGTATCCAAGATGCCGCTCCCCATGCAGGCCCAGCCAGCGAAGATGGGCGTGTTTGCAGGTGCGGCGCAAAGCCTCCTCCCACAGATCCACGCCCTTCTCCACCCGATAGCCGCAGGTGGTGAGGGCCGCCACCGCCTTGCCCGCCCACAGGGAGGGGCCCTTTTCGTCGCCGTAGTATTTGCACATGGCGTAGATGCAGCGATCCAGCGCCG
Organism: uncultured Oscillospiraceae bacterium; assembly: GCA_934597125.1. Classification (GTDB taxonomy): domain Bacteria; phylum Bacillota; class Clostridia; order Oscillospirales; family Oscillospiraceae; genus Vescimonas. The sequence continues at coordinate 26,195 of CAKTQM010000017.1, forward strand.
CCTTCATGGGGGCGGTACAGCTCCACAGATAGATGGGACTGGCCAACAGCAGCAGGTCGCAGGAGAGGATATCGTCAAAAATGGCGGTCATGTCGTCGTCAATGACGCAGTTGGGGCCGCTCCAGTCCCACTGGCAGCCGCGGCACGCCATGCAGGGGCTGATGGCCTCGTCATACAGGGAATGTACCGCCGCGGTGTTCCCCGCCTGATACCATACCGCCAGAAATTCCGTCAACAGGGCGCGGGTGTTGCTCTCGCTCCCCCGTGGGGAGGCAAAAAGGACGCAGCATTTCATGGGCGTTCTCCTCTCTCACAGTCGTTCAAAGATATGGATATCAAATGCGGCGGTGATAGTCAGGCTGTCCAGCGCCGCCAGACGGTCTTTACCCTCACGGGGCGTCTTCCAGCAATAGGGCGTCATGCCGAACAGCGCCTGAATATCCGCTTGACAGGGCAGGGTGATGGTGTCCCGTACATGGACGATGTCTGTATATCGAAAGCCCTCATAGGGCGTTTCCTTCGTCTCGTTGCGGTAGGGATGGTCATAGAGCACCTGCTTCATCTCCCACAGGTGCTCCGCCGCCGGCACCACGTAGAGAAAGTGGCCTTTCGGCTTCAGCACCCGCCGGAACTCCTCCGCCGACAGGGGCGAAAAGCAGTCCAGCAGCAGATCCACTGTTTCATCGCCCAGCGGCAGGTGATAGGCGCTGGCCACGGCGATCTCCGCCTGCTTTGCCCGTTTTGCGGCGCGGCGGGCCATGTCCTTGGAGATGTCGATGCCCGCTCCGCGCGGCGGCTTTCCGGCAGCGGCCAGAGTGTCACAAACGGCGGCGGTGTAGTACCCCTCGCCGCAGCCCACATCCAGCAGCGTCGGATCCTCCGGCGCGTAGCGGACGGCCAGCTCGCACAGCGCCGCCTGCAGAAAGCTATAGTAGCCCTTGGCCAGAAAGGCGCTCCGGGCGGCGGTCATGGCCTTGTCGTCGCCAGGGGCTTTCGAGTGCCGCTGATTCACCGGCAGCAGATAGGTATAGCCCTCTTTGGCGATATCGAAGCTGTGGCCGTTGGGACAGCGATACGTTTTTTCCTCCCGCGTCAGGGGCGCGCCGCACACGGTGCAGCGGAAGAGACTTTTCATAACGTCTCCCCCTCCGGCCGCGTTACATCGTGGATCCACTTGCCCTTTCGGATCCGCCATGCGCACAGGGGCACCTTCAGCAGCGATTCCGCCTGAATGGCGGCGGCCACCCACCAGCAGGAACTGTGCAGCACCAGGGCAAACAGCGCCGTCAGCGGCAGAGCCGCCAGCCACTGGGGGCCGATGTCCAGCGCGGCGGAGCAGAACACATCGCCGCCCGCCCGCAGCACGCCGGTGACGGCGGTGATGGAATAGGCATGCAGCGGGATGGACGCAAATCCCGTCACCGCCAGCGCCGTGGCGATACGGGCCGGTTCGTCAAAGAGGCTGAACAGCGGGAAGATCACCGGCTGGAACAGCAGCGGCACCAGCGCCAGTGAGAACACCATCAGCACCACGCCCACCAGAATGGTGACCCACAGCAGGGTACGGCTCAGCTTCATCACCTCGTCATGGCGCTGCCCCTCGCCGATGGCCTTGCCCACCAGCACAGCGGTGGCGCTGCCCAGGCCGAAGCACACCACCAGGAACAGCCGGTTCAGATTGCCCATGACGGCATTGGCCGCCAGATACTCCACAGAGTTGACCGTATAGCCCAGGATCACCGTCAGCATACTGTTGCCCAGTCCCCAGAGAATCTCGTTGCACAGCACGGGAGAGGAGTATTTGATAAACCGGCGGCACATCTCCCACCCCGGACGGAAGAAGGCTTTCAGGTTCAGCGGAATGGTCTTGCTGCGCAGGGCGCAGAACAGGCACACCGCGAACTCCGCCACACGGCTCAGCAGCGTGGCCACGGCGGCGCCCTCCACGCCCAGCATGGGGAAACCCAGTTTTCCGAAGATCAGCAGATAGTTCATGCCGGTATTGATGACTGTGGACATGCCGAACAGCTTCATGCCGAAAGCGGAGTTCTCCACGCTGCGCTGGGCGCTGACGTAGATGGACGAGAGCATGTTGAACACATAGGAAAAGCCGATAATGCGCAGATACGGCGCGCCCAGCACCGACAGCTGATGTTTATTGCTCAAAAGATCCATGATCTCCACCGGCCACAGGTAGAAAGCCGCCCCCAACACCAGAGCGATGCCTGTCCCCAGATAGGCGGCCACGCCCATGGCGCGGCTGATATTCTCCATGTCCTTTTTGCCCCAGTACTGGCTGATAAGGATGCCCACACCGGACTGAACGCCAAACACAATGGAGATCAGCAGAAATACCGGCACATTGGCGGTGTTCACGGCGGCCATGGCCTCGTTGCCCAGCCGGCTGACCATGAAAATGTCGATAAGCCCCAGGGAAAAGGTGATGAGATTTTGCAGCGCGATGGGCGCCGCCAGATAAAAGAGCCGCCTGTAAAAAGCTGCGGGTCGTTTCAGTTCTTGGATCATTTCTTACCTCATAGCATGGGAAAACGAGTATTCTTATGCTGCAAAAGCGCTTCATACAGCGCGTCGATATCGGTAAAGGTGGTCTCCGGCCCGAAGCTGACGCGCAGCACACCGCTGGCGGTACGCTTGTCCAGCCCCAGCGCCGTTACCACATGGCTCAGCTTGCCCCGATGACAGGCGCTTCCTGCCGACAGGCAGATGCCCTGACTCCCCAGATCGGTGACAACATTGGCGCTGGGATAGCCCACCAGCGACACCATCAGGATATGGGGCGCCTCCCCCCGGCCAACGGCCGCCACGCCGTCGATGGAAAGGAGTTTCTCTTTACAGTAGGTCTTGACCGCCGCCATGTGGGCCAGCTTGTCCGTCAGGCCGTCCGCGCGCAGCTCCGCCGCTCTGGCAAAGCCCGCGATCTGAGCGGTGGCCTCGGTGCCGGAGCGGGTGCCCTCCTCCTGTCCGCCGCCGTGGAGCAGCGGGCGGATATTCCGGACGTTGGGCCCCACGTACAGGGCGCCGATACCCTTGGGCCCGCCGATCTTATGGGCGGAAAGGCTCATCATGTCCACCCCCAGCGCATGGGGATCGCAGGGTACCTTCATAAAACCCTGCACCGCGTCGGTGTGCAGCAGGGCGCGGCTATCCCGCGCCTTCAAAAGTCTGCTGATCTCCCCCACAGGGAACACGCAGCCGGTCTCGTTGTTCACCAGCATGACGCTGACCACCGCCGTGTCCTCCCGCAGGGCTTCCCCCACCTGCTCCGCCGTGATATGGCCGGTCTTGTCGGGCTTGAGGTACGTCACCTCATATCCCTCCTGCTGCTCCAGCGCGCGGCAGGTCTCCAGCACGGCGCTGTGCTCCACGGTGGTGGTGATGATATGTCTGCCCACGCGGCGGTTCTGCCACAGCACCGCCCGAATGGCCCAGTTGTCGCTCTCCGTGCCGCAGGAGGTAAAATGCAGCTCCCCGGGCTGGCAGCCCACCACGCCGGCGATAACAGCGCGGCAGCCCTCCACCAGCTTCTTTGCCTCCTGTCCCATCGGGTATTGGGAGGAGGGATTGCCGAACTGCTGTGTCAGCACACGGTACATCTCGTCAGCTACAGGGCGGGGTATGGGGGTGGTGGCGGCGTGATCCAGATAAATCATAGCGGTTTCCTCTCTATTTTCAGCAGTCGGGTCTTGTCATACCCGACAGAATCCAGTATAATGAGATATTATTTTGACAGTTTTTCAGTGCTGTAATTTTTAATTATACTGTATCAAAAAGGAAAGTGCAAGATGCGCGTTGCGATTTACACCCTTGGCTGCAAGGTGAACCAATACGAGACCCAGGCCATGGAGCAGGAGCTGCTGCGCCGGGGCCATACGCTGGTGCCCTTCGAGTCGGCGGCGGACGCCTACATCGTCAATACCTGTTCCGTCACCGCCGTCAGCGATAAAAAGTCCCGCCAGATGATCCGCCGCTGCCGCAAGCTGAACGAAAACGCCGTGGTGGCCGCCTGCGGCTGCTACGTCCAGACCCATCCTGACGAGGCGGCCACGCTGGCGCTTGACCTGATCGCCGGCACCGGCGACCGCATGGCGTTTTTAGACCTGCTGGAACAGGCCGCCCGCGAAAAGGAGCCGGTGATGCTGCTGGACAACGCCCTGCACCGCCGCCAGTTCGAGGTGCTGCCCGCCGGCGGCATGAAGGAGCGCACCCGTGCCATGCTGAAGGTGGAGGACGGCTGCGTCAACTTCTGCACTTACTGCATCATCCCCTATGCACGGGGGCCTGTGCGCTCCCTGCCGCTGGAGACGGCGGCGGCCCAGACGCGGCAGCTGCGTGCCGAGGGCTATCGTGAGCTGGTGCTGACAGGCATTGAGATCTCCAGCTGGGGTCATGACCTGAAAAACGGCAGCAGCCTGATCGACCTGCTGGAGGCCGTCAGCACCGCGGCAGGCGATATGCGCCTGCGGCTGGGCAGTCTGGAGCCCCGCACCATCACCGAGGATTTCTGCCGTCGGGCGGCGAGACTGCCCAATCTGTGCCCCCATTTTCATCTGTCCCTGCAATCCGGCTGTGACGCAACGTTAAAGCGTATGAACCGCCGGTATGATACCGCCCGTTTCTATGAGTCCGTAACGCTGCTGCGGCGGTATTTCGACCATGTGGCCGTCACCACCGATCTCATCACCGGCTTTCCCGGCGAAACGGAGGAGGAATTCGCCCAGACGCTGGCGTTTATCGAAAAGTGCGGCTTCGCCGCTATGCACATCTTTCCCTACTCCATCCGCCCCGGCACCAAGGCGGCGGCCATGCCCCAGCTGACGGCGGCGGTGAAGGAGGAACGGGCCGCCCGTGCGGCCCAGGTGGCTCATGGGATGCGGCAGGCGTATCTGGCAGGCTGCGTCGGCAAAACCTATCCCGTGCTGTTCGAGCAGGAAAAGGACGGTCTGTATACCGGCCACACCCCCAACTACGCCGAGGTGGCGGTGCAGGGCCGTGACCTTCACAATCAGGTGCGGGAGGTGCGTATCACAGCATGCCGTGGAGAGACCTTATTGGGAGAACTGATATGAAAGAACACATCCATCACTTTTTTGCCTACATCGCCCGCATGCGGTTCATCAACCGCTGGGCCCTGATGCGCAACAGCTACACCGAGAATATTCAGGAGCACAGCCACATGACCGCCGTGCTGGCCCATGCTCTGGCGGTGATCCGCAACCAGTTCTTTGACGGCCGCGTGGACGAGGGGCAGGTGACGGTAGCCGCCCTGTATCATGACGCCGGTGAGATATTGACCGGTGACATGCCCACCCCCATCAAGTACTATAATCCCGCCATCCGCGAGGCGTACCGTCAGGTAGAGCGGGTGGCGGAGGAAAAGCTGCTGGGCATGCTGCCCGACGAGCTGCGCCCCACCTACAGCGCCGCCCTGTCCCCCGCCGCGCCGGAGATCCAGCAGCTGGTAAAGGCCGCCGACAAGCTCAGCGCCTATATCAAGTGTCTGGAAGAGCTGAAATCCGGCAACACCGAATTCAAGCAGGCCGCCCAGCAGACCCGCTACGCGCTGGACGACATGGAGCTGCCGGAGCTGGATTACTTTTTAGAGCACTTCCTGCCGTCGTTCAAGCTGACGCTGGATGAACTCGAATAGCTGGCATTGCAGATTCTTGTAATTTGCACCGCATCAAAGGCCCCCTTGTGTAAAGTGGGCTGCCGAGCAAATGCGAGGCTGGGGGATTGTTCATCATTTGGAAGGCTGCGTATGACGGACTCTTTCTGCTGACAATCCCTCCGTCAACGCTTCGCGTTGCCACCTCCCTTTACACAAGGGAGGCTTTGAAAGAACTTACACCAAAGGAGTGAAGCAATATGAAAGCAATCGTAACTGTCGTAGGCAAGGATCAGGTGGGCATTATCGCCGGTGTGTGCAACACGCTGGCGGACTGCCGGATCAATGTGCTGGACATCAGCCAGACCATTATGGAGGGCTACTTCACCATGATGATGGTGGTGGATCTGGCGGCATGTGAAACGCCCTTTGACCAACTGCGCACCATCCTCAAGGATTATGGCGAGGCGCGGGGCCTGTCCATCCGCATCCAGCGGGAGGACATCTTTGACGCCATGCACAAGCTGTAAGCGGAGGCGGAAGCATGCTGAATCTGCAAAATATTTTTGACACCATCGACATGATCGACAAGCAGCATCTGGACATCCGCACCATCACCATGGGCATCTCCCTGCTGGACTGCATCAGCGAGGATCCCCAGCGCTGCTGTGACAAAATTTACGACAAGATCTGCCGCCGGGCGGAAAAGCTGGTGCAGACGGGACGGGATATCGAAAGCGAATTCGGCATCCCCATCGTCAACAAGCGCATCTCCGTTACCCCCATGGCGCTGGTGGCGGGCAGTTGCGATACGGAAGACTACGTTCCCTTCGCCCTGACGCTGGATCGGGCGGGCAAGGCCTGCGGCGTGGACTTTCTGGGCGGCTACTCCGCCCTGGTGCAAAAAGGCTTCACCAAGGGCGATGAACTGCTGCTGCGCTCCATCCCCCAGGCGCTGGCTCAGACCGATCTGGTGTGCTCCAGCGTCAACGTGGGCAGCACCAAGGCTGGCATCAACATGGACGCTGTAGCCCGCATGGGCCTCATCATCAAGGAGACCGCCCATCTGACGAAGGACAGGGACGGTCTGGGCTGCGCCAAGCTGGTGGTATTCTGCAACGCGGTGGAGGATAATCCCTTCATGGCCGGCGCCTTCCACGGCGTGGGCGAGGCGGACAGTGTCATCAACGTGGGCGTCTCCGGCCCCGGCGTGGTGTACCACGCTCTGCAGAAGTGCAAGGGCGCGCCCTTTGATGTGGTGGCGGAGACCATTAAAAAGACCGCCTTCCAGATTACCCGCATGGGCCAGATGGTGGCTGCCGAGGCATCCCGCCGTCTGGACACCCCCTTCGGCATCGTGGATCTGTCTCTGGCCCCCACCCCCGCTATCGGCGACAGCGTGGCCCGTATTCTGGAGGAGATGGGCCTTGCCGTCTGCGGCACCCACGGCACCACCGCGGCTCTGGCGCTGCTGAACGACGCCGTGAAGAAGGGCGGCGTCATGGCCAGCAGCCATGTGGGCGGTCTGTCCGGTGCCTTCATCCCCGTATCTGAGGATGAGGGCATGATCGCCGCCGCCCAGCAGGGCGCTCTAACCATCGACAAACTGGAGGCCATGACATGTGTCTGCTCTGTGGGGCTGGACATGATCGCCGTCCCCGGCGACACCAGCGCCGAAACGATCTCCGCCATTATTGCCGATGAGGCGGCGGTGGGCATGGTCAACAGCAAGACCACCGCCGTCCGCATCATCCCCGTGGAAGGCAAAGCCGTGGGCGATGTGGTGGAAATGGGCGGCTTGCTGGGCAGCGCTCCGCTGATGCCGGTACACACCGATTCCAGCGCCGATTTCATCGCCCGAGGCGGCCGCATCCCCGCCCCGCTGCAAAGCCTGAAAAATTGAGGAGCCGCCCATGATCCGACATGCTACCGAAGCCGATCTGCCCCGCATCCTGGCTATCTACGATCTGGCGCGCCAGTTCATGCGCCAATGCGGCAATATGACCCAATGGGTCAACGGCTATCCCTCCGAGCCCCTGCTGCGGCAGGATATCGCCCACGGCCACCTGTACGTGATGGAGGACGGGTGCAGCGTCTATGCGGCCTTTGCCTTCATCATCGGTGACGACCCCACCTATGCCGAGATCGACGGCGCGTGGCAGGACACCGTCACACCCTACGGCACCATCCACCGCATTGGCAGCGACGGTACCTACTGCGGCGTGCTGGGCGAGTGTGTCGCCTGGTCGCGTCAGCGCATCCCCCACCTACGGATCGACACCCACGCCGATAACCGTGTCATGCGCCGCGCCATCGCCCAACAGGGCTTCGCCTACTGCGGCGTCATCCATGTAGCCGACGGCACACCCCGTGTGGCGTATGAGCTGGTGCGCGGAACGTAACGCTCTTTTGAATATGAAAAAACACCACCCATTGGGTGGTGTTTTTTTGGTGCCCCGTCGGGGATTCGAACCCCGGACACCCTGCTTAAAAGGCAGGTGCTCTACCGACTGAGCTAACGG
>CAKTQM010000018.1 GCA_934597125.1 uncultured Oscillospiraceae bacterium
GTCACCAACTATCCCGAGGGCAAGAGCGAGGTGTTCTCCGTGGAGAACAACCCCACCGATCCCACTCAGGGCACCCACGAGATCACCTTCTCCCGCCATCTGTGGATCGAGGCGGACGACTTTATGGAAGTTCCCGTGCCCAAGTACAAGCGCCTGACTCCAGACGGTCTTGAGTGCCGGCTGAAGGGCGCGTATCTGGTGAAGTGTTCCGGCTGCGTGAAAGACGAAAACGGCAATGTTACCGAGGTATTGTGTGAATACGATCCCGACTCCCGGGGCGGCGATCCCGCCGATGGCCGCAAGGTCAAGGGCGCCACGCTGCACTGGGTGGACGCGGAGAACTGTCTGGACGCGGAGGTACGGCTGTACGACAACCTGTTCTCCGACGCCACGCCCGACGGCCCCGATAAGGATTTTCTGGACTGTCTGAATCCCAAGAGCCTGACGGTGCTGACCGGCTGCAAGGTGGAGCCGGAGATGCGCAAGGTGGCCGCAGCCTTCGACAAGCAGGAAAACCGCACCGGCGTCAACGCCCCCACCTTCCAGTTCATGCGGGTGGGCTACTTCTGTCTGGACAACCGCGACGCCTCGGCGGAGCATCTGGTGTTCAACCGCAGCGTGTCCCTGAAGGACAGCTTCAAAAAGTAAACGGCTGTGTGCCGTTGGGAAATGCCGCGCAGACGCGGCATTTCCGCGGCGCAGCAGTTAGCGCCATCTAACCGATATTATATGACACATGGAGGTAGTTGAAATGTACGAGATTACTCTAAAAATCGACGGTATGGCCTGCGGCATGTGCGAGAGCCATGTCAACGACGCGGTGCGGGGCAAATTCCCCGTGAAAAAGGTCACCTCCTCCCACAGCAAGGGGGAGACGGTGATCCTGAGCGAGGAGATGCTGTCCGAGGAGGCTTTGCGCGCTGTCATCGAGCCCACCGGCTATCATGTTTTGGGCTATACCTGCGCGCCGTATGAGAAGAAAGGTTTATTTGGGCACTTGAAAAAGTAAACAACCTGTCGTATACTATAGAATACTACATTCTATAGGAGGTTCGGCATATGAAGGACATCACCGATGGGTTTTCTATCAATTGCCACAGCAGCATCCGCTGGCAGGGCCGGCATATCGTGCTTCGCTTCGATCCTTACCTGGTGAAGGAAATGCCCCACGATGCGGGACTGGTGTTCATTACCCATGACCACTACGACCACTTCTCGCCGGAGGATATCCGCCGCGTGCTGGCGCCCGACGGCTTCATCGTTCTGCCTGACACCTGCTATCTCAAGGCACTGGAGGCGGGCTTTGACGAGTCGGTACTGCTGCCGGTACACACCGGCGTCAGCTGCGATGTGCTGGGACTGCGCTTTCTGCCGGTTCCCGCGTACAACACGGACAAGGCATTTCATCCGGAGGCGCACCGCTATCTGGGCTATGTAGTCACCATGGACGGCGTAACGGCTTATGTGGCGGGCGATACCGACGTGATCCCAGCAATGGACGGTATCACCTGCGATGTGGCGTTTCTTCCGGCAGGCGGCACCTACACCATGACGGCGCAGGAGGCGGCCCGGGCCGCCAACCGCATCCGGCCCCGCATCGCCGTACCCACCCACTATGGCTGCATCGTGGGCAGCGCCGGTGACGGCGATGCCTTTTCCGCCGCGCTGGATGAGACGATCCGGTGCGTGCAGCTGATCCACACGTAACGTTTACGCCGCCGGAGGGCACCCTCCGGCGGCGTTCCCTTTCCAAACGCCGCCGAAAAACGCAGATCCTTTGTAAAATTGGCAAAACACACAAGGAAACACTTGCAATACTTGTCGCTCTGTGGTAAAATTTATCTGGTTTTTCAGGGGTGTACACGAAATACAGAACGTATACCCGCCGTTTTCCGCGCCGATGGGCGAAAAAACGTCCGATAATGCCGCCATTTTGACGGCAAACGCGGCGTGTGGCTTCACACGTCCACGATTTAAGGAAACAGGAGGTGTTGCAGGTGCGTCGTTCCGGCAATAGCAGCACGATAAAACGAGTGATCGTTGTGCTGGCGATCCTGCTGGCGCTGAGCCTTGCGGCCCTGTGCGTCTTATGGAGACATTCCCACGCTGACCCGTCGGCCCAGGTGTCCGGCAACCGAATCACCGCCCAGACCACGGCCTTTCATCAGGCCGCGCCTGCGCGCGCGTCCCTGACGCCGCTGTCGGCCTCCGGCAGCAAAGGCAGCGCGGCCACCGGCAATGCCAGCAGCATCCATATCGACAAGCGCGTGCCCGACTATGGCGAGGCGTTTTACGCCAGCAATATGTTCCCCGGGGACAGCATTACCAAAAACTATCGCGTTCTCGTCTATCACACCGGCACGGTGACTGTTCACTTCAACGCCGCGGTGCAGTCTGACGCAGCGTATCAGAAGCTGGCCGAGGTGCTGATGATCCGCGTCAGTGTGGATGGCACGGTGGTGTATGACGGCCTGATGCGGGACATGCCCAAATCGGTGGATACAGCGCTGTCCGGCAGATATCTGGATTATACGCTGAATGTCTATCTGGACACCAGCGTGGGCAACGAATATATGAACCAGGCACTGATGGCCAACTTCCGCTGGTGGGTCGTGGGCAGCCGGTCACATAACGGCGGCAGCGGCGAAAACGGCGATGACGGACAGCTTATCAACGGCCCCAAGACCGGCGACAGCTTCTCTTTGCTGCTGTGGGGCGGACTGGCCGTGTGCGCGGCTGCCGGACTTGGCGCAGTGGTGGTACTGCGCCGCCGTAAGGAGGGTGGCCGATGAACAAGAATCCCAATCCCAGCACCCGCAAACGGCTGACCGGCGGCGTGCTGGCGGTGATCCTGCTGGCGCTGTGTCTGGTGGTCACCACCTACGCGCTGGTGTATTACTCCGTGGAGGTAAAGGACAATTACTTCAATACCGGCGTGGTGGATATTGATATTTACGGCGAAGCCAAAAACGGGCTGATCATTGATAAAGAGCAATTTCTCTTTGAACCCGGCATGAAGGTAGTAAAGCCCTTCCACATTCGAAATAACACGCAGTGGAGCAGCTATTGCCGCCTGTATTTTGAAAAGGTCGATGGTGATTTGGCCGATGTGCTGCAGATCACGATTAAGGATGCCGGTGAGAACGTTCTATATACCGGTACGATGACCAGCCTGTCGAACAGAACTAAGGCAGATTCTTTTGTGCTGAGCGCCTATTCTGTCAGCGACTATACGATGGAGTTTTATTTCCCCACTACGGCCGGCAATGAAGTGCAGGATAAGACTCTGACCTTCACCCTGTCCGCCGACGCTACGCAGATGAAGAATAACCCCAACAGAGAGTTTTAACAGAGGGCCCGCCGCGGCCTTGATCGGGAGAGGAAGCATCCTATGAAAAAAGCATTGAACATTATCAAAACCGTCATCACCTGGCTGATCGTGGTGCTGGCGGTGGGCATGATGATCTTTACCATCGTGTCCGTCACCACCTTTGACCGGAACGATCGGGCGCTGTTCGGTTATAAAATGTACATCGTCCGGTCTGACTCCATGAGCGCCACTGACTTCAGCGCCGGTGACCTGATCCTGGTGAAGGAAGTGGATCCCGCCACGCTGCAGGTGGGTGATATCGTGGCCTTTACGTCCCAGAACTCCGCCAACTTCGGCGAGACGGTGACCCATAAGATCCGCTCCCTGACTACCGATGACAAGGGGCAGCCCGCCTTCGTTACTTACGGCACCACCACCGGCACCGACGACGAGACGGTGGTTACCTATTCCTACGTGCTGGGCAAGTACCAGAAGACCATTCCGGGCGTTGGCAAGTTCTTCCAGTTTTTGAAGACCACGCCGGGCTACATCATCTGCATCTTCCTGCCCTTCTTCCTGCTGATCGTGTTTGAAGGGGCCAACTGCGTGCGGCTGTTCAAGCAGTATAAGGGTGAGCAGCAGAAGGAGCTGGCCGACCAGAAAGCCGACCTTGACCGCCAGCGGGAGGAGAACCAGCGCATGATGCAGGAGCTGCTGGAGATGAAAGCCCGTCTGGAAAAGGCAGACGCCGCAGCGCCTGCCGCGCCCGCCGCCGATCCGGTGGAGACGCCGAAGGAATAAAGCCGCAAACGTAAATACCCCTCCTCTCCGGCGGTTTCCCCGGAGAGGGGCGAGGGAAGGACATAAGGGATTTTGTGTCCTTCCCTCGCCTGACGGGCCGCCGGACAGGCTGTGGCGCTGTCGCGGCGGCGGAGACCGGACTTCCGAAAGGAGCAACTGGGCAAGATGAAATGGAATCACTTCTTTTCACATAACACACGCCGCCGGGAGGGCTCAGCGGATTCGCTGCTGCGCCTGCTGGCTCCCTCCCTGCTGGGCATGGCCGTCTGCATGCTGACGCTGTGCAGCCTGACATGGGCGTGGTTCAACATGAGCATCGACACCAATATCGGCACCATTCAGTCGGCATCTGTGGAGGTGTGCGTGTCGAACGATGCAACTTTGAGCAATGCCCAATTTATTTCTGGAAGCGCTACACTGGAAAATGCTCCAGTCAGCGATAGTGGCTCGCTTTATTTCATTGTGCGCAGCAATGTTAGTGATAATTGTAAGGTATATCTCAAGGTTGGCGACACGTATTATGAGCCGTTAACCCTTGTTAACCCTACGAACGGTGAATACCCTTCTGGCAAGATCTATCCGGTTTATTCTATTGATATCGAGAATACAACTGAAGTTTCCGTTTCGATTCATTGGGGCAGCTTGCCTGAAGGTACCGAAGCTAAAAACATATCTCCTCTTACTGATACCAAAGTAACTTGGCCGACTGGTAATGCATCCGGCCAGACAGCAAAAGAAGAGTGGGGGATCTTTGTTGGCCGGTCATCCTCTGAAACGTCTGAGGGCGAAAACCAGAACGAGACCGAAACGCCTGCCAACGATGATACCATCAACGATGACGCCAAGTCCCCCGACGATACCACCACCGATGATACCGTCAAGGATCCCAGCGGCGTTACCGGTGATACCCCCACCGGCACCGGAGCCGGAGATAGCGGCACCGCGGGCACCGGTGAGAGTTCCGGCACCGGCAGCGATGCCACAGACGGTGATTCCGGTACTGGCGGCAGCGAGACCGGCGGCGACGCGGACAATGCCACCAACAGTGTTTCCGGAGACGCGATTCCCGCAGGCGGCAGCGTCTAAGCCAGTGAATGACCCCGATAACCAACAAGGACGGCTTACGCCGTCCTTGTTTTTTTATTCACTTCTGGCCGTCAGGATACCGAAGCGGTCATGGATCACATGGCGGGGACAGGCCACCGCGCACGCGCCGCAGCTGAGACATTTTTCGTAGTCGATGACCGCGTGGAAGTCCTCCACATGTATGGCGTCGGCAGGGCATTTCTTCACGCACAGGCCGCAGGCGATGCAGCTGACATCGCACACCGTGCGGGCGCCGGTCTTGGTGGCCGGATCAAAGCCCTTATCCCGATTGGAACACAGCACCGCGATGCGGTCATCCAGCCGCCGCAGGGTAATGAGTCCGCGGGGGCACTTGCGGGTGCATGCGCCGCAGCCGATACACTTCTCCTCGTCCACCTCGGCACAGCTTAGGGCGTTGATATGGATGGCGTCGAACTTGCATGTTTCCACGCACACGCCGCAGCCCATGCAGCCATAGGTGCAGAGCATTTCGCCGCGTTCGTCTTTCCTGGCGCGGCAGCCGCCGCTGCAATGGACAGTCGCCGTCTTCGGCGGGAATTTACGTTTGATGGCCATGGGTCTTTCATCCTTGTCTTGTCGAATTAGCACCATCTGCCGGCAGGAGCAGATGCGCTCCTGTCAGGGATGGTGCGTTTATTATAACATATTCTGTGTCATTTGCCAACTGAAACGTTCGATACACTCCCGCTTATTGGCGGTTTTCTCTATCCGGCGCAGCATAGGCGCACAGCGGCAGCGGCACTTCCCTTTTCTTATTTGCCGCCCCGTGCCAGAGTCGGGATATCGCCCACGCCGTCCAGCACGATGCTGGGGCGGTAGGCATAGGTTTTCAGCGTTTCGGGGGTAGAGACGCCGGAGAGCACCAGCACCGTGGACATACCGCTCTCCATGCCGGAGATCACATCGGTATCCATACGGTCGCCCACCATCACCGCCTCGGCGGAATGGCAGTGCAGCATCCGCAGACCGGTGCGCATCATCAGCGGATTGGGCTTGCCGCAGAAGTATGCCTGCTTGCCGGTGGCCATCTCAATGGGGGCGATCAGGGCGCGGCAGGCGGGTGCAATACCATTTTCGATGGGGCCGGACACATCGGAGTTGGCGCCGATCAGCTTGGCGCCCGCCATCACCAGATTGGTGGCTTTGGTCAGGGTGTCCAGCGAATAGGAGCGACCCTCGCCCACCACTACATAGTCGGGGTTTACGTCGTTCATGGTGATCCCCGCGTCATACAGGGCGTTCAGCAGTCCCGCCTCGCCGATGGCGAACACGGAACAGCCGGGAGCCTGCTCCTTCAGGAAGGCCGCCGTGGCAAGAGCGCTGGTATAGAAATGTTCCTCCGGCACATCCAGCCCCATACGGGCCAGCTTCTGATTCAGCTCGCGGGGAGTATAGCCGCTGTTGTTGGTCAGGAAGAGATATTCCTTATCCTCATCGTGGAGCCACTGGATGAACTCCGCCACGCCGGGCAAAATGCGGTTGCCGTGATAGATGACGCCGTCCATATCGCAGATAAAGCCTTTTTTCGCATTGAAATCCAGAGAAGCAAACGGTTCCATAGTTCGGATCCCACCCTTCATTTTGATCAGCTTTTACTATACCATGTCCGGCGGCAATCGTCTATCAAAAAATGGTAAAATCTTTACAAAATCTGCCCTTCTCTTCCCTGCCGTCATCTTTTACGGCGGCGGGCTCAACTGACGGACAGGGACTCCACCACCTGCAGCAGCGTCTCGGCGGGGCCGTTGATGATGTAGCCTATGCCAACCCAGGCATCGCTGCCGTTGATCTGCCAGAGCACCTGGACGGCGCCGTCTTCATCGACAACCATGTAGCCCTCGGTATCGCGCAGGGTGATCTTCTGCGTGGCCGCCCCGCCGGTTTCCAGATAGAGACTGCCGCAGGAGAGGTCGTAGACGCCCACCATGAACTCCACACCGGCGCTGTTTCGATAGTATTCCGCGTATCCCATTTCCCCGCTCTCCACATGATTCAGGGAAAAGCCGTCGGGGATCCATCCCACGGTCAGCGTGGGCATGGGCGTTCGACCGGCGGCCAGCTGCGCCTCCGTGGCGAAGACCTCGGTATAGCTGTCGAACACTTCTGTGACAAGGTCGATGGTTCTCTGGCGGAATTCCGGCGAGGCGGCAAAGGCCACGGTAAAGAGCATCATTGTCACCAGCGCCACCACCGCCACCTTGCCGATCACACGGGAAAAGCCGCGCCCAAATGTCTTGCAGCGCCGCCGGAACGTCTGCCGCTCCATGCTGCCGCGGCAGCGCTTTGTCAGCGTATGGGGTACGGTCGTGGCGGCGTCCAGCTCCGCCAGCGCACGCGCGCCCTCCGCCGCGGCCACTTCCTCCAGCAGCAGGGCAAAAACGGCGTCCTCGTATTGTCTAGTCAATGCCTCATGTCTGGTCATTTTCCTTCGCCTCCTGTTTTTCAATGAGTTTCCATGCCCGCCTGCGGGCGCGGGTCAGCTTCATCCGCACACTGCCGCTTTTGCAGCGCAGCTGCGCGGCAAGCTCTTCGTCCGACAGGTTCAGCAGATACTTCCCCTCCAGTAAATAGCGGTCGTTCTGTGGAAGCAGATGCCATGCGGCCTTCACCCGCTGGCGGTTTTCCCACAGGATCATCAGCTCATCCAGCGACAGCTCCTGGGCGGGAAGCTCCGCGGTGCTTAGCTCCTCCATGGGTGCAGCCTGCTTTTGGCGGCTGCGCTCTTTTTGCAGATAACGGATGGCGGTGTTTCTGACGGCGGCCACCAGGTAGCCCGCCAGAACGCAGCGCTCCATACCGCGCAGGGTGGACGTCTTTCCTATGAGCTTTATCACACACTCCTGCACGATCTCCTCGGCATCCGGATGCGAGGCGGTGTATTTCAGCGCGGTGGCGTACAGCAGCGCCTCGTATTCCTCATACAGTCTGCCGATAAACTGCCGGTCATCCGGAGACTCCGGCAGGGCCGCGATGATGGACAGCATGCCGATCCCCCCTTTCCTGTTGGTTTCTATCAGATTAGACCGGTTTTGAGGGGAAATGCAACACCTGCTGTGAAAAAATTCCGGTAAAAGCAAAAAATGCTTGACAGATTTGGTCTAATAGGTTAGACTATCTACAAGGTCTAACGAATTCGACCAAGGAGGACATGACGATGGACACACCCAAGATCTTTGACAGCGAGCTGAAATTCTGCGAAATACTCTGGCAGCACGAGCCGGTGAAGAGCAGTGAACTGGTGCGCCTGTGCGCCGATGAGCTGGGGTGGAAGAAATCCACCACCTACACCGTCATCAAACGGCTGACGGAGCGGGGCGTGGTACACACGGAGAACGCCGTGGTCACGGCGAAAGTGGGGCGCGAGGCGGTACAGCAGGCCGAGAGCCGCGCCTTTGTGGACAAGAACTTTCACGGCAGCCTGCCGGGCTTTCTGGCCGCCTTTGTGGGCGGCAAGGGTCTGACGGCGGCGGAGGCCGACGAGCTGCGGCGGATGATCGACCAATTTGAGGAGGAGAGCCATGGCTGACGTATTTGGTAAGGTCTTGGAGCTATCCTGGCAGGCGGGATTGATCGCTCTGGCGGTGATGGCGGTGCGGTTTTTGCTGCGGGGAAGGGTGGCCCGCCGGTGGCTGTGCCTGCTATGGGCGCTGGTGGCGCTGCGGCTGGTGCTGCCGGTGAGCCTGACGGTGGAAAGTCCCATGAGCCTGCAGGCGGCGGAAGCGCCGGTGAGCCAGGCGTATCACGAGATGCAGCGCACGGCGCAGGCCAGCGCTCCGGCGGCGAGGGCCATCCCTCGGGAAACGGCGGATACTGTCGCTGCGGCGGACGCCCCGTCTCTTGTAGACGTGCTGCCGTGGATCTGGCTGGCGGGCACGGGGTGCATGCTGCTCTACATGGCGGCAAGCCTGCTGTGGATGCGGCTCTCGCTGCGGCAGGCGGTGCGGGTGGAGGGAAACGTGTACCGCTGCGGGCGGTGGCGCACGCCTTTCGTGCTGGGTGTCTTCGCGCCCCGCATCTACGTGCCGGAGACGGTGGCGGAGCGGGATCTGCCCCAGGTGCTGGCCCATGAGCAATGCCACATCCGGCGGTGGGATCATGTGTGGAAGCCACTGGCGTTTGTGCTGCTGGCGGTGAACTGGTTCCATCCCGTGCTGTGGGCGGCCTATGCCCTGCTGGGACGGGACATGGAGAACGCCTGCGACGAAATGGCTCTGCAGCACGCGGACACCGCCCAGCGGGCGGCCTATTCCCGTGCGCTGGTAAGCTGCGCCGCACAGCAAAGGATGGCGGCGGTGTGTCCCCTCGCCTTTGGCGAGGTTGCGGTGAAAGAAAGGGTGAAGAATGTGATCAACAAGAAATCATCTGCGGTATGGGCTATTATGATCCTGCTTATCGCGGCGGCGGCCATCGGTGCGTGCCTGCTGACAAAGCCCAGCAAATGGAAGCTGCCGGACGCCGAGACGCTTTACGCGCTGCGAACGGAGAACATGAACGACCAGGCGGCGGTAGACACCATACTGGAGGCGCTGGATATGCGGGAGCTGGGTGGAGAATCCACGATAGAAAACACAGATGAGACGGCCACCTATACGTATTACACAGAGCTCGGCCAGAAGGAGGGAGCCCCCGGTATCACCGTCCGTCATATCTTCAACGAGCTGTTAGGATCGTGGGGCATGCACAAAAACGCGGAGATGGATCTGCGGGGCTATCTGGCGCTGGCGCTGATCGACGGTGCGGAGTGGCTGGAATGGCAGACGTGGGAGGCATATCTGAAAGGCCCGACGGAGATGGGCGGATTCTGGATGCCCATCATGTACGCGGACACCTACAGGGAGGAGATCGACGCGGCGCGACAAAGCGCGGAGGGTCTGCGGGCGTTCATCGACCTGCTGGAGCAGGAGAAGAAAGCGGGAACACTGGAATCTGACTGGCGGTGGGCCGAGATGGGGGTGGACAGAAATCCCCTGTGGATCAACGACGACGGCACGGAGATCCCGTGGGATCTCCTGGTCAGCGGGCACATCTGCTGCGTCAGCGCGGAGGAATACGGCATCGTCTATGACGAGGCGCATCTGCCTGACTGGGACACCGTGCCCCTGGCTTACCTGTGCGCCTATTACCTGAACGCCGACGGGATCTATGCCCAGCAGGCCATGGAGACACTGACGGCACGCTACCGGCAGATGCCGGAGGTAGTGCTGGGCTATTGCAAGACACTGACCGGTATGGCCGACCCACAGGGCCGCGGCGACGCGGCGGAGGTGCTGCAGCAGCTGTTGCTGCAGGCAGACACAAACGGATGAATCCGCTTCAAATGCGATCAGAATACCCCTCACACAGAGAAGGCGCCATCCTATGGGATGGTGCCTTCTCCGTGGCGGCAAAAGCTTTACTTAAATTTTACCTTACCTGGATAGACAGCACCGCCGCCAGGCGGTATACTGCCGTTAAATTTGCGTTGCATCCGCCCTGCGCGGAGCGACAGCAGGAGGTATGACAAATGAACAACCGCTTTTCCCGCCTGACGGCACTGGGCATGCTGACCGCACTTGTGGTGGTTCTGCAAACGGCAGCTACCTTTATCCGCTTTGGCAGCTTTCCCATCACGCTGACGCTGATCCCCATTGTGGTGGCCGGCATACTGTATGGCGTCGGCAGCGGCGCGCTGCTGGGCACCGTGTTTGGACTGGTGGTGCTGGTCATGGTGCTGACCGGTGCGGACGGCTCCGGCCAGATGATGCTGGCGCTGCATCCGCTGATCACCTCCGCCGCCTGCGTGGTAAAGGGCACACTGTGCGGCACGGCGGCGGCCGCCGTATACCGGCTGGTATCGCGCCGCAGCGAAAAAACGGCAGTCATCGCGGCTGCCGCTGTGTGCCCGCTGGTGAACACCGGCGTGCTGTATCTGGTGCTGGCGCTGTTTTTCGATACCTCCTGGGCCGCGGTGCTGTCGGCGTTCATGAGCGTCAACTTCCTGCTGGAGCTGGCGGTCAACATCGTGCTGGCTCCCGCCGTGCTGCGGATCGTGACGATGCGGAGGCGGACGGCATGATCCTGGCGGTAGACGCGGGCAACAGCAACATCGTGCTGGGCTGTATGGAGGGGCTGTCGGTGCGGCGCGCCCTGCGGCTGTCCACCGACCGCGCCATGGACGCCGCGGGATATACCGCCGCCCTTCGGGCGCTGCTGGCACGGAACGGCTATTGCGGCAGTGATTTTCGCGGCACGATTCTCTCCAGCGTTGTGGCGGCGGTAACGGAGCCGCTGCGGCAGGCGCTTTCGGCGTTGACCGCCGCCCCTGTCCCGGTGGTGGGCGAGACAGTGAATAGTTCGATTCCCCTGCGCATCGACCAGCCGGAAACCATCGGGGCCGACCTGATCGCCGCGGCAGAGGGGGCGCTGGCGCAATATGAACCGCCGCTGATTCTGGTAGATATGGGCACGGCCACCACCTTTTCGGTGCTGGATAAAAGCGGTGCCTTTCTGGGGGGCGCCATCGCGCCAGGTGTGCATCTGGGGGCGGAAGCCCTCGCCAAGCGGACGGGACTGCCCATGGTAACGATGGCCGTGCCCCAAAGTCCCCTGAGCCGCAGCACGACGGACTGTCTGCGCAGCGGCATCGTGCTGGGCGCCGCCGCCATGGTGGATGACATGCTGGATCGGCTGGAGGCGGCGCTGGGCGCACCGGCAACCGCCGTAGCCACTGGAGGGTTGGCGGGGTGTGTAATCCCCCACTGCCGCCGCCCCATCCTCCTTGATGATGAATTGCTGCTGCGGGGGCTGGCCGTTCTATATGACAGGAGCGTATCACACACCTCTCCCACATTAAATCGCAAAGCCAGCGTATGACCGGTTCATGCGCTGGCTTCTTATCTGTCTGCCCCCCGGTGCTGCGGTCGGGGCGTTTTAATCATCAGATCACCTGAAACCGTGTCCATTTCTGCGACTTCAATCTCCACAGGAAGATCGCGCCGCGGAACACCAGGTCGATGCTCATACCCACAGCCACGCCGATGACGCCCCAGCCCAGCCACAGGCCGAACAGCGCCGAGAACAGCAGCCGCGCCCCGATGGTCAGGGAGATGGACACGATCATGGTGAACTTCACATCGCCCGCCGCCCGCAGGCCGTTGCCCAGCGAACCGGCAAAGGGGTAGGCCAGACCATTGAAGATGTTGTTGATGAGCACCAGCCAGATCACCAACTCCTTGGCCTCCGGCGAGATGGCGGAATAGCGGACGATCAGCGGCGTGATGGCAAAAATCAGGGCGTTCCACAGGAGGGACAGCACCAGCGTGATCTTATTGAGCTTTTTGAAATAGACGTTGGCGGCGCCAATGTTCCGCGCGCCCATGCACTGGCCGATGACGGTGGTATACACCGGCGCCATGGCAAGCCCCATGATGGACGCCAGCGACCATATACTCTGCGCCACGCCGTTGGCAGCGATCTGATAGGTGCCGAACAGGGCTACCATGCTGGACAGCGCCACCTTCACCAGCTGATGTACGCCGTTTTCCACGCCGTTGGGCAGGGCAATGCCCATGACCTTTTTGAGGAGTTCGCTGTCCCACGCCAATATATCCGCCCATCTATAGCGCACCGTTTTATAGAGAACTTCTTGGGTTGACAAGGGAGAAAAATACTGTATAATAGTTGTACATACAACGATGTAGGTACAACTATCAAAGTATGCGGAGGCGGCTATGGATATTACGGAACGGAAAATTTCAAAAATCGCGCGGGAGGCGGAAAAGCTGGTGCTGCGGACGCTGCGGGAAAAGGACGTGGGCACGGCGGAGATTGACCTGATCCATGCGCTGCGCCACAACCCCGGCTGCACCCAGGCGGCGCTGGCGGAGCTTTTGCACGCCGACAAGGCCGCCATCGCGCGGCGGACGAGGAATCTGGAGGTAAAGGGGTACCTCGTCCGCAAAGCCGCCCCCAACGACCGGCGCAGTCAGCTGCTGTACCCCACGGAAAAGGCGGAGGGACTGAAAGCCTCCAAGGCGGAGATCGAAGCGGCCTTTTATGACTATCTGGTAAGCACACTGCCGCCGGAGGATGCCGCCGCCTTTGCGGCGACGCTGGATAAGCTGTACAGATTATCCAAGTCGGAAAGCCGCGGGGGATTCCCGCACTTTCAAAGGATCGCAGGAGGTGGAGCGGGCGATGAAGCATGACAAGGCGTTTTGTCCGGATCGGATCGGCTCCTATTTCCGTGTGGAATGGCTGCCGCTGGTGCTTGTGATGGTCTCCGGCCTGATCTACAACGTGGGGCTGCTGGCCACGCCGTGGTTCGAGGGGCGACTGGCCCAGTGTCTTGCCGACATCTTGGGAGGCAATGAGACGGCCGTTCGGATGGCGGTGCTGGTGCTGGCCTATATTCTGGTGACGCTGCTGGTGCAGGCCGCGCGGTTTATCAAGCGGTTCTACGTTCGCCGCTTTGCCAACAACATCAACCGCCGGATGAAGGGCATCCTGTACGCCAACCTGGTGCGGCAGAGCCGTGCCGCTCTTGAGGAGGAGGGCGCGGGAGAGCTGATGACCAAGGCCATCTCCGACGTGGACGACTGCGTGGAGGGCATGCGGAAATTCACCACCGAGGTTTTCGACACCGGTGTGGCGCTGGCCGGTTACGCCGTGATGCTGTTGGTTTATGATTGGCGGCTGGCGCTGCTGAGTCTGCTGTTCACGCCGGTGTCCTACATCTGCGCGGCATGGATGAAAAGGCCGGTACAGCGGGCAGGCGCTGCCTATAAAAGGGCGGCGGGCGCTCTCAGCGCGGCTACGCTGGATCGCACCCAGAACGCCGTGACCTACCGCATTTACGGCTGCGAAAGCGCACGGGAGACACGGTACGAGGACGCACTGAATACCTACGAAACAACCGCCGTGCGCAGCAATGTATGGCAGTCTGCTCTGCCGCCGCTGTATCTGGCGGTGTCGGAGGCGGGGGTGCTGTTCATCCTGTGGTTCGGGGCAAAAAACGTGCTGGGGACAGGCTGGAACGCCTGGGACATTGCGGCGTTCACCACGTTCCTGTCCTGTTTCACCAAGCTGACGGTGAAATCCTCCAAGGTGGCCAAGCTGTTCAACGCGGTGCAGAAGGCGGAGGTGTCCTGGAAGCGCATCAAGCCGCTGATGAAAACGCCGGAGGAGCTGCCGCCGCTGGCGGTTCCGGCTCCTGCCGATGTGACACTGGAGAACCTGTCCTTCGCCTATGGAGCGGTGCCGATCTTTTCCGGTCTGACGCTGACGGCCCACCCTGGGGAGATCATCGGTGTGACAGGGCCGGTGGCCTGCGGCAAGTCCACCTTCGGGCAGCTGTTCCTGTGTGAAGCGCCCTACGGCGGTTCGGCGCGGTTTGGGCAGAAGGAGTTCTCTTCCCTTACGCCGCGGCAGATCGCCGCCACAGTGGGCTATCTGGGACATGATCCGGAGCTGAGCGCCGATACGATTCAAAACAACATCCTCTGCGGCGGCGAGGAGGACGCCATGCCGTATCTGGCCGCCACGGCGCTGCAAGGGGAGGTACAGGTCATGGAAAACGGCCCCGATACCTTGATCGGCAGCAGCGGCACCCGCCTGTCCGGCGGACAGGCACAGCGGCTGGCGCTGGCCAGGACGCTGGCCCATCCCCGGCCGGTTTTGGTGCTGGACGACCCGTTCTCCGCGCTGGATCGCGGCACGGAGGATACGGTGTTTGCACATTTGCAGGCCTGCGCCAAGGACAAGGTGGTGTTTCTGATCTCCCACCGGCTGTACCTCTTTCCACAGATGCAGCGGGTGATCTTTATGGAGGACGGCAAAACTACCGTTGGCACCCACGAGGAGCTGATGGCGTCCGTGCCGGCGTATCGCCAGCTATATGAAAGCCAGACGGGAGGGACGCAGACATGAGAGACCAACAGAGATCCGGCGTGTTTGCCGCTATCCGGATGGCGGCAGGGGCTCACCACCTGCTGACGGTGGGCACGCTTTTGTGCATGGCGGCATCGGTGGCCGCATCGCTGCTGCCGCCGCTGCTGCTGGCACGTGTCATTGACCGGCTGACCGAGGGGCTGCCGCTGCCGTTTCTTGCGGTGCTGCTGTACTTCGGTAGCCTTGCGCTGGAGGGACTGCTCTCCTCGGCGCAGGAGAGCCTGCTGGTGCTGTTCGGCCAGAAAATGACCCACGCGCTGCGCTCCGAAATGTCCCGGAAGCTGACACGACTGCCCGCCGGTACGCTGGCGGATCAGAACCCCGGCGAGGTGGCTGCCCGCTTTTCCGGCGACGTGGACACCGTGGAGGCGCTGTTTACCTCCGGTATCATCAGTATGGTGGCAGACGCCTGCCGTATCGTCTCCATCATGGCCGTGATCGTGGTGAAGAACACCGGTCTGGCGCTGGTGCTGCTGCTGGTGCTGCCGCTGTTTGCGGTATTCACCCGCCATGTGCAGAAGCGGATGCTCTCCGCCCAGCTGGACAACCGCCGTGCCGTTGCCGCCGTGTCCGGCCAGGTGCCGGAAACGCTGCACAATATCCGCACCATCCGTGCGCTGGGGCTGGAGACCTACATGGAGCGCCGCTATGACCGGCGCATTGGCGATAGCTATGCCGCCATGGAGCGCACCAATTTCTATGACGCGGTCTATTCGCCGGTGGTGCTGCTGCTGAACGCCGTTGTGGTAGGTGTCGTGATGCTGCTTTCCGCCTCGGGCAAGGCGGAGATCTTGTCCTTGTTCGGCATGTCGGTTGGCACCTCGGTGGCGGTCATCAACTATATCTCCCGCATTTTCGCGCCCATCGAGAGCCTGGGCATGGAGATACAGACCATCCAGTCGGCCATGGCGGGCGTCAAGCGGATCGACGCATTTCTTGCCCAGCCGGAGCGCGTCGTTCCTCCGGAGGGGGAAAAGGCGGCGCGGGGCGATGTGGTGCTCTCCCATGTGACCTTCGGCTACGGGGAAAGACCTGTGCTGAAGGATTTCTCCATGACCGTAAAGCAGGGAGAGCAGGTCACGCTGGTGGGCCGGACGGGCGCCGGAAAAAGCACGGTGTTCAAGCTGCTGCTGGGACTGTATCCGCCCCAGGCCGGCACGGTCACCATCGGCGGCGTGGACGTTTCGGCCATTCCGGATCAACGGCGGCGCACCTGCGTCGGCTGTGTGGAGCAGCATTTCTCCCGTGTTCCAGGAACGGTGCTGGAGCAGATCACCTTGCACGATCCGCAGATCACCGAAGAAATGGCCCAAAACGCGGCAAAGCTGGCAGGGATCGACGCCGCCATTCAGGCGCTGCCGGAGGGCTATGATACGGTGTGTACGGAGGATATGTTCTCTCAGGGCGAGTGGCAGCTTTTGTCCATCGCCCGGGCCGCGGCGGCGGATCCCGCTGTGCTGCTGCTGGACGAGATCACCGCCAATCTGGATGCGGAGACCGAGGCTCGCGTGCTGGAGGCGCTGCGCCATGCGTCCAAAGGGCGCACTGTCCTCTCCGTCTCCCACCGCGTATATGAAAATCTGGGCGGCAGGACGGTGGAGATCAAACCGCAGACGCCATAAAGCAGAGAAAATGCCCCCGCGCGTTTCAAAGAAACGTGCGGGGGCATTTTGGCCGCCTCTCGCGCTCATTTGTACAGATCATCTCACATTTACTCCGTTTTTCCACCGGCCATGCCATTTGGCGTACAGAACAAATGGAGCCCCAGCGCCGCGTTGAAGCCTGTGGCGGCAAACACGCTGAAGCGCTCCACAACACCGAAGCAGGCGGCAGGTACGAGCTTCATGCCCAACGCGCCCACCAGCATCATGATGAGGGCGACCGCCGCACATATGCCGTAGGAGCGGCAGCTCCGATCCTTCACTCCGGCCAGAATGATGACCGACAGCGACACGATGGACAGCAGCACCACAACGGCGGTAACTGCCATGTGCATCATGTCCTGAAACATTCCGGCATAGCCGCTGTCACTGAGGGGAAACATCCGGTAGCCGATGGCGGAGATCCACTCCATGACGGCGAACAGGGATATTCCGGTGCGCAGCAGCTTCGTCTTTTGGCCCTGTATGCCGATGCAGACAACGGTTGCGCAGACGACCTCACAGACGTTGTACAGGCTGCTGAGCCGGTTCCACAGCGACAGTGACGGTGCATTGGCGGCACTCAGGTCGCTGACAGCCTGCGCCATCCAATCGTAGCCGGGATAGGCCAGCGGCGCGAACACCACCGCCGCTGTGTAGGAAAGAAAGCTGAGCACGCCCAGCAGGCCCAGTCTCTGTGTCAAGGTTTTTTTCATCGTTCTCCTCTTTTCAAAAAAGTGCAGCCCATAGCAAAACCAGCCGTACCAGCGCTGCGGCTTTGTCTCCGTTTGATTTCTCTTTTCCGTTTGGACGCACATTCCTATGATGCGTTCACTGTGCCGCGCCGCCGTGCTTCTAACGGTCGTGGATCATACGAAAAAAGAGATGCACATGCCTGCGGAGCTTTTCCAAGCACTCGTCCTCCCTCTCCGGCTGGCGGTCACATATGCCGATCAGCGTCAGCACCGGCGCAACATACAGCATCGCCAGAGCGTCCGGGTCATCCGACTGAATCTCGCCGGCCGCGGCCAGGGCACGAAAAATGCCGGCATGGTAAGCCACCACACGCTCTACATACCGCCGAGAGTACAATGCCGCCAGCTCCGGCGAGCGAAACTGCTCAATGGTCATCATACGGCGGAACCGGCTGATCGTCTCGTTGTGGAGAGAATACGTGAAAATCTGCCGCACCTTTTCCAAAAGGGCATCCTCGCTGATCTCCGCGAAAGCCGGAATATCCCGGGTCACGTTCTGCACATGAATATGGATCCTGTCGGTGTCCGCTTCATACTGTGCCGCCGTGGCTTCCACGATGGCGTCAAAAATGGCCTGTTTTCCGGAAAAATGATTGTAAAGCGAGGGCGCTTTGATGCCCACCGCTGACGCGATCTCCCCTACGCTGACGGAGTCGTAGCCCCGCGCGGAAAACAGCTCCAGCGCCTTATTCATGATCTTTTGCCGCGTATCTTCCTGTTTCATGTCCGCCTCTCACTAACTAATATTCGTTAGCTATATTGTAGCTTCTTTTTTCCAGAAGTCAAGGAACATTTTCGCTTTTTTCTTCCAAAAGGCCGGAGTCTTATTGCTAAGACTCCGGCCTCTGCCGTTCCCTATCATGGTCTGTATGTTGTTTCCGGCTCACGCCTGCTCTCTGCGGATGGCTTCCGCCATACGGGTCAGACCCGTTTCAATCATGCTGCGGGGCATGGCAAGATTCAGGCGGACATAGCCTGCGGCATCGCCTACAAACATATCATCGCCGCCCTCCAGCAGCACCCCCGCCCTGTTGGCAAAAAAGTCCGGCAGGTCGATGGTCTCCGACAGACATTTGCCCAGATCTATCCAGGCAAGATAGGTGGCCTCCGGAATATACATGACCGCCTTAGGCAGTTCGCGGGCAAGGAATGCTTTCACGAAAGCGAAGCTGCCGTCCAGATAGGCTTTCAGCGCCTCGTGCCACGGGCCGCCGTGCGCATAAGCCGCTTTCGCCGCGGCCAGAGACAGGGGGTTCACCAGACCGGACAGCTTGTCACGCTCCCTGAACCGGCGGCGAAGATCTTCATCCCGAATGATGACATTGGAGAAGGCCAGACCCGCCAGATTGAAGGTCTTGCTGGGCGCCATGCAGGTGATGAGCTTGGGATAATCGCCCATGACCCTGGCCGTGGGGATGTGGCGGCGGCCGCAGCGGATCAGGTCGCAGTGGATCTCGTCGGACACCACCCAGAGGTTATACTTCCGCATGATCTCACAGGCGCGGCGCAGCTCCTCCTCCGTCCACATACGGCCGGTGGGGTTCTGGGGATTGCACCAGAAGACCAGCTTGCAGGCGGGATCGGCGCACTTCTTTTCAAAATCCGCGAAGTCCACCTCAAAGGTGCCGTCCTCTTTTTTGCGCAGCGGCGAGGTCAGCACGTCCACACCGGCATACTTTGCCGCGTTGGCGAAGCTGCCGTAGGCAGGGGTGTTCACCAGCACCTTCTCGCCCCCGGTACACAGGAGCTCCGTCAGCTGATACAGGGCGGGAACAATACCCGGCGTCACGCAGATCTGCTCCCGGGGGAAAGCGTAATCATAGTGATCCCTGCACCACCGTGAGAAGGCATTATCGTACTCATCATCGTACAGGCCCGTGTAGCCGAAAATGCGGCGGTCAATGCGGCCGCGGAGGGCGTCCAGAATTTCCGGCGCCACGCCGAACTCCATGTCGGCCACCCACATGCGGATGAATTCCTCATCCCGATAGGGAAATACTTTTTCGGGGCCTGCATGGAAGAGGCTGCGTCGAAAGCCGTCGGTGTTCACGGCGTTGGTATGGCGGCGGTCAATGATCTCGTCAAAGTTGTAGGTCATGATGGCTGCTCCTTTCTCTTTCAATGGTATAACATATATCGTATAACGCTCTGCCAATCGGCGGAGGCCTTCCCGGCTCCGCCGACTTCGTGTCATTCTGCAGCGACACCGCATAAGGAAATGCGTTTCGATCCTGTATCTCCCTGCGCGGCCCGCTTTTCTACCATCGTATCATATTTCCGCCAAAAATCAATGATGCTTTTTACCGGATCCCTTTCGGCAGGCAAAAACCCCGTCTCAAACCTGTTGTTTGAGACGGGGTTTTCCGCTGCGTGCCGCTTTGGTTGCTTTTTCAAATTTTGCGCAGTCTTCTTTTCGTCAACGCGCCCGGGCCGCAGCGTATGGGGAGGGGAGTTTGATCTGTCATCTTGCTTCCGTAGTTCAGTGCCGGGAAGTCCTGTTCTTCTTCTGGAGGAAGAGCAGGAGGAGCCCCGCGCCGGAAACAAGCACCGCCGCACTGTAAAGCAGCAGATTCATATTGTCGCCGGTCTTCGGATCCGATCCCTTCGTTCCATCCGTGGTATCCTCCACGATGAACTTCCAGTCGATCTGCGTCAGCTGATCGGCATACGTCATGGGCGTATCCTTATCCAGCGTCAGCTCCACACGAAGCTTGCCGCTCTTTTTTCCGCCGTATTCGCCCAGCAGCACAACTTCTTGCAGGTCGTTGATGCTGCCCTTATAGTCCTTGCCCAGCGCCGTGCCATCGTAAATGAGCTTGTCGCCGTTATAGACCTTCATGGCGATCCGCTCCAGCAGATCGCGCGGCAGTTTGTCCTGCTTCTCCTTGGGCACCACCTGCAGATAGACCTTACAGCTCTTGTCCGTCTGATTCTCGATCACCAGCGTGTCCTCGTAGACCTCGCCGGGCATCATGTTCAGGTGGCTCATGAACCAGTTTTCTTCGGGCTTGGAGGGCGTATAGGTCAACACGCCGTTCTTCTCCTCCAGATACAGCTTCTTCAAAGCCACGCTGTCATCGCGGCTGTAATCCGCATCGCTGCCGGAAACGGCAATGGTTTTCAGATAGCTGACAACGGACTGATCCGCCCCGCTCTCATCGCCAAACACAGCTTTCACGGCAGAGGCCGTGGCCTGCACCGTGTTCATGGTGGCGGTCAGCGTAAAGCGGGAGCTCTGGTAATCATAGGTGGGATTTTTGGTGCTGGTGGTAACCCACTGCTGCGCCGCCTTGTCCCACACTGTCCGTGTGGCAAGGGTGACTGCCTGGATCTGGGGATTCATGGTTACGCCATCCAAAAGGAGCGGGGTTTCCTCGCCTTTATCCAGCACGCCCATGTAATAAAACGTCAAATACCCGTCGCTGTCCGGCGTCTCGCGCATCAGCAGCCATTTTCCGGCGGCGTCCTTCACCTTTGCCACGGTGGGCAGGCCCAGACGGGCCGTGCTGCCCGACGCTTTACCAAAGTCCAGAAGAACCACATTCTTGCCCCACTGCATCAGCGCGGCATAGCTTTCTCCATCCAACGTCTGAAAGGTGTTCGGGATGCTTTCTCCCTTTTTGGGAGGGACGATGTTTCCATCGGCGTCGGTGACGTTCTCCTTGCGTACCCAGCTCTGGTGGAGCTTGATGCTGGCAAACACGGGCACCGTGCCGTTGTTGCGCACCTTTACATCCTTATTCACAGAAATACCGGGCTGCCAGTCGCTGGGCGGCACGAACTCCTCCACCAGCTTCGTCGCATATTCCCCGGTGCGGAATTCGTTGACAGCCTGCTGCGTCTGGGTGCCGTAGGCGACAGTTCCGCCTATGATCCCCAACGCCAGCAGCGCCGCCAGTGCCAGCACCCGGTACCGCTTTCGTTTCTTCATGTTCCTATTCCTCATTTGTACGCATGCGATCACGTCTCGTCGGAGAGCCCTTGCAGCTTCTCCCACACCGTCTCGCCGGCGGTCTTTTTCTTTTTTTCCGGCGTCAGAAGAATATCCAGCACCAGAATAATGCCGCAGGCGCCCAACACATACCACTGCTGGGCATAACGCACAAAGTAACCGACATAGGGGATGGCGAACCCCGTGGTCTTACCCGCTACCCGCGAATAGGGCACGGGGTTCACATCCTCCGTCTCATTGTGGTCACCCTTTGTGGTAAAGCTCTGCGCGGTGTCGTCCTTTGCTGTCACGCGATGGGTCGCCAGCTCGCCATCCTCCCCGATGCGGAAGGTGATGGGATCACCCACCGCGATATCTTCGTAGGCGGCACTTTTATAATAGGTCACGCTGCCCACAGGGTAGCTGGGCAGCATACTGCCTGACAGCACCACCACGGGATGATAACCCGCCACCAGCGGCGCGATCAGCAGCAGCGTCAACGCAATGACCGTCAGCACGAGCCATGTCAATGCCCGTACCACAGCAGAAACCACTTTCATTGTTGCTCCTTACTTCAGATCCCAGTTGGCCGGCATCGTCGTCAGCTTCCACTCCTCCCGCACCGCGGCCAGGGTCGCCTGGCATGTTTCCGCGGTGATAGTCAGGGTGTAATCCGCGCCGGCGTAGCCCATTGCGGTGGGATCCAACTTGGAAATCGTGCGGGTAAAAATCTTGTTGTTAGAATCCCCGGGTGCGGGTGCGGGTACTGCACCATCGAAGAACTCCCAGCCTTTGGTCTTTGTACCGTCATCACCAGTCTCGCCGGGCTCAAAGGTGGGCGCGGCGATTCCCTCATGGTAGTAGCTGGTGACGGTATACTTGCCCATATCGGCATCTTTATCCAGCGTAATGGCGCTCAGCAGCGCTTGCGTCTTATTACCCGCGGTCAGTTGGGTGTTATAATACCAGTAGCCATCGACAGAGTTGAACGTCCAATTGGTGCTATCGAGATCCTTGGACACCACGGTCTTGTCGTTATCGACTTTGCCATCCGTGGGATTCTCCTGATTTGCAGTGGTGATATCGCTTTTGTCCGTGGTGGTGGTGGAGTCGATGGTCTTAAAGGCTCGGCTGTTCCGCGCCCAGGTCTCCTCCATCTTCACGCGAACCACCTGGGGATATTCGCCGGTGTTCTTCACGGCGAAGATCTTATCCACCTTCTGGCCGGGCTGCCAGTCATCGCGGGGGGTAAATTCCTCGGTAATGGTGCTGCCGTAGGTCTTGGTCTGCAGCTGGTTATTCATGTGGGCTTCATTGGTATAATAGGCCCAAGTGCAGCCCAGCACCGTCAGCAGCGACAGCCCCGCGGCAAGCCATGCTTTTGTTTTGCGTTTCATGATTGATCCGCTTGTAACTTAGCGCAGCTCCCAGGCCTCGCAGCCAACGGGTTTCGTAAAGGTGCTGCCGCCGCCGAAGGTAGCGTTCACTGCCTCCTGGGTGGCCTGCACGGTCTGTACGGTAACAGTCAGGACATATTCAGAATCGCTGTAGCCCTTGGCGTTCGGGTTAATCTTGATCTCATGCTTGCCATAGGTCACAGGCTGAGCACCCGTATCGCCCTTATTAGCTGCCCTAGCGACATCGCCATTGGTGGTAACGTACTTGGGCGCCTTGTCCAGATTTCCGTCCAACGTATACCACTTATCACCATTTGCGTCAACGGCAACATAGAACGTGGTCATGGGGGCGCCCATGTCGGTGTCCTTAGACAGCATCACGGATTCCAGCCACTTTTCGGTTTTCTGACCCTTCTTCAGATTTACAGTGTAATAGCACCAGCCATCCTCATCTGCAGCAGTCCACTTACCGTTCGCGGCAATGTTTTTCACCACAACGGACATGTCACCGGCAGTTTTGCCGTCAGTTTTACCAGCATCGCCACCGGCCTGCTGTACCGTGTAGGGAGCTTTGTCCTCCAGATTGATGTAGAAATTATTATCGCCCTTATACTTCCAAGTTTCGGTCAGCTTAGCGCGAACCAGAATGTCAGTGTCGCCATCGTTCGACACGGAGACTTCCTTCTCGACTTGCACGCCGGGCAGCCAGTCCTCACCATCCTTGGGGGTAAACTTTTCCACGATGGTGGAACCGTACTGCTTGCCGGTTTCGAAGGGGTTGTCGATGGTGCTGGTCTGTGTCCAATAGGCAACAGTGCTGCCGACGAGGGCAACCACCAGCAATGCAACCAGTGCAATGATAGATGTCTTGCGGTTTTTCATTTTTCTTTTTCTCCTTCGCTGTTTGTGTTTGTTTTATGTATTGAACCCTTGCGGGGATACATACGTTAAGGGGTTTGATTGCTTGCGCTCCATGTCAAGACGCCGTCAGCGGCAGCGGTAAAGGTCATGCCCCAGCCTGCCTCTGTCTCGATCTGGTTCACGTCCAGCGCTTCCATTATCACCGTCAGCGTGTAGCGCTTGTTGGAATAATCCTCTTTGCCATCGTAACCGCCGTTAGTCAATTCGCTGCCGAATTTGATCGCGCTGATGGCGTCAGGGGTGGTTTCGCCAGGCTGGAGTGTCTTTTTGTAGTAGTACCATTCACCCACCTGCTGCCAGTTTTCCGTGTCAGAGAACTGGATCGTGGGCTTCCGCGTCAGAATCAGCACAGCGGCATCGGCCCCCACCACCTCCGATCTTTCGCTCCATGTGCTTTCGCACTTGAAACGGATCACCTGAGGCAGCTCTCCGCTGTTGCTGAAGGAGACTTGCTTCTCCTTCGTCTCACCCGGCAGCCACTTGTCCGCCGGATTGAACACCTCGCGCATGGTGACGCCGCTCTTTTTGGTGCTGATGCGGTTAACCACGGGGGACGCGGTCTTGTGATAGCCCCATGTGCTGCTTACGGCACTGAGCAGCAGCACGATCACCAGAAGCAGCAGAAAATGTCTTTTTTTCATTGTCTTCCGCCTCCTTAGTTCGTCCACGTGACGGTGCCGCCGGTAACGGCGCCGTAGGATGTTGTCATGTTTGCCACCGTAGCGGCAGAACCGAACAGTGTCCTTGTGGCGTCGGTATTCACCTCGGCCTCATCACTGACCTGCACCGTTTCCACCTGGAAGTCCAGGTGGTACGACGCGCCAGCGGTCACGTTGGCTGGGAAGGTCACGCTTTCCAGCACCTGGACGCTTTCGCCGGCCGGCAGCACCTTTTTGTAGTAGTACCAGCCGTCGTCATGACGCTCAAAATATCCCGTCCAGTCGTCTGTCCAGGTTTTTGTCACTTTGGTAGCACCTGCCAGCTGCTCCGTAGCTGTTGTCCAGTACTCCGCATAGCTTACACGGACGAAAGCGGCGGCATTGCCTGTGTTCTGCACCGTGACTTTCTTTGTTTTGGTTGCTCCCTTATCCACGGTCTTGCTGGGGAAATCTTCCGCTACAGTGACAGAGACGGTGCGGCTTTCCAGCTGGTTCACCTGCTGCGCGCGGTGGGTGTTCCACGCCCACGCCGCGCCAAAACCGGCAACGCCGATCAACAGCAGGGCCAGCATACCGGTCAAAGCAAACCAGGCCCGCGTTTTTGTTCTCATGATCTACCTCCTCTCTGTCTCTGCGTTCAAGACGCAGGCGAAAATCTGTTGTTTTTCTGGGTGCGGCTCTTGAAGTAATCCTGACCGGTGTATTTGTTGTTGACGGTCACGACGACGCGGTCTCCGGCGTGCAGTGTCAGCGTGTCGCCATCCAGCTGGGGATTACCTGCCTCCTTGGTGATCGTCATACCCGTCAGCTGGAACTCCATCGGCAGCACCTCGCTAAGTTTGATGGCATCGCTGCCGGTAATGGGCACCTTGATGAAATTGGAGGTACCATCGTGCTTAAGGTTCACCTGAGCTATGGACTCACCCGTGTTCGTTCTGGTGAGGTTGATGGTAAAGGTCTGATCCTTCATGGCTTCCGTATAACCGTCGACGACCTTCTTCACCTGAACGTAGGCGTTTTCCTCTACCGTGACGATGACGCGCACGTTGTAGTGCATGTCTTTGAAGTTCAGGTTATTAAACGCTTTCAAATACTCTTCTCTTTCTTTATCTGTCATATTTGGCGGAAACCCGGGGAATTTGACCGTATCTGTCTCCCCTTCCCCATTGTGGCTGCGGTTGAACTTGATATAATAGGTGCCATCATCCTTCATACACAGGTCATAGCGCACCAGAGCCGTGGTAGAATGGGACTCCTCGCGCCACTCCTGTCTGCTGCCTTCTCCCTGATACACATCCGTGGTGTAATAGTATTTGATGGAAAGCCATATCGCTGCAGGGGTGTCTGGCGTTACCTGTTTTATCGTTTCCTTGTTGATCTCGCTGGTTCCCCGCGGATTTCCTTCGTTGTCTAACAGCAGAATCTCAATCTTTGCAACCTCAGAATCCGGATTCACCTTTTGCCACACGGCGGTGGAGGGCGATGCCACGGGAATATCATTCGTTGTAACCCATGCGCGAGGAGATGTACTGCTTATGTTGGTGTTCTCCTCATCCTCACCCTGATAGGCCTCCAGATACAAAGCAGAAGGGGTAAGACGGTTGTCAACGTCATGAGCCTCTACCCTCAAGTAGCGGTCAGAGGGGATGACCTCCATCCATTTGCTGTCGGTCACATAGCGGCCATCCGCCAGCTGCCAGTAGTAGCTGATCTCATACAGCTGGTTTTCCTCCACAAAGAAGGGAGCCTTACCATTCCACTTTTCCTCATCATCGGTAGGCGTTTCGCTGTCGATACCGCTGGTTCCTTCTCCGGTGACCTTGACGGAGCAGTTGAAGATATACCCGTTTCCGTCTTCCTTATACGCGCCATCCTCCGTTTTTGCCACACGCCAGATCTCGGTGTTCAGGATGGCGCCGATGGAGGCGGAGAAGTTGGTTTTCAGATGGTTTTCATGGTCGGTGGGTACACCGTAATAACCGGTGCTTCGAAGCGAACTCGTGTCGGACTCGGTGGGATAGCCAGCACGCTTGGCTGTTGACCAGATCTTATCGTCATCCCATCCCAGCACACGGTTTTCCTCAATGTTGTCCATCATGGTCAGGGTAACGCCCTTCCGATGGTCGTATGTTGCACCAGACTCCACGGGGTTATTTTTTGCCACAGTGCGGTCATCACCTGCTTCGATGCTCATGTAGCCGGTCAGGCGCAGGGGGCGGCTGGCTGTCTCGTTACCGACTTTTTCAGAGACGGAGAACCAGTTCATGCCGGGGCCCTCCACCGTGCCGTTGGTGCCCTTGATGACGATGTTCTTTGTGGTGGCGCTCTGGGACGTACCGCCCACCACCTCCAGCCGGGTCTTTGCGCCGCCGGGGATCAGTTCCTGCCATGTTCCGCTGGTGTTGGTGACGGTGAAGGGGGAGATGATCTCGCGGACGGTGTCGTAGGTGTACTTGTCCGCCCTATGGGATGTTCCATTGGACTCACGATTATAGTCGACTTTCTCCGCCGAGCGGACACCCTTTTCGTCCCAATCGTAGCCCTTCTCCCAGGTGTTCAAAAACACCGTGGCAGTGGAGGCTTTGGACACAGCCTCCACCAGCTGCGCCATTTCCATGCCGCCCCAAGCCGTCGAATTATTCGTCGCTCCGGAGAATACCTGCAGCTGGGGGTAGTGCTCTGGCGAATAACTCCAAACGCCCTCACTCTGCGGCCCCAGGCCGAAATTCTGTCCGCTGGCCATGCCGGCAGAATTGCCTCCATTTGCGGCCTTGTTTTTATCCGATGTCTTGGTCAGCAGGCCGATAACGCCACCATTCGGGGTATTGCTGTTACCTGCCCACCATTCGCGCATTCCAGTGGTCTGCTTGTCGTAATAACAATTCTCATACTTATGAAGGTTGCTCTTGGTATTCGTAAAACCGCCTATTACACCCTTCTCCGTAAGATCTGTGGTAAAGTCTCCCACTTCTCCGGCAGCATAACTGTTATTAACCGTTGCTTCTCCCGCGCTGCCAATAAATCCGCTTAAAGAGGTATTATCCGAGCGCAGGCCAACCAGCACGGTCGTATAGCAGTCCTCCACATCCACATGATACTGATAGCCGTCCTCGTTAAAGCCACCGCCGCTGGTAAAACCGGCGCTGGTTCTGCTGGCCTCCAGCTTTCCGGTCGCAAAGCATCTCACAATAGAACCGTTGCGCGTCATCTGCCCAGTAAGGCCACCAGAACCACTCTGCGCATACATCTCGCCGGAAGCAAAACAATTTTCAATCTTTGCGTAGGTAGAGCTACAGGAACACAACAGGCCACCGTGCGCATCCACCATGGAATACACTGTATTGTTCGCTCCACCGGAGTTCTTCAGGTATACACCGTTTATGAAGGTCAACATTCCTCCGGGATGTCCCAATCCAGCAGCAACAGAGTTTTCCACGCTGCACGCCGTGACTTTGCATAATTCATTGTCCGGTCTTGGCGTCTTATCTGCCGTATTTCCTGCTTTGGATATATACCCCAAAACACCAATAGCACCACGAAGCTCTCCAGCGATTTGCTTAGGCGATGTCTGTACAACCATGGAGTTTTTTACATGGATGTTATTCAGTTCTATCGTTCCAACTCCCGCATTCGAAAAAATAAAAATTCCACCGTACCCAGCATGAGGTGTCTGACCATCACTTCTTATTCCTGCCACGTCATACACAATCTTCGCGCTCAGAATGTTCAAGTTTGTTACTGTAACGTTACATCCCTTGCTTGAGTCGTGGATAACTCCGTGCATAAAACCCAGGTAAGGGCGGTCTTCTACCTGAATAAAGCTCCCCAGGTTATAAAGAGTATGTCCCTGTCCATCCAATATGAGGTTATTAACGGGTACGCTCTCCCAATTGCTTACTGCGCCGTTCATATCCATGTCCGCATTAAGCTTTATCGTATAAACCGTACTCGCATTGCTTCCATAAGTAGTAAGTGCCCAGCGTAATTGCTGCGGTGTAGACACTGTTATCAAATTATCCTCGCCGACGGCCACCGCTTCGGCAGTTCCATCCCATTTGGGCGTGCCCGCTGACGGGGATGCCCATGCCCACGACTCGTCATACTGATTTCTGAAGCGGGTATTCACATAATTGCGCCATGTGCTGGGAATCCAAGTATCAGTTCCCTCTTGAACAGGTGCATTTCCATCAGTCTTGACGTTGCGTTCGACAGCGCTGTCCATTTGTGTCTCGTTTGCACCCGAAGCATACAACACCAACCCTGGGTCATACTCCCCCGTCTGTTCGCTGCCCGCAATAATGGAGATGCAGCCTAAAGCGGGGTACATGGCGGCGGTGGATTCCTGTTGCTGGGCAGCATTTTCTGCGCCCTCCTGGGCGGCGTCCTCCTGTTCAGGATCGCGCGCCACAGTATAGATATCTCTGTCGGAAGCTCCGTGGGTATTCTGATACGCCACCAGCCGCTCCGCGTCCTCCACCGACATGACGGACTCCTCGCCGGTGTTCAGCTTGACGATGCGGACGGTATCCTTGCCGTACAGCAGGCAATCCCTGTTTGCAGGATCGTGGATATGGGTGAATTCACCGGGGATATATTCAGTGCGGGTGCCCAAATATTCGCCAGTATGTCCATCGTAGTCCTCCACTTCAACAGCTATCTGCTCGCGGCACATACATTCGATGGGGCTGAAATACTTGCAGTCCTCCTGATGGGCCCAGGGGTAGTTATTGGCGGCGATGGGTTCGCCATCCGGGCCGCAGTGGCAGTCCGTCAGCGGCAGCACATAGCAGGGGCAGTCCTCCGCATGCTGCTCGCTGGGCTCGTTGGTCGCCAGACCACAGGTACACAGCAGCGCCGCCTGATAGAAGGGGCAGCTTGCGTCGTGGTCGGAGGAGACAACATCTTCGCCCACCGTGCAGGTGCAGTGGATCTCCTTGGAGACGTAGCAGGGGCAGTCCTCCGCGTGGATGACGGCGCCGTCCTCTCTGGGCTGGGCGCCGCAGGTGCAGACAGGCTCGGACGCGGTATAGCAGGGGCAGTCCTCCGCGTGGACAGTAACACCGTTCTCGTCGGGCTGGGCACCACAGGTGCAGACGGGCTCGTCGCTGTGGTCGTCATCAGAACCGTCGTCCTGCGCCACATAAATGCTGGCCGTGGGGGCGCTGCCGCTCCAGTGATAGGAGGACTCGCCGGAAACACGGGCGGTGAAGGTGTACGTGCCGGCGGTCTCGCCGTCGTAGCTGCCGCTCCACTCCACGGGGATATCCAGCACCGCGCCGGTGATGTTGCCGGCCTCATCGCAGGCGAACCAGAGATTCTCGCTGCCCTCGATAGAGCCGTAGAGACGGTAGGCCAGGTCGCCGTTGGCGTAGTAGATGGTATAGATGGCCTTTTCGCCCGCTTCCACCAACGCGTCGGCGCCCTTGGGCGCTACGTAGCCGTACCAGTAGTAGTCAAAGCTCTCCGAGCCGTCGCTGGTATCGGCCTCCGGCGCTGCCTGAAGGAAGGTGGAGACATCCATCTCCTCCGGAATGCCTACGATGGCGCGGAGCGTATCGGGCAGGTGCAGCGCGTCCCGCGCCGTTCCCAGCTCCACCGTCTCGTCATAGACGGGGTCGTTCCGCTCGAAAGAGTGGATCTGATTCGACCACTGGTGCTCCGCCAAACCGGGTACGGCAAGCGCCAGCAGCAGTACCACCGCCAGCACCACACATATCAGGCGATACGATGGTGCGGTCTTTTTTCGTATCATGGTTGTGTTCTCCTTTCCCTTGCTGTGGTTCTCTTTCTCTATGCAGGGCGTCAGCCCTGACTGCTCAGTATTTCGACCAGCGGCGCGGCGTCCACCGCTCCCCAGCCGTAGTCTGTATCATAGCCCGCCGCGCCTTTATCGACGGTGGTGGTTTTCAGCAGTTCCATGAAGCCCTCGCATGTCAGATAGGGCTGGTACTGTTTGGCGATGGCCGCCAGCGCCGTTACCTGCGCCGCCGCATAGCTGGCGCCCGCGCCGCCGTGAACGTAGCCGCCGTTGACGCCCAGACTCACCAGTTCTTCCCCGGGCGCGGTGACAAACACGCTGCCGTTTCGGGCGGCGGTCTCCGGCAGTTCGCCCGCCGCGTTCAGGGCGTCTACACCCACCACGGCATCATAAGCGGCGGGATAGACCGGCGTTTCGCTGTCGCCGCCGGCGGAGGCCACCAATATGGCGCCCTGTTGAGCCGCATAATCCACCGCCTCGCGCAGCTGCGCACTGTCGTTGGGTGTTCCCATGGAGAGGTTGATCACGCCGCAGCCGTATACATCCACCGCGTCACGGATCGCCTGCGCCAGCGCGGTAATGCTGGCCTGTCCGCTGGTGCTCCACACCTTAAGGACAACCAGGTCGCTGTCTGTCATTCCGGCAATGCCTTTGCCGTTGCCCCGCGACGCCGCCAGAAGGCCCGCGATAAACGTGCCGTGTCCCACCTTATCGGTGAGGTCGCTCTCGTCCTCATCCACGTAGCTCTTTCCGGTGATGCGTCTGCTGTTCAGATCGGGATGCTCCGCCACGCCGGTGTCGATCAGGGCGATCTTTACACCCTTGCCGGTCATGCCAACTGACCAGGCGGATTCGATATGCAGCTCAGCCAGATTTGTCTGAGAGGGGTATAAGGGGTCGTCAGGCGGCAAACCACCGCCTCCGCAGGCGCTCAGCGTCAGCAGCATAGCCAGCAGCCACGCGAGCGCACCGATATGTTTCTTTCTCATTGCACTATTCAGCCCTCAATACGCAGCAGGGCGATAATTTGCCCGCACAGCTGCTCTTTCCGCACCGCGCCGAAATTGCGGGAGTCCACGCTGTTCTCGCGGGAATCCCCCAGGACAAAATATTCGTCCTCTCCCAGCGTCAGCGGCAGGCTGCAGCCGATCTTGCGAAAGGTGTCGCCGCGGGCATAGTCATCCTCCGCCGGTGCGCCGTCTATCAGCAGGCGGTGGGTCTGATTGTCGATGTCCACCGTCTGTCCGGGGAGCGCCGCCACCCGCTTGATATAGCTGCCATCCGTCCGCACCAGTACGATGTCGCCAACGGCATAGTGGGAACGGAGGCGAAAAAACAGCACGATATCCCCGCTGAACAACGCAGGCTCCATGGATTCGCCTTTGACAAAGCCTACGCCGCACACCACACCGAACAGGAGGTACACCGCCGTAGCGGTCAGCACGATCCGCAGGATCGCGGCACGGGCGGCCTTTTTGCGGCGGATCGCCTCCAGCCGCAGTTCCAGCAGCTTGTCCAGCAGTATGTCAGCGGCGTTATTCTGCGGTTCCATTCTCGTTGGCGCACAGGCTCATGAGCTGGTTCTTCATCTGCTGCGCCTGCGTCAGCAGGGTATCCAGCGTCAGCGACAGGGAGTGGGAATCCTCCTCCAGCATTTTTTGCAGCTGGTTGTTCTTCTGCTCTATAATGAACGACTCCGCCTGGATGCGATTCGCGTCCTTGATGGCCTGTTCCTTGTAGTGGGCGAGGATATCCGACTTGGCCAGTTCGATAGAGGCCAGCAGAACACGAAGCTTCTCCGCATCGCTGTCCTGTCCGAAGAGCGGCTCCTCCTGCGCAGGCTCGGCACACACTGCGGCGTGCGCTGCAGCCTCCGGCTGTACCGCGGTGCGCTGTGAGCGCAGTTCTTCCAGCTCCGCCTCAAGGCGCTGCTTTTCCTCCTCTGTCTGGCAAAGCAGCTTTGTTTTCTCTGCCAGCTCCTCTTCCGTCTGGCAAAGTTGCTTCGTCTTTTCCGCCAGTTCTTCTTCCGTCTGGCGAAGCTTTTCCTCCTGGGTCGAGAGCGTATGTTCCATCTCCTGGCACCGCTGCTTTTCCTCGTTTAAGGCGGCTTCCGCCTGTGCGCGGTACTCCTCCAGTTGACCGCCGCTCCCCTCGCTGCGGGCAAGCTTCGCTACCTCAGTCATTTTCAAAATAACGTCTTCCGGATCATATCCACCGAAAGACTTTGTCTTGATCTTCATGGATTTGAGATAGGACTCCAGATTCTGCTCCATGCTCAGTTCCCCTTTCTGTCAATGATCTTGGCCGCGTACCTCTATTTTGCAA
This sequence comes from uncultured Oscillospiraceae bacterium, assembly GCA_934597125.1. Lineage (GTDB taxonomy): Bacteria > Bacillota > Clostridia > Oscillospirales > Oscillospiraceae > Vescimonas. The sequence goes on from CAKTQM010000018.1 coordinate 32,532, forward strand.
GAAAACAACCGCCAGGCTTTCATTCCACTACATAATTTGCATTATGTGATATGAAAGTAGCGGCGGTCTGGCTTGCTTTTTTTACGATTTATTTTTGACAGATCTTTTTCGCTGCGGGTAACCTCGATAAGCCGGATACACCTATCGCGTAGGAGGATCCGGCTCGTTTCGCATGCGCTGGATATGTAAAATGATCATTATATGGCCTAATAAAGTGTTTGTTATTTAATTAACAGGTCAATATATATTGACTTTCTGCGCTTTTTGTCGTAATATAGGACTACTATGCGAAAAGGAAACTTTTGGTTTTGACAGGAATACCACATAATGCAAATTATGT
>CAKTQM010000019.1 GCA_934597125.1 uncultured Oscillospiraceae bacterium
TTTGATTATGAACTGATCGTGGTGATCCTGAACGAGGGTCACTCCGACATGGTGATGGACGCGGCCCGCAGCGCGGGGGCCGGCGGCGGCACAGTGCTGCACGCCAAGGGCACCGGCGCCATCGGCACCGAAAAATTCTTCGGCGTAACGCTGGCCAACGAAAAGGATGTCATTTACATCGTAGCCAGCGGAAAGGAAAAGGCCGCCATCATGAACGCCATCAACAAGGACGCGGGCCCCTCCACACCGGCGGGCGCCATCAGCTTCTCCCTGCCGGTGTCCGATGTGGCGGGCCTGCGGCGATTGGATGACGAGTAAAACGAACTGGCGCAAAACCTTCGATTTTGCTGTCAAAAAGGCTGCGGCCGACTGTGCCGTGCGCGGCGTAAATTCTGCGAAGCTTATTAAAAAAGAGACTGGTTTCCTGAACCAGTCTCTTTTCTATTTCATCGGACAGTTTCGCAGGATCTCCCTTGCCGCCGTCTCGTAGGCAGCCAGATCCTTTGCTTTGCGGATGGCTTTCAGAGGACGCTCAGTCTCCTCAAAGCGCTCCACCAGATAGTTCCACAGCTCCCGCATCCGGTGCAGCACCGGCGCGGGGCCGTCCAGCCGTTGGCGGTAACCCTCCAGCAGCACGCCGTGAAACTCCGTCAGCTCCTGTCGGGAGGCGGGCGCACCGCCCCGCAGCCGCCGCGCCAGCGCCGGATCGGCCATCAGCCCGCGGCCCACCATTACGGCCTCCACCTGGGGATATTGGGCCTGAAAGGCCGCCACATCCGCCGCTGTGAACAGGTCGCCGTTATACACCAGCCGCCCCGCATACACCGCCAACGCACGGTCAAAGGCATCCCGATGAACGGCGCCTTTGTAAAATTCCCTCTGGATGCGGGGGTGGACGATCAGCTCATAGAGGGGATAGCGTTCGTACAGTGCCAGCAGGCCTTCCCACTCCGCCGGATCGTTCTTCCCGATGCGGGTCTTGACGGACACCCGCATGTCCGTCGTTCCGGCAAAGATGCCGTCCAGACAGCGCGCCAGCTCCTCCGGATAGGCCAGCAGGCCGGAGCCCTTGCGCTTGGCCGTCACCGTACCGGAAGGACAACCCAGATTGAAATTGACCTCCTGATAGCCCCGGGCTTTCAGCTCCCCCGCCGCCCACAAAAAGTGGTCGCTGCGGTTGGTCAGCAGCTGAGGCACGGTGTCCGGCTCCCCGGGGATCTCGTCCAGCTCCCTGCGCTGAAAGCACAGATTGGCGTTGGGCGACAGAAACGGCGTGAAATACTTGTCCACACCGCCGAAGATCTCCCGATGGGCCTGCCGCCACAACCAGGAGGTCAGCCCCTCCATGGGCGCGGCGTACAGCGTGATATACGCCATTGATTTTTTCCTTTCCCTCTTATGTAAAAAGCGTCCAGACGGTCTTACTGACAATGTGCAGCACCGCGTGGCTAAGCATGGCGTACTGGATACCGTACTTCCGGTACAGCCGTCCAAACACCAGGCCGAAGCCGCCGTTCAGCAGAAAACACCGCACCAGAATCAGCGGCGTCAGCGTGCCGAAGACGCCCGCCGTGGCGGGCAGGTGCCCCGCCGCGAACAGCAGCGCCGCCAGCATATTGGCCGCCGCGATGACGCCCTCCGGCGCCGTCTCCCTGGATCGGAAAAACAACTTCCACCCCAGAAAGGCCAACAGGCTCATGAGGAACAGCCGCATGAACAGCTCCTCCATCACGCCGCCGTACAGAATAGCGGAGGCCCAACCCCACACCGTCAGCCCCGCCGCCGCACCGGTCTGCACCGCCGTACCCGGCAGCCACGCGCCGAACGTCCAATAGTCCAGACTGAACAGCAGTCCCAGCGGGATCGACACCGCCAGCGTCCGCAGCAGCGGCCCCTTTTCCAGCCGCAGGGGACGCATCAGCCCCAACTTTTCCGCCAGAATGTATCCAAAAAAACCGCACACGGCGGCGTATACCACCGTCTGCACCGTGCCCACAGCCAGCAGCACCGCCGTGCTGCCCAGCTGGGCCAGCATGGCGGCCAGCGTCCCCTCGTCATACAGGTCGATCTGATAGCGGATCACCAGATAGCCCGCCGCGGCGCCAAGGGGCAGCAGCGCCAGCGTAAAGCGCAGGGGAGCGCGGTACTTGGTCAGGAACCGCTTCATTCCCTGTCACCTCCCACCGTCTCCACGCAGAAGCCGTGATAGCCGCAGCAGGTGCATGTCAGCTTTCGGGCCGAGGGGGTATGACGGGCGAAGAACGCCTCTCTCAGCGCCGGACGGAACACCGTGTGACACTGGGGGCACAGATAGGCCACCCGCCGGAAATAGTACCGGCTAATCAGAATACCAAAGGGCACCGCCAGCAGCAGGTATATCACAAAGGGCCACCAGATACCGGTGACGATCCACAGCACCAGCCCCGTCACCTCCAGCAGCGACATGGGCAGTCCCGCCAGCAGCAGAGTGGTGTGTATCCGTTTCAGTTGTGCGCGTCGCTCCATCAGATACGCTATGTCGCCGATGGATTCCACTGAGAACTGCTCCCGCTGCCGTGCCTGCCGCCGTAGCTCCTCCAGCTTTTCCAGCTGGGACTGGCTCTGCGCCAGCTGGCAGCGCACCTCCCGCTCCTGCTGCTCCAGCAGCAGCTCGATGACCCGCCCCGGCTCCTCTTCGGCCAGCAGCTGGCCGATGGCGTCGATGGGCAGGCCCATATCCCGCAGAAAGCAGATGATCCTCAGCCGCCGCAAATCGTCGTCGGTGTACAGCCGCCGCCCGCCCTCGGACAGCTCCGTGGGGATCAGGATGCCCCGGGTGTCGTAGTACTGCACCGTCCGCACGGTGACACCGCACAGCTTCGCCAGCTCTCCCGTGGTGTATTTGGACATAGCGTCTCACCTCCTTACAGGGGGTAGTGTAGCATATGACGCAGCGTCATGAGCAATAGCTCATGTAGTGTTATGAGGAAAATTTCTGAAATTTGATGCCGCTATGCTTGAAAAAGATATTTCGCGCTCCGACGACACCGCTCATGCGTTGCAACGGCAGAACAAACAGCGTTACTCGCGGCGGCCTGGGGACGGGCCACCCTACGTACCGGGTATCAAGACCGTTTGTAGGGGCAGACGCCCCTGTCCGCCCCTATCGAAAGTACGGCCGGTTTCCGATCGGGCCGACAGAGTCGTCGGCCCCTACGCACGTTTACCGCACCTCTCCGCAGGACGGCATGACCACATGCCGCCGCCAATCACGCAGCATCCCCTGTCGTTTTTACAGCGCGTCCACGTATTGACACGCCGCCAGACCCGCCACGGCGCCGTCGCCCACGGCGGTAGTCAGCTGGCGGACGGACTTCGCCCGCCCGTCTCCGGCGGCAAACACGCCCGCGCAGCCGGTCAGGGTGTCCTCTCCCGCCTGATAGTAACCCCCGTCGGTGTCCACCAGTGCGGCAAAGGGCGTGCTCTGGGGCAGCTGTCCCACGGCGGCAAACAGGCCGTCCACCGCCAGCTGTCGCGTTTCACCGGTCTTCACGTTCCTCACGGTAACGGCGGTCAGCTCGCCGCCCGACTGGTGCAGCGCTTCCACAGTGTGGCTGTAGAGGATGGTAATATTCTCCCGCTGCACCACGCGGCGCACCAGACGATCCTCACCCCGAAACCGGTCGCGGCGATGGATCAGCGTCACATGGCGGCAGCTGTTGGCAAGGAACAGGGCGTCCTGCAACGCGGTGTCGCCGCCGCCCACCACCGCCACATCACGGCCGGTGTAGAAGGCGCCGTCACACACGGCGCAGTAGGACACGCCGCAGCCCACCAGCTCCTCCTCGCCGTCCAGCCCCAGATGGCGGTGGGCAGCGCCGGTGGCCAGCACCACGGCACGGCAGAGCTTCTCGCCGCCAGTGCAGCGCACCGTGAAGCCCTCACCGCCACGCACAAGACCCGTGACCTCGTCATACAGGATCTCCACACCCAGAGCCTCCACCTGCTCGGTGAGCTTTTGGGCAAAGTCCGCGCCGGACATGGCGGGCACGGCGGGATAGTTCTCCACCAGGGGGGAATAGACGATCTGGCCGCCGGTATTCTCCCGCTCAACCACGACCACGGTCTTGCCGGCCCGAGCGGCGTACAGCGCCGCCGTCAATCCGGCGGGCCCACCGCCGACCACGATGATATCATACATAGATGCTGCCTCCTTTTGTTGTTGGGGATCAAGGCCCCCTTGTGTAAAGGGGGCTGTCGAGCGGAAGCGAGACTGGGGGATTGTCTATTACCGGACAACCCCTCCGGCGCTTCGCGCCACCTCCCCTTACACAGGGGAGGCTTTGGTTCCGTGCATTTCAGCGCTCCGCTTATTCCGGAAAAAGCCCCCTAAAAGGGGGCTTTTTCGGTACATAAAACGCGGTTATGGGGGTGAAAAACGGGCTTTATCAGCTGTTATACTGGGCAATAAACTGACGCACGGCGGCCAGACCCACATACTTATCCTCGCCGTCGCCCACCACCAGTGTGGGGGCCTGACGGATGCCCAGACGGGCGGCCTCGGCGCCGTTCTCCTCCGCCAGCAGGCGGGTAAAGGGGATACCGGCGTCAGCGAGCAATTTTTCCGCCTGCTTGCAGTTGGGGCAGGTACGGGTGGCAAACAGCTTCACCGCGCCGCAGGTATTTCCGGCGGGCGTTTCGGCGGGACGATCAGGCTGCTCCGGGGTGATCTCCGGCTTCACATCGGGATGCAGGACACCCTGATGGGTCAGATGGGAGTGTCCGATGTCGTAGACCTTGCGATCCTTGAACTCCTGCGCCTTGCCGTCGTTCCAGTTCTGGACGGGGCGGTAATAGCCGGTAATGCGGCTGTAGATCTCGGTACGCTCGCCGCACTCAGGGCAGGTGGACACCTCGCCGGACAGGTAGCCGTGGTTCTTACAGACGGAATAGGTGGGAGACAGGGTGTAATAGGGCAGCTTGTAGTTCTCGGCGATCTTGCGCACCAGCTGGGCAGCGGCCTTCCAATCCGGCAGCTTCTCGCCCAGGAAGGCGTGGAACACGGTGCCGGAGGTATAGAGGGTCTGCAGCTCATCCTGCACGTCCAGGGCGGAGAAGATATCCTCGGTATAGCCCACAGGCAGGTGGCTGGAGTTGGTGTAGTAGGGGGTGCCGTTCTCGTTGGCGGTGATGATGTCGGGATAGTGCTTCTTGTCGTGCTTGGCGAAGCGGTAGGTGGTGGACTCGGCGGGAGTGGCCTCCAGATTGTACAGGTCGCCGTACTGCTCCTGATAGTCGCTGAGCCGCTCACGCATGTGGTTGAGCACGTCCTTGGCAAAGGCCTGAGTCTCGGGATGGGTCAGGTCTTTGCGCAGCCAGTTGGCGTTGAGGCCCACCTCGTTCATGCCGATGAGGCCGATGGTGGAGAAGTGGTTGTCGAAGGTGCCCAGATACCGCTTGGTATAGGGGTACAAGCCCGCGTTGAGGAGCTTGGTGATGACGGTGCGCTTGGTCTTCAGGGAGCGGGCGGCCACGTCCATCAGCTTGTCCAGACGGGCGTAGAAGTCGGCCTCGTCCTTGGCAAGATAGGCAATGCGGGGTAGGTTGATAGTCACCACACCCACGGAGCCGGTGGATTCGCCGGAGCCGAAGAAGCCGCCGGACTTTTTCCGCAGCTCACGCAGGTCAAGGCGCAGGCGGCAGCACATGGAGCGGACGTCGTTGGGCTCCATATCGGAGTTGATGTAGTTGGAGAAATAGGGGGTGCCGTATTTGGCGGTCATCTCAAAGAGGAGCTTGTTGTTCTCGGACTCGCTCCAGTCGAAGTCGCGGGTGATGGAATAGGTGGGGATGGGGTACTGGAAGCCGCGGCCATTGGCATCGCCCTCGATCATGATTTCGATGAAGGCTTTGTTAACCATGTCCATTTCCTTCTGGCAGTCGCCATAGGTGAAGTCCCGCTCGCGGCCGCCCACGATGGCAGGCTGATCCTTCAGGTCACGGGGCACAGTCCAGTCCAGCGTGATATTGCTGAAGGGCGCCTGGGTGCCCCAGCGGGAGGGCGTGTTGACACCGTAGACAAAGGACTGGATGCACTGTTTGACCTCCTTTTGGGTCAGGTCGTCCACCTTGACGAAGGGGGCCAGGTAAGTATCGAAGGAGGAGAAAGCCTGCGCACCCGCCCACTCATTCTGCATGATACCCAAGAAGTTCACCATCTGATTGCACAGGGTGCTGAGATGGCTGGCGGGAGAGGAGGTGATCTTGCCCACCACGCCGCCCAAGCCCTCCTGGATCAGCTGCTTCAGGCTCCAGCCGGCGCAGTAGCCTGTCAGCATGCTCAGGTCATGGAGATGCAGGTCGGCGTTGCGGTGAGCCTCGGCCACTTCGGGATCGTAGATCTCGCTGAGCCAGTAGTTGGCGGTGATGGCGCCGGAGTTGGAGAGGATCAGGCCGCCCACGGAATAGGTGACGGTAGAATTCTCCTTGACACGCCAGTCGTTGATCTGGAGATAGTTGTCCACCAGATCCTTATAGTTCAGCAGAGCGCTGCCCACGTTGCGGACTTTCTCCCGCTGCTTGCGGTAGAGGATGTAGGCCTTGGCCACGTCGGCGTAGCCCGCCTCGGACAACACCTTTTCCACGCAGTCCTGAATATCCTCCACGGCCACCAGCTCGTCCTTGATCTTCGGCTCGAACTCTGCGGTGACCCGCAGGGCCAGCATGTCCATGACGCTGGGATGATACTGCTTTCCCATGGCGTCAAAGGCCTTGGTGATGGCGGCGCTGATCTTGGCGATATCAAATTCGGCGATGGTTCCGTCTCGTTTCGTTACCCGATACATGTGATGCTCCTCCTTCTCTCGTATGCCACGCCCAGTGGGCGGAAAATAAAATGAGATGCGGCTTGTGTCAGCTGCATCTCCAAGTATACCACATATATGGGGGTTGTCAAGGCGAAATGCCTATATCTGGTGTATAAGATTTTCTAATCGTCACAAGATGTGGTGTATTTGAAGGGTGAGGTTCTACCCCGCCCGTTCCATTTACAGCGACACTTGCGTTGAACGGCGGGCGGGGCAGAACCCCGCCCCTACGCAAATTTGACGATGCGGCGGCGCACGATCACGCCAGCGGTCACCTGTTCTTACACCCCTCTTAATTCCACACGGGGCACCAGAGGGCGGACGATATCCGCCCAGTGCTCCAGCTGCTCTTTCGCGGGAGCGTGAAGCCCCGCCTGCAGAACGGCATCCCGGTCGGTAAAGCACTGGATAAAGTAGCGCTCTGCACCGGCAATCCACCGGGCAATGGCGGCAAAAGAGGCGTCAGTGTGGAATTCCGCCACGGCGGTGGTACGGAATTCATACGCCACGGCACCGGAGAGGAGAAAGGCGACGCTCTCCTCAACAGGCGCCAAGTCGAAGTCCGGCACGCCGACGGTGGCAGCGTAGGCGGCGGGACTGTTTTTGATATCCATGGCTACATAATCCACCAGACCATCCGCAGCCAGCGCACGCAGGGCGGCGGGATGGCTGCCGTTGGTATCTAGCTTCACGGCGTAGCCCAGCGCCTTGATCTCCCCCAGCAGGCGGGGCAGGTCGGGACGCAGCAGGGGTTCGCCGCCGGTGACGGCCACGCCGTCCAGCAGACCCTGCCGCTTCTTCAGGAACGTAAGCAGGGCCGCCTCGTCCATCAGAGGCTCCATGCCGCCCAGCACCAGACCGCCGTTGTGGCAGAAGGGGCAGCGGAAATCGCAGCCCGCCAGAAACACCGTACAGGCCACATGGCCCGGGAAGTCCAGCAGCGTCAGCTTTTGCAGTCCGTGAATGTCCATGGCAGTCTCCCCTTCCGTTTGCTCCCATCCATTGTAGCGCGGCGGGATGGGAATGTCAATCGCCGCGGGAGGGATAGACGCCCAGGTCGCGGGCAACCTTGGTGATGAAGTCCTGCACATTGGTAACCATGGTGGTGGCGCAGAGACTGCCGCGATCCAGCAGCTTATTGACTACGAATTCGTCAGCATCCACGGCGTAGAGGTAGACGGGACGCACGGTGCCGTCGGGCAGCACGCGGAAGGAGGGGGTCATATTGCCGGTGGCGATGGTGTGCAGCATGGTGGCCAGGCAGATGACGGTGGTGGCGCCGCGCACCAGCGCACGCATGGCCGAGGCGCCCTCGTACACGTCGGCGTACACCTCCGGCAGGGGGCCATCGTCCCGAATGGAACCGGTCAGGACAAAGGGGACGTGATGCTTGACGCAGCCGTACATAATGCCGTTGTCGATGTGGTGATCCTGAATGAAGCGGGGGATGGAGCCGCTGCGGCGCACCTTGTTCAGCACGTCCAGGTGGTGATAGTGGCCGTTGGGCTGGCTGCGCTGGGTGTAGATGTCCTGTCCCAGCGCGGTATGGAGGTAGGCGGCCTCCAGATCATGGGTGCCCAGGGCATTGCCCGCCAGCAGGCCGTGGCAGTAGCCCGCCGCGATCATGGCCTCCATGGCGGCGCGGGCGCCGGCATCAAAGGCGAAAGCGGGGCCCATGACCCAGAGGATACGGCCATGGTCACGCTCGTACCGCAGCAGGGCGGCAAGATCATCGTAATCCTTGGCGTAGGAGGTCTCGCGGCTGCGGCCCTGGCGGAAGACGAACTGGTCGTCGTTATCCTCCCGCGCCGCGGCGAAGCCGTCGCAGTGGAGGTAGATGCCCTCCTCGCCCCGCTCGGTGCGGCCCAGGATGACGCGGTCGCCCTGCTTGACATTGCGGGCCTCCACCATGTCCAGACGGCCATCGGGGCGCAGGACGACGCAGGCATCCATGCGGCTTTCCTCCGCCAGACGCCACTGACCGTCAAGCTTGAAATACTCGGGATACATGGATGTGCTGTGGAAATTGTCGGGCACCACGCCGTCACGCTCCGCGGGGCGCCACTGGGCGTCGGGGGCAGCGGCCAGATGAGGCTGCGTGAAATCGGGCTGGCGATAGGGGGGCAGGGTAAAGGACATGGGGTGTCTCCTCTCTGTTTATTTTTAGGCATCATTTCGCGGCTTGCTGCAGCAAGGCGAAATGCTCCTGTGTCAGGCGCATGAACAGTTCCATGGCGGGGGTGACCCATTTGTTTTTGTGGTGGGAACAGACGGCGGTGATGCACTCACGTGAAAAATCGCTGTCCACCGCCTGAAGCGTACCGTCGGCCAGCTGTGGCTCCACGGCAAAACGGGGCAGCAGGGCGATACCCAGATCGCCCGCCACGCAGCTTTTCACCGTTTCCGTGTTGCCCAGCTCGATGACGTTTTCCAGCACGATCTTGCGGCGGGACAGCCAGCGCTCCATGATCCGCTGGTAGATCCCGTTTTTGTCGTTGGTGATCAGGGGGATGGGCTGGCGGCCGTTTGCGGCGCCGAAATCGAGGTCGCTGCACTGCCGCCGGGGCGCAGCCACCAGCGTGATGGGAAAGTCCGCCAGCGGCTGGATGGTCATGGAGCCGCCGTAGCCGCCCACATCGTAGTGTACGCCGATATCCACCGCGCCCCGCAGCACCTCATCCCGGATCCGAAAGCAATTCTCACACCGGATGGACAGCTTGACGCCGGGGGCCTCCTCCCGAAACCGCGCGAGGATGGGCTGCATCTGATAGGTCAGCAGCGTTTCCGCCACGGCCACCTGCAGGGTGCCGGACAGCCGGGCGTATTCCTTTCCGTAGTTGGACAGCCGCTCCACCGACTGCAGCACAGCCTCCACGTAGGGCACCAGCTCCCGCCCCGCCTGGGTGACGGCCATCCGGCGGCCGATTTTTTCGAACAGGGGAACGTGCAGCTCGTTTTCTAGCTGCTGCATCTGAAAGGTGATGGTGGATTGGGTGTAGTTCAGCCGTCGGGCGGCCTCTAAAAAGCTGCCGCACTGCAGGATGGTTTGAAATGTAACCAGATATTTCAGTTCCATGGCGCCGCCTTTTTTGTTCAATAGAATCGAATTCTTTCTTCATACCTTTCAATTTGATTGCACGTTTCTTTTTTGTTATTATAACAGAGAACTCCCCTGTCCGCAACAGGAAGCTTACGATTTTGGGAGGTTGGCGATGAAAGAAAAGCAAACGGGTCGGTTTTCGGTGTCTTTGGTGGTGGCGGCGGTCTGTCTGGTATATGCGCTGGGCGGCGGCATTCGCTCCAACTACGGTTTGATGCGCAGCGCCATTGCCGGTGCCAGCGGCGTGGATTATGCCGGTATCAGCTTTGTGCTGGCGGCGGCGCAGCTGGCCTTCGGCATCATGCAGCCGGTGTTCGGCGCGGTGGCGCTAAAGACCTCCAACGTGTTCGTACTGCTGTGCGGCGCAGCCATGGCGGCACTGGGGCTGGTGCTGACGCCCTTGTGCCGCGGCACGTGGGCGCTGCTGCTGTGCTTCGGTATTTTAATGCCCGCGGGGCTGGGGGCCTTCTCCTTCGGGTTGATCATGGGGGGCGTCACGCCGCTGCTGGGGGAAAAGCGGGCCTCCGCCGTGTCCGGCGTCATCAACGCCAGCAGCGGGCTGGGCAGTATTCTGCTGGCGCTGCTGCTGCGGGGTGTGCTGGACAGCTTCGGCCTGTGGGGCGCTGTTGTCGCGCTGTGTCTGCCGCTGGCGTGTCTGATGCCTGTGCTGCTGTTGCTGCGCAGGGCCGATGCCACGCAGACGGAGCGTACACCACCCCTGCTGCGGCCGCTGTTGAGGGAGGCCTTTCATGACCGCTCGTACCGGCTGCTGTCGTTGGCTTTCTTCACCTGTGGGTTCCACATGGCCATTATCGAGACGCACCTCTATACCCAGTTCACCACCTATGGCTTTTCGGAGCAGAACGTCACCTATGCCTTTTCCATTTACGGCATTGCCACCATGGCGGGCAGCGTCGTCTCCGGTTATCTGGGCAGCCGTTTTTCTATGAAAACGGTGCTGGGCTGCTTTTATGCCTCCCGCACCCTGTGGATCGTCGGCCTTTTGCTGCTGCCGAAGTCCCCGGCCAGCATGTACCTGTTCGCCATTTTGCTGGGCTTTACCGGAATGGCTACGGTGCCGCCTACCTCCGGTCTGATCGGGCGGCGGTTCGGCGCTGCGGCGCTGGGCACGCTGTTTGGCGTGGCGTTTCTGTTCCATCAGGTGGGCAGCTTCGTCAGCGCGTGGATCGGCGGTCTGACTGTGTCCGCCACCGGCGGCTATACCCTGATCTGGTGCATTGATGCCGCGCTGTGCATCGCGGCGGCGGTGTTCGCCTTTCGGGTCAGGCTGCCGGCGAAAGCGGTATGCAAGGAATAAAAAGGATAGAAGAAAAGACGCCTTTGAGGCGTCTTTTCTTCTATGAAGGCATCTGTCGCCGCAGACATCTCTGCGGTCAACGGTATCTGACAGTGACCCAGGGATATTTCTCCTGCAGGTCGCGGAAAATCTCCTCCATCGGAGCGGCGTACGCCCTCAGCGCTTGGGGCAGGTCGGCAAAGCCTTCCACAACAACGTGTCTTTGCACCGGCAGCATAAATACATCTGTCAGGCAGTCCCACATGGCGTCCCAGTTTTCTCCGTAATAGTCGGGAAACCCGAACGTCTCGCGGATACGCCGGTGTAATGTGCTCCAGTCCCTGCAGCCGTTCAGGTTCAGCACGATGGGGTCAGTCGTGATGGGTGTATATGCGCAGCGATCCATGGCAGTGTCCTCGTACAGCAATTTTTTATGATAGCAAGGCGCACCGCTTTTCCTGTCACCGCCGCGCGCCGAGCGGTTCGTTTTTTACATACTTCTCCCACACGTTCAGGCGGTCGTTCTCATTGATCTGCCGCAGCACCCTGGCGGGCACACCGGCAGCAATGCTGTTGGGTGGGATGTCCCGGGTCACTACCGCACCAGCGGCGATGATGCTGCCCGCCCCGACGGTCACGCCGCCGCACACGGTCACGCCTGCGCACAGCCAGCAGTGATCCTCAAGTGTAATAGGCTCGGCGTACTCCAACTCGTGACAACCGTTGGGGTAATCCGTATAGGCTCGTTCCTCCGCCATGAACGGATGATTCGGCGTGGCCAGCGTCACATTGGGGCCAATGAGGACATTGTCTCCCAGTGTGATAGGTGCCACATCCAGAAACACGCTGTTGTAGTTGACAAAGCAGTTCTGCCCCACATGGATATTCACGCCGTACTCGCAGTAAAAGGGCGCAAACGCCTCGAAATTTTTCCCTTTTGCGGAGGGGATCAGCCGCTCCAGCGCCCGCTGCTTTGCCTTGCCGCGCCACAGCCGCGTGCGGTTGAAGCGGTCGCAGCGGATCATACCCTCACGGTGCCGCTTTGTGATCTCCTTGTCAGCGGGGTTATAGAGCCGCCCTGATACCATGCGCTCCCATTCACTGATCGCTGCCTGCATCTTCATCCGCCCCTTCCTGTAAAAAACACCGCGCACCGGTGAGGGGCGCGGCGGAAAATGAATGCGTGCTTCAAAAAATCCACACTGATTTTGGAACGCTATTGTAGCATAGAAGTCTCGCACTTGTCAATCACGGTAAATAGTAACCCCCAAAGCCATGTGGCTTTGGGGGGGTATGGAGCAGGATACGGGAGTCGAACCCGCCTCCTCGGCTTGGGAAGCCGATGTACTACCGATGTACGAATCCTGCAAGTGGAGATATCATATCATACTTTTCCGCCCAATGCAAGGCGAAAATCGCCGCGGCGGCACTTTTCCCCGGGGCGGGCATAGGCCAAGCCGGCAGACACATAGGATGGCACCAAAGAAACAAGGAGGGCATGGCGATGAAACGAGCGGTGGGTTTTCTGGCGGCATTGGTATTGGTATGGGGACTGGCGCGGCCCTGCTGGGGCGTGGAGCTGACGCTGACCTCCCACGCGGCGCTTCTGATGGAGAAGACAACGGGGCAGATCCTCTACGCTCAGAACGAACACGACGCCCTGCCCCCCGCCAGCGTCACCAAGATCATGACGGTGCTGCTGACCATGGAGGCCATTTCCAGCGGGCGCATCGCCCTGGACGACACCGTCACCGTCAGTGCCTACGCCGCCGGCATGGGCGGCAGCCAGGTGTTTCTGGCGGAGGGGGAGCAGATCACGGTGGATGATCTGCTGAAAGCGGTGTGCGTGTCCTCCGGCAACGACGCGGCGGTGGCGCTGGCGGAGCATGTGGCGGGGGTGACGGAGCTTTTTGTGGAGCAGATGAACAACCGCGCCCGTGAGCTGGGCATGAAGGACACCCATTTCGTCAACTGCACCGGACTGACGGCGGAGGGACACGTCACCTCCGCCCACGACATCGCTCTGATGAGCCGCGAATTGCTGCTGCACCATCCGGAGGTACGGAACTACACCACCATCTGGATGGACACCCTGCGGGGCGGCACCTTCGGCCTGAGCAACACCAATAAACTGATCCGCTTTTACGACGGGGCCACGGGATTGAAGACCGGCTTTACCCGCGAGGCGGGCTACTGCATCAGCGCCACGGCGGAGCGGGACGGCATGGAGCTGATCGCCGTTATCATGAAGGGCACTACCTCCGACAGCCGCAACGCCGACGCCAAAACGCTGCTGAACTACGGTTTTTCCACCTATACGCTGGTGGACGTTCAGCCCCAGGAGCCTCTTGCTCCTCTGCCGGTAACGCTGGGAGCGGCAGACAGCGTGGCACTGACCCTGCCGGCGGAGGGACACACCCTGCTGGTGGAGAAAAGCCGCGCCGGCAGCCTGACCCAGACCGTTGACCTGCCGGAGTCGGTGGCTGCACCTGTGCAGGCGGGGCAGCAGCTGGGCACACTGACCGTCACCGACAGCGGAGGCGATACGCTGCTGACGGTGCCTCTTTTGGCTGCGGAGCCGGTAGCGGCTCTCAGCTGGGGCGAGATGACCACCCGCATGCTGCAAATGCTGATCTTCTGCGCTTAGCGGAAAAAACCGCGGATTTCCCCTTGTATTTTCCGGCGGGGTGTTGTAATATTACCCTTTAAGAACGACTATTGCACATAGGAGGAATGTAGGATGATACACGTTGATCTGACCAATATCCAGAGCTTTCTGCGCTTGCCCTATGAGGCGGCGCTGGCACCCCGCCTGAAGCTGGCACACAGCTGCCTGCAAATGGGGAACGGCCGCGGCGGCGAGTTTACCGGCTGGGTACACCTGCCCCGGGACTATGACCGGGCGGAATACAGCCGCATCAAGGCGGCGGCCAAGAAAATCCAGAGCGACTCCCAGGCGCTGGTGGTCATCGGCATCGGCGGCTCCTATCTGGGGGCGCGGGGCGTTATCGAGTGCCTGTGCTCCCCCAACTACAACCTGAAAAAGAAGGAAACACCCAATATCTATTTCATCGGCAACGGCCTGAGCAGCGAGGCGCTGACGGAGGTGATGGAGCTGGTGAAGGACGTGGATTTCTCCGTCAACGTGATCTCCAAATCCGGCACCACCACCGAGCCCGCCGTGGCCTTCCGCTTCTTCCGTGAGCTGCTGGAGCAGCGCTACGGCAAGGAGGGCGCCGCCCGCCGCATCTACGCCACCACCGACGCCCACAAGGGCGCGCTGAAATCCCTGGCGGACGCCAACGGCTACGAGACCTTTGTGGTGCCCGACAACATCGGCGGACGCTACAGCGTGCTGACCGCCGTGGGCCTGCTGCCCATTGCCGCCGCAGGGGTGGACATCGACGCTCTGATGGCCGGTGCCGAGGAGATGATGGAGACCTGCGCCGCCGGCGACATGGAGCGCAACGCCGCGTGGCGCTATGCCGGCGCACGGTACGAGATGTACCGTATGGGCCGCAAAATCGAGATCCTGGCCGCCTATGAGCCCTCCTTCCGCTTTATGGCGGAGTGGTGGAAACAGCTGTACGGCGAAAGCGAGGGCAAGGAGAACAAGGGTCTGTTCCCCGCCAGTGTGGAATTCACCGCCGACCTGCACTCCATGGGGCAGTATATTCAGGAGGGTGAGCGGCACCTGCTGGAGACGGTGGTGCGCTTCGGCCCCTCCGCCCAGCAGCAGACGGTGCCCTTCGACCCACAGGACGGCGACGGGCTGAACTTCCTGGCGGGCAAAAGCATGGACTTTGTGGCCCTTCAGGCCATGGATGGAACGCTGCTGGCCCATGTGGAGGGCGGCGTGCCCAACATCATCGTTCAGGCCGGCAGCAAGGACGCCCACACGCTGGGCGAGCTGATCTACTTCTTTGAATACGCCTGCGGCCTGAGCGGCTATCTGCTGGATGTGAACCCCTTCGACCAGCCGGGCGTGGAGGCCTATAAAAAGAACATGTTCGCCCTGCTGGGCAAACCGGGCTATGAGGAGCTGCGGGCCCAGCTGGAGAAAAAGCTGAAACATTAACCGTTTTGTCATTGCTTTTTGGACAAGGGTATGCTATGCTATCATTAGGAGCATAACCATCTCCTATCTTGGATAAAGGAGTGATTTCTTATGGTTAGATTGATTATGGGCGCCAACGGCGCGGGCAAGACCAAGCAGCTGATCGAGCTGATCCACGCCGCGGTGGAGAGCGAGAACGGCAGCGTCGTCTGCATCGAACCCAGCGCCGACATGACCTACGACATCAGCTATAATGTCCGTCTGGTCAACGCCGGTGAGTACCATGTGAATAATTACGAGTGCCTGCGGGGCTTTATCAGCGGCCTGTACGCCGGCAATTACGATATTTCCCACGTGTTTGTGGACAATCTGTGCAAGATCGCCGGTGACAAGGATCTGCAGGCGGTAGAGGACTTCCTGGGCTGGCTGGATCGGTTCAGCAACACCAATGATGTGAAGTTCACCGTTACCATCAGCGCAGATGAAGATTCCGCCACCGAGGGGCTGCGGCAGTACACCTGAAAATCCGCATAACATAACGAGAGCGTCCCACAGGGGCGCTCTCGTTTCTTTTTCACTTCGTTTTCGAAAACAAGCGTTACGCCAGGAAGCCCTTCAGGATGGTGTCCTCGGCCTGCTCCTCGGTCAGTCCCAGGGTTTCCAGCTTTAAGAGCTGGTCGCCGGCGATCTTGCCGATGGCGGCCTCATGGATCAGCTGGGCCTCGGTGGAGTTGGCGGTGATGGCGGGGATGGACTGGATCCTGGCCTCACCCATGATGATGGAATCACACTGGACATGGCCAAAGCATTTGGCATTGCCCACCATGACCGGGTGGAACACCTGCTGGGAGCGATCCTGCGCCACGGAGCGGGAGATGACGCGGCCGCGGGCATCGTCACCGTTGAGGTGGATGTTCATATCGCTTTCAGCCATCTGGTCGCCGTGGGTCAGCAGACGCTCGGTGACCACCACTTCACTTCCGGCTTCGCAGAAGAAATCGGTCTCCCGCTTGGTGGAGTCGATGCCGCGGATCTGGATAGTGTCCATCTGCATGGTGGAATTCTCGCCCAGATAGACCACGGTCTTGGGATTCATAATGTTGCCGCCGGTCTGGCCGGCGTCCTTTTCGCCGTAGTGCTTTTCGATGTAATGCACGCGGCTGTTTTTGCCGATATGGAAGGTATGCAGGCCGTCGTGACGGCTCTCGTTGCAGCCGGAGTTATGGATGCCGCAGCCTGCCACGATCTCCACATCACAGTCATCGGGAACATAGAAGTCGTTGAACACCAGCTCGCTGACGCCGGTTTTGCTGATGATGACGGGGATATAGCACTTCTCGCCCTTTGTTCCGGGCTTGAATTTCACGTCAATGCCGGACTTCCCGTCGGTACGGGGAGAGATGTCAATATGCTCGGTGGACTGGCGGGCTTCGCAGCCGCTGTCCTTGCGGATATTGAAGGCGCCCACCGGCTTGCCGGTCAGGTCGGCGATCTTTTCCAACAGCTTCGCGTCGATCTCAGTGATCACAGGGACGCCTCCTTTCTCTCGATAACAGGGCAGCCGCCCAGGGTGTCGGCCAGAATCAGGGGGAATACCTCCTCCGTGCTGCCGCGATGGGCGATCTGGCCGTTGGCGATAACCACGATCTCGTCGGCCAGGCGGATGATCCGCTCCTGATGGGAAATGATGATCATGGTGGCCTTGCCCTCCTGATGGATCTGCTCAAAGGTTTCGGTAAGGCGGGCAAAGCTCCACAGGTCGATGCCGGCCTCCGGCTCGTCAAAGATCATCAGGTCGCTGTGGCGGGCCAGGATGGTGGCGATTTCGATACGCTTCACCTCGCCGCCGGAGAGGGACACGTCCACCTCACGATCCAGATAGTCGTTGGCGCACAGACCCACCTTGGTGAGATAGGCACAGCAGCGATCCTTGCTGAGCTTCTCCTCCCCCGCTGCCAGCAGCAGCAAATCGTGGACGGTGATGCCCTTGAAGCGGGGCGGCTGCTGGAAGCCGTAGCTGATGCCTTTCTTCGCCCGTTCGGTGATGGACAGACCGGTGATATCCTCGCCGTTATACAGGATCTGGCCGCCGGTGGGCTGCACCAGTCCCATGATGATCTTGGCCAGGGTGGTCTTGCCGCCGCCGTTGGGGCCGGTAAACACCACCAAGCGGTGATCAGGGATGGTGATGGAGACATCCTTGATGATGTCCAGCTCACCTTCCGGCGTAGACACACGATAGGAAATATGTTTCAATTCCAGCATGGAATCTTCCTCCTCAAACTGAACTGGCGGAAACCCTTGCCCGCCACGGGGTTTTGGAACAAACCCGAACTATTATATCAGAGGATCTGACAAAAATCAATTGATTTCGCCATTTTCCTCCACCATCAGTTGGGCCAGGGTGGCGTTGTCCAGATACTCCCGTATCACCTGATCCAGACCCTGCCACAGAGCGCGGGTGCGGCAGGTGTCCGCCATCTGGCAGGGGGCGGCCTCATCCTCCACGCACTGCACGGGGGCCAGCGGCCCCTCAATGGCCCGCAGCAGCGGGCCGATGCGGTAGGCCTCCGGCGGCTGGACAAGGCGGTAGCCGCCGCCCCGTCCGTGGGTACCGTCCACAAGGCCGGCCTTGGACAGGGTGGTCATGATGCTCTCCAGATACTTCTGGCTGATACCTTGGCGCTGGGCCACCGTTCGCAGAGGGATATAACCCTCCTGCCGGTGCTCCGCCAGATCCACCATCACCCGCAGCGCATAGCGCCCCTTTGTTGAGATCATCATACCGATCCACCTGCCTTTTCCGCATTTTTCTCCATTATAGGCGGTTTTGCCTACCGTGTCAATGGGTGGCGGAGGCGGCGCATATGGCATAGTATGGCACGGGGAGGGATCGGGCATACATGGGCCCCCTGCCGGAGCCCACAGGATACACAAAATCTTTCGCAAAACCGTCCGTAGGGGCGGGGACACCACACCCCGCCCCGCAATGCTTCACATGAAAGGAGGTGTCCCATGGACAACGAGCTGTATGACTATCGCAAATTTGACCAGGTCTGGCGGCGGGTCAATCCGCAGGAGAATCCCTATCCGGAGGCACGGGGCAGCGCCGCGGCGCCCGCCGTCAGAAACGAAGCGGCCCCGCCTGTCTATCAAACGCTGCTGCGGGAGGAACTGCGGCATATGCAGGAGGTACTGCGTGTGCTGGAAAACGCTCTTGCATAGCGGTGCGGCGTGTGATACAATAGGGCATCCAAATCCGGCGCGGAAACGCGCTGTCAACAAAGGAGATTGCCGCAATGAAGGAAGTTATCAGTCGGGATGCCGCTCTGGCGGCATTGAAGGAGTACAACCACGAGCCGTTTCACATCCTGCACGCGCTGACGGTGGAGGGCGTGATGCGCTGGTACGCCAACGAGCTGGGCTACGGCGAGGACGCGGATTTCTGGGCCACAGCGGGCCTGCTGCACGACATTGACTTTGAGATGTGGCCGGAGCAGCACTGCCTGAAAGCGCCGGAGCTGCTGGAAAAGGCCGGCTGCGATGCCGACCTGATCCATGCCGTATGCTCTCACGGCTACGGGCTGGTGTGCGATGTGGAGCCCACCCACGAGATGGAGAAGGTGCTGTTCGCCGCCGACGAACTGACGGGCCTGATCGGCGCTGCCGCCCGCATGCGCCCCAGCAAAAGCGTGATGGATATGGAGGTCAGCAGCCTGAAAAAGAAATTCAAGGACAAGAAGTTCGCCGCCGGCTGCTCCCGCGATGTGATCACCACCGGCGCCGAGCGGTTGGGCTGGACGCTGGAGGAGCTGATGGAAAAGACCATTCTGGCCATGCGCAGCTGTGAGGAGAGCGTCAACGCCGCCATGGCGGCCATGTGAGCCGGTCGGGGATCGGGTTTTACCAATTTGCATAAAAAGGCGCGGGCCAGCGGCCCGCGCCTTTTCTCCTATCCCGCCAGAGCGCTGGTGTACCGCCGGAGAGCGGCGGCGGTATACAGCGCCGTCAGCAGCTCTGTGGCCGGCATGGCGAACCACAGGGCATCCGCGCCTGCCACAGCCGGGAGCAGCAGGATCAAAATGCCGCTGATGACAAGGCCCCGCGCCACGGAAACGATGAACGCCGCCCTGGGCTGCATGATCGACTGGAAATAATACGTCGAGAAGATATTGAACGGCAGCAGCAGGAACGACAGGGCGTAGGTTCGGATGATGGCCGGCGCAATAGTCAGGATCTCCGGTGTGGGATCCATGAACACCCGAATATAGAGATTCGGCGCCGCAAAGCTCAGGGCCGTCCAGAACAGGGCGAAGAAGGCCGTGGTATACAGCGCCAGGCGCAGCGTTTCACGGATGCGGCCGCCCTGTTGTGCGCCGTAGTTGGTGGAGATGATGGGCTGCGCCGCCTGTCCCACACTGTAGGCGCAGCACTGAACGAAGGTGCTGACATTGATGATGGGGCCGTATACTGCCAGAGCGCTGCCACCGGCATACCGCATGATCTGCCGGTTGAACAGTATGGTCAGGATGCCCATAGCCACATCAATGAAAAACGAGGAAAAGCCCGTTACCGCGATTTCTTTCAGTTTGCGGGGCAGGCCCTCCACCCGTACCAGGCGCAGGGTGTTTGTGCGGCGCAGGAAGTGGGCCATCAGCACCAGAAACGAGACGCCCGCCCCCATGGCTGTGGCAAGACCCGCGCCGTAAATACCCATGTCGCAGGGGAACACAAAGAAGTAATCCCCGAATACGTTGAAGATGCCGCCGGACAGCACGCCCAGAGTGGCAAGTCCCGGGTCGCCGTCATTCCGCAGAAAGGCCGCCAGCATCTGGTTGAACAGAAACAGGGGGAACACATACCGGATGGGCCGCAGGTAGTCCCGCGCCAGCGCCAGCAGCGTCTCATCCGCGCCGAAGAAGGTCAGCAGCGGCTCTTCAAACCACAGCAGACCCAGCCATGCCAGCAGCGCCAGCAGCACGGAGCCCGCTGCCGCGGCGGTGAAATACTGGTTCTCTCCGCCTGTCTGACGGACACCGCCGCCGCGGCGTGCGCTGAAGATCACACTGCCGCCGATGCCGGTCAGCAGGCCGAGGCTGTAGATCACGTTCCACACCGGTGCCACCACCGCCAGCGCCGCTGTGCCGTCCGGCCCCTGATACTGGCCCACCATGGCCATATCCACAATGCCGTAAATGCTGGAGATCAGCGCACTGCCGAAGGCCGCCGACAGATATTTGAAATACAGCGGCCTGATCTTTCCGCCCAACAGATCCATAACTCATACCTCCCATACGCAAAAAACAGCCGGACAAGAGACAGACATTTCAGTCTGCGCCTTATCCGGCTGTCGTTTCTCTGAACGACTCGCCCTCCGAGCGATCATGCAGCATGGTAGCACACCGGCGGCAAAATGTCAAGAGCCGCCGCGATGTCATTCGAAGGTAATGGGGGTGTGCTCACAGATCTCTGCGATTTTAGCCTGGAGGCGCTTGAGATCCTCGAAGGTCTCCGGCTTTCTGCGGGGATCCCGCAGCAGGGCGGCGGGGTGGAACAGAGCCATCATCAGCGTGCCGTTACGGTCAAAAAACTGGCCGTGCTCCTGACTGATCTTGAAGTCCGGCTTGATGAGCTCCATGGCGCTGATGCGGCCCAGGCACACGATGATCTTGGGACGCATCAGCCGCACCTGCTCCCGCAGGTAGCCGCGGCAGGCGTCCTTCTCCGTATTCAGGGGATCGCGGTTTTCCGGCGGACGGCACTTAACGGAGTTAGTGATATACACGTCCTTCCTGTGCAGGCCGATCATGGCCAGCATGTCATCCAGCAGCTTGCCGCCCCGCCCC
This sequence comes from uncultured Oscillospiraceae bacterium, assembly GCA_934597125.1. Taxonomy (GTDB): domain Bacteria; phylum Bacillota; class Clostridia; order Oscillospirales; family Oscillospiraceae; genus Vescimonas. The sequence goes on from CAKTQM010000019.1 coordinate 21,146, forward strand.
ACGAAGGGCTCGCCCTGAATATCCTCGTTGGCACCGGGGGCCTCGCCGATAAACAGCACCTCGGCATGGGGGTCGCCCACGCCGAACACCACCTGTGTACAGGTCTGCCGCAGCTGGCAGGCATGGCAGTTCAGACAGGTCTCTCTCAATTCCTCCCAGGGGGTCATTTCAGCTTCGCCTCCATCCAGTTCCAGATATCCTGATACACCGCGGCGCGGTGTTCCTTTTCATTCAGCAGCTCGTGCCGCAGGCCGGGGTACAGTTTCAGCGTGCAATCCATCACACCGGCGCGGCGGAACTCCTGATACGTCCGGCGCACACCGGCGCCCATGCCGCCCACGGGATCGTCCTGTCCGGAGATCAGCAGCACAGGGGTGTCCATATCCATGCGGCGCAGATTGGCGGGGCGCTGGTTGAACCGGATGCCCCACAGCATCTCGCGAAACAGGCCCACGGTGGCATCGTGGCCGCACATGGGATCAGCGATATACTCGTCCACATTCTCCTGATCCGCCGACAGCCAGTCGTACTCCGTGCGGTTGGGCTTGAAGATCTTGTTGTACGCGCCGAAGGCCAGAGCGGTGACGGCCGCGTTGGTGGACGCCGCGTCATGGCGGGCCAGCGTTCCCGCCAGCGCCAGACCCCCCGCCAGTGTGGCGGCGCTCTGCCAGCCGGTGCCCATGAGGATGGCGGCCTTCACCGTGCCGGAATAGCGGATCAGATAGGTGCGGCTGAGGAAGGAGCCCATGGAGTGGCCCATCAGCAGCAGCGGCAGCTGGGGATAGCGTTCCTTCAGCTTGGTGTGCAGCACATAGATGTCATCCACCGGCGTGTTCCAGGTGTTACCGTCGCCAAAATACACGGGTGTACCGCCCTCCGGCAGGGATTTGCCGTGACCCAGATGGTCGTGACCCGCCACGATGACGCCGTGGTCGTTCAGGAAGCGGGCAAAGCCGTCATAACGGTCGATATGCTCCGCCACGCCATGGACGATCTGCAGCACCGCCACCGGCGTCACATCCTCCGGCACCCAGATAATGCCGTGAAGCCGCGTCCTTCCATCGCTGGAAAGAAACGTAAAGTCTGTCTTATTTGTCATGGCAATTCCGTCCTTCCTGTGATATACTGGTGTTATTATCATATCCATTTTAACACAGCAGGTTTCACTTGAAAAGGGGGATTTGTCATGGCAGCCTACATTCTGGCGCTGGATCAGGGCACCACCAGCTCCCGCGCCATCGTATTCGACCGTCAGGGCGGCATCGTGGGACGGGGGCAGTATCCCTTCACCCAGCACTACCCCCGCGCCGGCTGGGTGGAGCACGACCCCATGGAGATCTGGCACACCCAGGTGCAGGCGGCGGCGGACGCCATCGCGGGGCTGGACGCCGGCGCCATTGCCGGCATCGGCGTCACCAATCAGCGAGAGACCACCATCATCTGGGACAGGGCCACCGGAATGCCGGTATACAACGCCATCGTGTGGCAGTGCCGCCGCACAGCGGAGCTGTGCGAGGAGCTGAAACGGCGGGGACTCAGCGAGCGGATCCAGTCCACCACCGGACTCTTGATCGACGCTTATTTCTCCGCCACCAAGATCCGCTGGATCCTGGACAACGTGCCCGGGGCGCGGCAGAAGGCGGAACAGGGGCAATTGCTGTTCGGCACGGTGGAGACCTGGCTCATCTGGCGGCTGACGGGAGAGCATGTCACCGACTATTCCAACGCCAGCCGCACCATGCTGTTTGATATCCACCGGCTCAACTGGGACGCGGAGCTGTGCGGCATACTGGGCATCCCCATGTGCATGCTGCCCCGCTGTGTGGGCAATTCCCAGCGGTACGGCGCGGTAAAGGCGGGCATCCCCGGGCTGGAGGCACTGGCGGGCGTGCCGGTGTGCGGCGCGGCGGGCGACCAGCAGGCGGCGCTGTTCGGCCAGACCTGCTTCCGGGCGGGAGATGCCAAGAACACCTACGGCACCGGCTGCTTTACGTTGATGAACGTGGGCAGCAAGCCGGTGCGCAGCCGTGCGGGACTGGTAACCTCCGTGGCGTGGAGCGTGAACGACGCCGTCACCTACGCGCTGGAGGGCAGCGTATTCAACGGCGGCAGCACCATCCAGTGGCTGCGGGACGAACTGCATCTGATCGACTCCGCGCCAGAGTGCGACCGGCTGGCGGAATCCGTGGACAGCAGCGGCGGCGTCATCGTGGTGCCGGCCTTTACGGGACTGGGGGCGCCCTATTGGGACATGTACGCCCGCGGCGCGATCTTAGGTGTCACCCGCGGCACGGGGCGGGCCCACATCGCCCGGGCGGTGCTGGAGGCCATTGCCTTTCAGGTGACGGATCTGATGCTGGCCATGCGGCAGGACGCGGGCTGCGATATTACCTGCCTGCGGGCCGACGGCGGCGCCAGCGTCAGCGATATCCTGCTGCAGATGCAGGCGGATCTGCTGCGTATTCCGGTGGATCGTCCCGCCATGGTGGAGACCACCGCCTTCGGCGCGGCGGCGCTGGCGGGCTTGAGCTGCGGCATGTGGCAAAGCCTTGACGAGCTGTCCGCCCTGCGGCGCAGCGACCGGATCTTTACCCCCCAGCGGGTACAGGCAGAGTGCGACGACGCCTACCGCATGTGGAAACGGGCAGTACAGCGCAGCGCGGATTGGATCGAGCACTGAAAAACTGGCGAATCCTTCTAAATCCTCCCTTCGACAGCCCCCTTTGCACAAGGGGGCCTTGGAAAGGCAAATCGCTTCGGGCAATCCCCAAAGCATACACTCCATTTGATTAACAATTGATGAATTTCGCCCTGAAACACTTGCAAAATGGCAGTTCAGTGGCTATAATCAGGCTTAATAAGGCCCTATAATTTGATTGAGAGGAGATATCTATATGTCATTCTTTGAAAATGTTGCTGAAAAAGCGAAGCAGTACGCCAATATTGCCGCCGACAAGGCCAAGGACGTAGCCAGCGCCGCTGCCGACAAGGCCAGAGATCTGAAAGAAACCGCCCAGCTGACTATGGCCATCAAGTCTGAGCAGCGGGAGATGGATAAGAACTACCGTGCCATCGGCCAGTGGTTCGTGTCCGAGTATGAGGGTGAGACCCCCGATGCCGTGAAGGACGTTGTGGCCGCTATCGAGGCCAGCAAGGCCAAGGTGGAGGAGATGGAGGCCATTCTGGCCGAAAAGCCCCATACGGAGATCGAAATTACCATCGAAAAGGGCGCTGAACTGAAAACCTGTCCCGTGTGCGGAACTGCCGCCAGCTCCCCCTTCTGCCCCGAGTGCGGCGCGGAAATGGCCCCCAAGACGGAAGAGACCACCGAGGCCCCCGCTGCCGAGGCCGAAGTACCTGCCGAACCTGAGACTCCCGCTGCGTCTGAGACGCCTTCCGAATCCCAGGAGTAAAATCGTATGACAAAATGACCGCCCTTGGGCGGTCATTTTTCTTGCGTTTTTGGGCGGTTTCCTGTATGCTGGAGATAAGAGGAGGTGTTCCCCCGTGACGCTTTTGCAGATGAATTATATTCTGGAGATCGACCGGTGCGGCTCCATCAATCGGGCGGCACAGAATCTGTTTGTGTCCCAGTCCGCCCTTTCCAGCGCCATTGCCGAGGTGGAAAAGGAGCTGGGGATCACGGTATTCCACCGCTCCAACCGCGGCGTGGCGCTGACGGAGGACGGACGGGAGCTGCTGAACCAGATCATTCCCATTGTGGAGCGCAGCCGCAAGATCACCCGCTATTACAGCGAGCGCAAGGCGGAGAACCGCGTTACCCTGTCCATCGCCGCCCAGCGCTATCCCTTCTGCGCCAAAGCGTTTGTAGAGTTTCTGCATCTGCGGGAGGAGCCCCGCATCGAGGTCAGCTTCAAAGAGGTGGAGATGGCCGCCGTCATCGAGCAGGTGGCCCAGCAGCAGAGCGATCTGGGTGTTATCTTCGTCTCTGATATGACGGAGCATTTTATCCGCCGCATTTTAGAAGGGCGGAATCTGGAGTTTCATCAGCTGGCGCGGCTGCGGCCCCATGTGTTCATGCGGCGGGGCCATCCCCTGTCCGGTGAGGCGTCGGTAACGCCGGAGCAGCTGCATCAATACCCCTACGCCGCCTTTACCCAGAGCGACACCAACCTGAACTACGCCGAGGAGGTAGTGGTGGGCACCGCCGCTGACTTTAATCAGGTGGTCTATGTCTCCGACCGCGCCACCATCTACAGCGTCATCGCCCATACCAACTGCGTATCTACCGGAAGCGGCGTACTGCCGGAGGGCTTTGGCGATGACCGGCTGGTGACAGTGCCCCTGACGGGGCAGCACGACATGCGGCTGGGCTACATCAAGCTGCGCTCCGTACCCCTGAGCGAGTCCGGAAAGGAATTTGTGGATATTTTACAGCAGATCTTAAAAGAATTAGAGTAATGCGCCGCCCCCTTCGCACGACCATAACAAAAAAGAGAGCCTTGCGGCTCTCTTTTTTGTTGCTCATTTCGCTTACAGTTGGGCCAGGGCCTGCTTCAGATCGGCGATCAGATCCTCGGCGTTCTCCAGACCGGCAGACAGACGGATCAGGCCGCCGGGAATGCCGGAGGCAGCCAGCTCCTCCTCGGTATAGGTGGAGTGGGTCATGGAGGCGGGATGCTCGATCAGCGTTTCGGCATCGCCCAGGGAAACGGCCACGGTGATAAGCTGCAGAGCGTTGACCAGCTTGGTACCGGCAGCGCGGCCGCCCTTGACCTCAAAGCTCAGCATACCGCCGAAGTCCTTCATCTGGCGGGCGGCGATGTCGTGGCCCACGTGATCCTTCAGGCCGGGATAGTAGACCTTTTCCACGGCGGGGTGCTGATCCAGGAACTCGGCGATGGCCTTGGCGTTGGCGCAGTGGCGCTCCATGCGGATCTCCAGGGTCTTGAGGCCGCGGAGGATCAGATAGGCGGCGAAGGGATCCATGACCGCGCCGGTCATGTCCTTCAGGCCGAACATACGCACTTCACCGATGAAGTCAGCCTTGCCCACCACAAAGCCCGCGATCACGTCGCCATGGCCGTTGAGGTACTTGGTGGCGGAGTGTACCACCACGTCGGCGCCCAGAGCCAGCGGATTCTGCAGAGCGGGGGAAGCAAAGGTATTGTCGCACACCACCTTGATGGCGGGATTGTAGGTATGGGCGATCTCCGCCACGGCGGCGATATCGGCGATCTTCAGGTTGGGGTTGGCGGGGGTCTCCAGATAGACGGCGCAGGTATTCTCCTTCAGCGCGGCTTTCACAGCAGCCAGATCGGAGGTATCCACGAAGCTGACCTCTACGCCATAGCGGCTCATGCCGTGGTTCAGCAGGGCGAAGGTGCAGCCGTACAGGGTGCCATCCGCCACGATGTGCTTGCCGGCGCCGGCAATCGTCCACAGGGCGGAGGAGATGGCGCCCATGCCGGAAGCAGCCGCCACGCAGGCCTCGCCGCCCTCCAGCGCCGCCACTTTATTCTCCAGCACGGAGACGGTGGGGTTGCCCAGACGGGTGTAGATATAGCCGCCCTCCTGACCGGCAAAGCGGCGGCCACCCTGTTCGCAACTGTCGAACACGAAGGTGGAGGTCTGATAAATGGGGGTAGTCAGCGCGCCGTACTGCGCGTCCTTCACGTTACCGGCGTGAATGGCCTTGGTGCCCAGGCCCACATTGGGATTCATCATAATTTGCTCCTCCTGCATAGTTTTTTGTTGATTATTGCCGTTTTTATAAAAGCCTCTCCTCTAAAAATGTAACACATTATCCAAAACACATGGTAGTTCACAATCCCGATGTCTGGCTATCTGTTCATCTTATAACGCCGCCTGTCATTTTACAGATATACAGAAAAGCAGCCGCATTTTTGCGGCTGCTTTTCGCAATATTTGTTATCAAATGTCTTAATACCCGCGCTTTCGATCCACCAGATGCGCCATGGGACGGCCGGCGGCAAAGTTCTCCAGATCCTCGCAGAACATGTCCACATCCTTGTCGCGGGTATAGCCCAGGGACATGTTTCCCGCCACGTGGGGGGTGATAAGCAGGTTTTTCGTGCCCCACAGGAAATGATCCCGGGGCATCGGCTCCGGAACAAACACGTCCAGCGCCGCACCGGCGATGTCTCCGGCGTTCAGCGCCTGAGCCAGCGCCTCCTGATCAATGGCGGTGCCGCGGCCCACATTGACTACCACGGCATGCCGCGGCAGCAGGGCGATGCGCTGCTGATCCAGCACGCCCACCGTCTCACCGGTGGAGGGCAGCGCCATCACCAGAATATCGGTCTCGGGCAGCACGCTGTCCAGATCGGACAGTGTCACGATCCGGTCAAAGGCAGGGTCGGCGGGCTTGATGGTGCGGCGGACGCCGCAGATGGACTTTGTTCCCATGGCCTTGGCCCGCCTGGCAAAGCTGGTGCCGATGTCGCCGGTGCCCAGCACCGTGACATTCGCGCCGCAGAGAGAGCGCACCGGCAGTGGCGGCAGCCATTCCCGTCGTTCCACCGCCCGCATGGTGGGCATCATCTGCCGCAGCAGCATCAGGGTAACCATCAGGATATGCTCGGCAATGGTAACGCCGTAGGCGCCGGCGGAGTTTGTCAGCAGCACGCCCTCATGGGGATACAGGGCCTCATCCACATAGCGGTCTACACCGGCAAAGCTGGCGCAGAACCATTTCAGCGCTGTCATACCCTTCAGATCCGTCCGGTCAGGCATACCGTACACGATCTCATATTCCCCCGCCCGCTCACGAGGCAGCACGCCATCCAAATAATAGTCCACCGTATAGCCGTACTTTCCGGCCACCGCTTCAATCTGCCGCTGATGGTGGGGCTCGAAGAATTTTTCCACTACCGCGATCTTTTTCATGGTTACATCTCCTTTATCATTTGTTCCGCGCAGCGCATACCGTCTGCCGCGGCGGAGAGAATACCGCCGGCGTAGCCGGCTCCCTCGCCGCAAGGGTACAGGGCGCGGATATTGCTTTGATACGTCTCATCCCGCTGGATCCGCACAGGGGCGGAGGAGCGGCTCTCCACCGCCGTCAGCAGCGCGTCGGGGGCGGCATAGCCGCGGATCCGCCGCTCCAGCAGGGGCAGGGCCTGAGCGATACTGTCCGCCACAAAGGGCGGCAGACAACGATGCAGGTCGGTATAGGTCACGCCGGGAAGATAGCTGGGCCGCACGCTGCCCGCGGCCACGGAGGGCCTGTTCAACAGGAAATCCTCCACCCGCTGGCAGGGTGCACGGTATTCTCCGCCGCCCAGAGCGTAGGCCGCTTCCTCGATCTGCCTCTGGAACCGGATACCCGCCAGCGGATCATGCTCCCCGCCGTAGTCCTCCGGCGTCACGTTCACCAGCAGCGCTCCGTTGATGTTCTCCTTATCTCTGGCATATTCGCTCATGCCGTTAGTCACCACCCCGCCCTGCTCCGAGGCGGCGGCCACCACCTGCCCGCCGGGGCAGACGCAGAAGGAAAAGGCACTGCGGCCGTTTTCCAGATGGCAGGACAGCTTATAGGTGGACGGCGGCAGGCAGGGATGGCCCGCGTACTGCTTATACTGTGCCGCGTCCATGTCCGCCTGACGATGCTCGATCCGCACGCCCACGGCAAAGGGTTTGGCGGTCATAGCCACGCCCGCGCCGTGGAGCATCTCCACCGTGTCACGGGCGCTATGGCCCAGAGCCAGCATGGCCTGACGGCAGGGCAGCGTATACGTTCCCTGCTGTCCCTGCACTGTCAGGGCCGTAAGGCGGCCCTGCTCCGTGGTGACGCCCACCAGCTTGTGGCCGAAGCGGATGTCCGCCCCCAGAGCCAGCAGCTCTTTACGCAGGTTTTGCAGGGCGATGTGCAGCATATCCGTGCCCACATGGGGCTTGGCGTCCCACAGGATGCTGTCCGGTGCGCCGCAGCGCACCAGCTCCTCCAAAATAAAGCGGTGGCGCACATCTCTGGTGCCGGTGTTCAGCTTGCCATCCGAAAAAGCGCCGGCGCCGCCTTCGCCAAACTGAACGTTTGACTCGGTGTCCAGCAAACCACTTTGCCAGAAGCGCTCCACGTCCACCTGGCGTCGCTCTACACATTGGCCCCGTTCCAGCAGGATCGGCTTTGCGCCGCAGCGAGCCAGCACCAGTGCACCGAACAGGCCCGCAGGGCCCATGCCCACTACCACCGGCGGCGTATCTCCTGCCGGAACAGACGGCGGCAGCGGATAGGTCTCCGGCACATAGCGGGACACGCGCTTGTCCCGACAGTGCTTCAAAAGCCGCGCCTCGTCCTTCACCGTGATGGCCGCTGTATAGACGAACCGCAGGCCGTCCCGCGCGTCAATGGCGCGGCGCAACACCTGGACGCGGGTAATATCCCCCTCACGGCAGCGCAGCAGGGCAGCGGTCTTCGCCTTCAATTGTCCCTCTCCCGCCTCAAGGGGGAGCTTCAGACCCTCCAGCCGCAGCATGGCATGCCTCCTCTCCGTTGTTACAAAAAGTTCAAATATTTCAGCGCTTTCTTAAAGGTTGAATTAAGAAAACCGTATAAACTAATAATCAAGATGAATGATATCACATCCCCGCTTGAAAATAAAGCGCCAGTTCCATAAAAATGCTGCGAAAATAAAGGAGGAACCCCTATGTATAACGACGAATTTGATCGTTTCCACAACGGCCAGTATCACTACGACCGCAATAGTAACCTGCCCGCCGACGACTATCAGCCCGCGGGCGCCGCCCCCGATCCCGAGGAACCCCGCCACACCAAGAAATCCGGCTTCTTCCAGACCACGGCGGCGAAAATCGTAGCCATTGTGCTGGCCTGTGCCATCATCGGCACCGGCTGCGGCTTTGGCGGCGCGGCGCTGTACCGCAGTACCAACCGTCAAAACGCCGTCATCCAGCAGTCCAGCCGTGAACCTGTCTCTGTGAAGGTGAATCATGTGGACGGCCAGACCAAAATGGAGCCCGCCGAGGTGTACGCCTCCACGGTGAACTCCGTGGTATCCATCAACACCACCTCCGCCAGCGGCACCAACATCTTCGGGCAGGCGGTGGAGACCGCCAGCGCAGGCAGCGGCTTCATCATCAGCCAGGACGGCTATATCGTCACCAACTATCATGTGGTGAAGGGCGCCACCTCCGTAAAGGTGACGCTGTATAACGGCGCTACCTATGATGCCACCGTCATCGGCGGCGACAGCGATTACGATGTGGCCGTCATCAAGATCGACGCCACCGGCCTGTCCCCCGTCACGCTGGGCAACAGCGAGGACGTGAACGTGGGCGATACCGTATTAGCCATCGGCAATCCTCTGGGCGAGCTGACCTTCTCCATGAGCCAGGGTATTGTCTCCTGCTGCGACCGGGCCATCAATGTGGACGGCACCCCCTTCAACATGATCCAGGTGGACGCCTCCATCAACCCCGGCAACTCCGGCGGCCCGCTGGTGAACCTGTACGGCGAGGTGGTGGGCATCGTGTCCGCCAAGTACTCCAGCTATTCCAACACCAGCGTGGAGGGTCTGGGCTTTGCCATCCCCATCAGTGACGTGCAGGCCATCATCACCGATATCATCGAAAACGGTCAGGTGACCGGCAAGGCATATCTGGCTATTAAGGCCGGCACCATGACCGAGCAGATGGCCGCCCAGTATAACATCGGCATCACCGAGGGTGTGTTCGTCTACTCCACCGAAAGCGGCGGCGCCGGTGAGCGGGCCGGCCTGCAGCTGGGCGACGTGATCACCAAGCTGAACGATACCGCCATCACCTCCATGACCGACCTGTCCGCCGCCAAGAAGAACTATAAGGCGGGCGACACCGTAACCCTGACCGTCTACCGCGGCGGCCAGTATATCACGCTGGAGCTGACCTTTGACGAGCAGCCCCAGACCACCGGAGAGGACGCCGCTCAGAACTCCACCCAGAATAACCAGCAGCAGGGCGGCCAGAACTACTCCGATATGTTCCGCGATTTCTATAACTACTACTTTGGTCAGAACGACCGATAACGCAAAATGGTGCGAAAACGGCAGAGGGATTCCCCTCTGCCGTTTTCCTGTCAAAAAAGCCTTGTTATTTGCATCTGTATGGTATATAATACATGGTATTATGTGATTATTATGCGCATGCGTAATGCCAGATACCTCCGAAAGAAAGGAAGGCTGCTATGATAAAGATTAACAGTGAACACGGGGATATCACCATCTCCAACGCGGTGTTCACCACCATCACCGGCGCCGCCGCCACCAACTGCTTCGGCGTCAAGGGCATGGCCTACCGCTCCATGACGGACGGCCTTGTCCATCTGCTGCGCCCCGAGGCAATGAGCAAGGGCGTAAAGGTCACCTATAACGACGACAACACCGTGTCCATCGAGCTGCATATTATGGTGGACGCGGGGGTCAACATCGCCACCGTCTGCCGCGCCATTATGAGCGAGGTCAAGTATGTGGTCACCTGCAACACCGGTGTGGAGGTACGGGACGTAAACGTCTGCGTGGACTCCGTCAGTAAAAGCTAAGGGAGGATCACTGCAAGATGATAGATAAGATCAACGGCGCCGCCTTCAAGGATATGGTGCTGTTCGGCGCAGCCTGCATTGCCGGACAAAAGCAGGCCATCAACGACCTGAACGTTTTCCCCGTACCTGACGGCGACACCGGCACCAACATGCACCTGACCATCCAGACCGCCTGCGCCGAACTGAAAAAGGCCGAGCCCGCCACCATCGACGAGGCCGCCAAGATCACGGCCCGCGGCCTGCTGCGGGGCGCCCGCGGCAACTCCGGCGTGATTCTGTCCCTGCTGTTCCGCGGCATGTCCAAGTCCTTTAAGGATCTGGCCGAGGCGGACGGCGCGGCGCTGGCCGCCGCCATGCAGGAGGGCGTGGCTACCGCTTACGGCGCGGTGATGAAACCCGCTGAGGGTACGGTGCTGACCGTGTCCCGTCTGGCCGCCCAGCGTGCCGCCGAGGCCGCTCAGGAGAACAACTGCGTGGAGTTCGTACTGGAGGAGGCCATCCGCGCCGGCGAGGTGACGCTGGCCGAAACGGTGGAGATGAATCCCGTGCTGAAAAAGGCCGGCGTGGTAGACGCCGGCGGCAAGGGCTATCTGATTATTTTAGACGGCATGCTGCGCTGCCTGCGGGGCGAAGCCATTCCCGAGGTGGCCGAGGAGCCCGAGGTCAAGGAAAAGGCCGACTTCGCCGCCCTGGAGGATGAGATCACCTTTACCTTTGACACGGTGTTTATCGTCCGCAAAACCATGGGCGAGAAGTCCCTGGAGCCCCTGCGGGCTTATCTGGACAGCATCGGTGACAGTCTGGTGATCGGCGAGGATGACGAGTGCTTCAAGGTACACGTCCACACCGACATTCCCGGCCACGCCCTGACGGAAGCCCAGAAATACGGCACGCTGGAACTGGCCAAGATCGAGAACATGCGCACCCAGCGGGACGATCTGGCGGCAGGCCGCGAGGCCCACAGCACCGACGATCTGGACGCCGTGGAGGCCGAGCTGGAGGCCCAAGAGAGCGCCGTCGCCCCCGCTGAGAAGCCTTTCGGCTTTGTGGCTGTGTGCGCGGGTCAGGGACTGGCAGACACTTTCCGCGCCCTGGGCGTGGATACCATCGTGTCCGGCGGCCAGACCATGAACCCCTCCACCGAGGCCATTCTCAAGGAGGTCAACCGCACCCCCAGCGA
>CAKTQM010000020.1 GCA_934597125.1 uncultured Oscillospiraceae bacterium
GTGTAGGTCACCGTGCCCGTGCCGCTGCCGCCGGAAGTGCCCAGCGCCAGCTTCTGCCCGTAGACCACAGTCGTGCCGCCCGTGACCTTCAATGCCTGCTGGTCGGCCTGAATGACCAGCACCTCGACTTCGATGTTCGTGAAGATCTCGTAGTGGGCGGTATCGGTGGGGGTGAACTTCGCCATGAAGATCTTGGCGGTGGCGGAGACGTCGCCCACGGATTCGCTGTTGTTCATCCAGCTCCATGTACCGGGTGTATTGCCCGCGGGGTTGGTCAGCTGGATATCGCCCAGCGTCTGGCCGTATGCTGCGGTCACTCCGGTGGGGGACGCACAGGTCGGCCAGTCTTTCCGCACTTCAAAATCAATTATTGTTGTGGTGTGTGCCAGATAATTCTCGCTTTCCGCGACCACGGCGTACATATAGTAGGTGCCGACATCCAGTGCGGGAGGATTGCTGATATCCCACACCTGCCATTCCTTGCTGCCGACCGCGGCCTTGGTGGCGCTGTAATAATAGGTCACAGCACCGTTGTCCGATTCGTCATGGTTATAGCGATACGGCGTATTGGGCGTCGCGTTGTAGAAATAGCTCTGCATGTTGATACCGTCAGACCGCGTACCCTTTTCCACCGTCAGCGTATAGGTCGCGGCGGTCTTGGCGTATTGGCCGGGCACCATCGCGGCGGTGGCTGTGATGGTCGTGGCGCCTGCCTTGTGGATGGTGAGCAGCTCTTGCTCGGCATCATACGTCGCGACAGAGGGATCGCTGTTGGTAATGGTGATCTGGCCGCCGTCAGTTGTCAGATTCTGCACAGAAAGGGGGAAGGATTTGTTGTTGCTGCTGTACTCCACGGTTTCTGCGGTCACTATGCCATGGCTCCGCCCGTCAATGAAGACCACTCCTTGCTGGGGGCCATCCACGATTTTGAAGTCCACGCTGCCGGTTTTGGTGTTCGGGGTATAGTTTGCATTGTCCTGGGGGTCAGAAAAAGTAAATTTCCAATACAGCTTCCCGGTACTTCCGGCTGTGCCGTTGAGTGGGGCGGTTTCGTCCACCGGTGTCGTGCAGCCCGCGTCGGTGAACCAGTTGACAGTGCCAAAAAGATTCGTGTTCTTCACGCCGGTGGCGGTGGCGTTGTCGCTGTAATATTTGGTTATGATGTTGAGCGCGGCGCCATAGGTGCTGCCCTCAATGACCTCTGTGGGGGTATTCCAGCTTTCGGGAACATTCACCTGCCATTGGTCTGTGGGGGTGACGGTAAACGTCCAGTTTTCGCCTGTTATGCTATCGGGGATTGGCAGGTAGTTGGTGCTCGCATCTACCCGTATCCTAACGACATAGGTGCCAACGTTCCCGGTGTAAGGCGCCCAGCCCCCCTCTTGCGCCCAGTATGTCACCGTGATATCGCCTACGCCGGTTTTCCTGGATGTGATGGTCGCGGTCTTATCGTTGCCGTCATAGACCAGGTTTTCAGGCGGGGTGAAGTTGAAATCCTCTGCCGTAAGCGAGGCCTGAGCAATGCGGTAGGTCACGCTGGCGGTGGCGCTGCCCGCGGTGATGCTGGCTTTGTAGAGACCTGCATCAGTGGGAGTGTCTGCAAAATCCGTGAAGGTACGTTCTTCTTTCTTTTGGTAGGCGATAGTGGGGGCCACGCCGGTGTTGAACGCGCCTTCCAGCGTTGCCGCTTTCGGGCTGCCGTCATAGGTCAATGTGTCCGCAGCGGGTTCCTTGATGGTCACGCTGCCGCCCTCGGAAGTGCAGCCGGTAGTGCTGCACTTTGCCGTGAGGGTGGTTCCATCGGGGGATTCGGTATACACCCAATCGTGTGTGTGGGTGCCCAGCCAGACGGTTTTGCCGCTATCCGTCACATATATGGTGTATGCCGTCCAGCCATCAAGCGTAAAGCTGCCGTCCTTGATCCAGCCCTCTGTATCCGTCGCGGCGATGGTAATGTGGTTGTTGTCGGTAATGGTGTTCCTGACGGTATCCGGTACGCTCACGCCGATGCTTGCGCTGCTCGTCAGCGCGCCCGCAACGCGGATGGGGGTGATAGTATTGCTGCCGTCGGCTGCCAGATAGACATTGCTGAAGAGGGTGTTGTACTGGTTCCCCGTCACCCGCACACTGCCGGAGACATTCAGCGTGCCAGCCGTGTCCACGAAAATGCCGCTGCCTTTTGTGTTATTCGCCGTGTTGACCGTGATCTCCGCATTGTCCCGGAGCGTCAGTGTTCCGCCGCTTACGCACACGCCGCCGCCAGACCGCGCCTTGTTTCCGGTGATCTTGGCGCTGCCGCCGATGGTCGTATTGCCGGCAGTCCAGATGCCGCCGCCGTTTTGGGTCATACCGGACACGATATTATTGACGATCTCACCGCCGGACATGGTGAAGGACGCACCTTCCGCCACATATACGCCCGCGCCAACGCTGCTGACAGCCACGTTGCCGTTGATACTGCCGCCGAGCATGACGAAGTGTCCGTTGGCGGAAACAGTCACGCCGCGACCGGGGTACTTATTTGCACCTTGCATGGAGTGCGTGATCGAACCGTAATTCGCCGTCTCGCTGCCGCCCTTGCAGTCGGTCAGCGTGAAGGTGACGCCGTCGCCCACTGTGATGGCGTCAAACGCGCCGCTGGCCGTGATGCTGTGGCTGTTGAGATCCAGCGTCACGCCGTTAACGGGCGACCAGGAGGTGTCGGACAGGGTGATGTTGTCCGTCAGGTAGTATTTGCCTGCGGTAAGAGCGCGCAGCGCGCTCGCGCTGCCGACAGGCAGCCATGTTACCTTCTCACCGCCGGTGCTGACAGGATGCTCGTGGGGCGGCATCCCCAGATTGAGGGTGGTGCCCGCGGCGTCCGGCGTGATCCGGTATACCCCGCCCGCGTCGGGGGTGAAGCAGGCGCTGTCCGCGTCGGTCAGGGTGCTGCCCGTGGCGATCGTGACTTGGCTGCCCTCCTTGGGCAGGCTGCTGACGGACACGCCGATCTTTGCACCGTTCAGCTGGCCGCTGATCTGGAGGGTCTTGCCGCCGGGCAGGTAGACGTTGTTTGTGGTGTCGTTGACGGTGTTGTTCTGGATCACGGCGCTGCCGGAGACGGTCATGGTGCCGACCTGATAGGTTGTATTCGCGGATGCGAAGCCTACGCCTCCGGCTTTTGCTCCGGTGTTATTCCGGATCGTACCGCCGTACATCTTAAACTGATTGCCCGCGCCGATCCATACGCCGCCGCTTTCTTCACTGGAATTGTTGCCGCTGATCTCGCCGCCGTACAGGTTGATGAAAACACGTGTGTTGTTTTGCCCGGTAACGGTGCCTACGCTACCACGATAGTTCGTGATCTTGCCGCCGTACATGTTAAATGTGCCGCCGCTTTGCGCGAGTTCTACATGGGTGCCATCCAGCGTGCCGCCGTAGAGGTTGATCGTGCCGCCAAACTGCATATAGACAGTACCGTTTCCCGTCACCGTTCCTTTGCCGGTGCAGTCGGTCAGGCTGCCCCAACGGTCATTGAAACCTTGGGCGCCCGCCTGAATATTCTTGCCTTTGGAAGATGTCACGGTATAGCCGTTCAGGCAGATGTTGGCACTTTTCAGATTGGCAGCCGTGTTTAGGGTCACATTGCGGGTCAGGTAGTAATTGCCTTCCCGGGGCAGGCTGTCTGTTCCTGTCCAGGGCAGGAAGGTCACATCCGAATGTGCCGTGTGACCCGGATTGGTGGTGTCACCGCCGCAGATGCAGTGCTTGTGCGCGATCTGCTTGCCCAGCGTCACGGTTTTGCCATCCTCGCTGAGATACAGCTCAAAGCCCGTGCCGTCGTTCTTGAAGCCGTCCGCGACCAGCTGGGCGAAATACTGCCCGCCGGTCTCGTCCGTCACGGCCACGCGGCCGTTGTCAGTCAGCGTATTCTGACCTGCTGCGGAAATGCCGAATTTCGCGGAGGCGTCCAGCTCGCCGAAGCGGATCGTCTGACCCTGTGCCAGCAGAATGTTCTGGGTGGTATTGTCGATCACCTTCGCCTTGCCGCTCAGCGTGATCGTACCGCGCTGGACGGATACGCCGGTCGTGCATCCGGTGATCTCACCGGCCTGCATGGTGAAGCTGCCGCCCCCGACCAGAACG
This sequence comes from uncultured Oscillospiraceae bacterium, assembly GCA_934597125.1. Lineage (GTDB taxonomy): Bacteria > Bacillota > Clostridia > Oscillospirales > Oscillospiraceae > Vescimonas. Next base: position 4,126 of record CAKTQM010000020.1, read on the forward strand.
CCGGTCTTGCCGCCCGTGAGCTTGCCGGTGCCGTCCTTGCTGCAATCCACCAGCGTCAGGCTTCCGCCATCTTGGATCTCTATTGCGGTAATGCCGGAGCCTGCCGTGATCGTCTGTCCGTTCAGGCAAAGGGAGACGTCAGCGCTGATCGTCCAAGTGCTGTTCAGCGTGGTCGCGCTGTCAATGTAATAGCTGCCGCCCCCTGTGATGTCAGAAAGCGACGTTACCTTCGTGAATTCCACATCGCCGTGCATATGCGGCTTGCTGTCTATGACATAGCTGCCATTTTCATAGCGCACCCGGCTATCGGTCTTTTTCAAGCTGGGGTATTTGTTCCAATCGCTACGCCAGGGGTCGGTTTTACTACCCGTTGCATCGCCGCTGTTGTTGAGCAGGACGGTCAGCTTGCCGGAACGGATGTCGGAACTGGACAGACTCTTGACGCCCTCGGTGGTATCCTCCGTGGGATAGTTATATTGATGATAGCAGTTTGTAATGCTGCTGCCGGTTCCTTTTTCAATCGCAATGGCATGATTGTTCATCGCGCCGCCGATATAAGTGGCGCAATAGAAAAAGCAGTTACGGATGCTTCCATTATTCTGATAGGCAACGCCGCCAATATTTCCTAAGCTTTCATAATTCTTACCAAGTTCGGCAAGGCAATCCTGTATCGTGCCACCGTTCTGATACACCAGCAGGCCGACTGTGCCGTTTACATAGAATTGACGACCATTTGTCGCCGTGCAGCGTTCGATGATACCGGCATTATAGGCGGCCAGCATCCCGCTTTCGGAAACAGTGAGTGTCTTCCAGTTCCGCCCAAAGTAATTGACATATACACTCAGATCCTGCACCTTACCGGCAGAACCGATATATCCGAACAGGCCCCAGCCCTTTGTCATACCGTCGGGCGCGGCCGCATAGTCGATCGAAATTTCGCAGCCATTACCATCGAAGGTGCCCGTATATGGGTTTGTCTCTGTGCCGATCGGCTCCCATTTCTCGTCAAATTTGATTTTCGCCGTCAGCTTTGCGCAGATGCCGGTTTCCCCGCCGTTCACCGTGTCGCGGAACCATTTCAGCTCCTCCAGCTTACTGATCAGGTAGGGGCTGCTTTCCGTGCCGTCGCCCTGGGGCCGATCGGCCTCGTTGGCAGCCGCCATCACCGATACAGTCTCCTGAGGCTCCGCCAGTGTCGCCGGTGTGTTTTCCTGCGGCTCCGCCAACTCCGCCAGCGCGGCGCAGACGGTCTCGTAGCGGGTCTGATCTACCCCGGTCAGCTGCGCCTCGGTGAGCGCGTCCAGCGCCGCGCGGATGGCGGCCAGCTGAGCTTCGACCTCCTCCGCGCCGTCCGCCGTCACCTCGTTCGGCAGGGCGTCGATGAGCGTCTGGGCGGCCTGCACCGCCGCGTCGGCCTCGTCTGCGTCGGGCTCCTCCTCGTCCCCCTCCTGCGCGGTGTCCTCCTCGGCGGGGGTGGAGATCACGGCGGTATTCCCGCCGGCAGGCGTCTCCGCCGCGTCCACCGTCTCCGCAAATGCCGCCGCGGGCAGCATGGTGAAGCAGAGAACCAGCGCCATGAACAGGCTCAATACTCGTTTCTTCATGAGATCCTCCTTCGGAATGTTGATTGCGATTGGAACACTGACCCGCCCTGCGCGGGTCTTATTTGATCCGTCCTTTGGAACTGTGCGCGGCCTTTTCGTCGTGATCCGGCTGCTGCCGCAGTTTATTCAGCCCATATTTTACCAAAACTCCCGCCGAATGTAAATCAATCCAAAGTAGGAGATTGGGGATTGCCGGGCCGTCTCCCGGCAGGCTGTCCCGCTGCATGCGGCAAAGGGGAAAACAGGCGCGCGGCCGCATTTGTGGTCAAAATCATGGTCAAATCCCCATTTTGACGCAGAAGAAAACCCTGTAACCGGCATGGTTACAGGGTTTTTCACTGGCGCAGTGGGAGGGATTCGAACCCTCGTGCCGCTTTTGACGACAACACGATTTCCAGTCGTGCTCGTTATGACCTCTTCGATACCACTGCATATTCCATTCGCTGCGAAGCACAGCAACGATTATTATATCAAAAAAATGCAGATTGTCAAGAGCAAACGCGGGAAATTTACCACTTTTTTTCTTAACTTGCTTTCCGGCGCGGGACATAGTATAATATTTCACAATGAGGGAAGGAAGGAGCAGGTCTATGATGATCGAAAAGAGCGGCAGCATCGAACTGCGCGATATTTCCATCGCCGAGGAGCTGACGCCGGAACTGAAGGAGATGGCCGCCGGAATGGTGCGGGTGAAGCACCTGTACCGCAGCGCGCTGAAGGTGGCTGTGACCCAGATGGAGATATTGGACGAGGAGTTCGCGGGCCTTTATGACCACTCGCCCATCCACCACATCGAGCACCGCATCAAAACGCTGGAAAGCGCCGCCAAAAAGCTCAAACGCCGGGGCTATGCCCTGACCATCGACAACATCTATGCCCACATTCAGGACATGGCGGGCGTGCGGGTCATCTGCAACTATCTGGACGACATTTACTACCTGCGGGGACTGCTGACCCGCACGGAGTCCTTCCGCGTGATCCGCGAGGCGGACTATATCAAAGAACCCAAGGAGACGGGCTACCGCAGCCTGCACCTGATCGTGGAGGTGCCCATCGTCATCTCCGAGGGGACGCTGAAGCTGCCGGTGGAGATCCAGCTGCGCACCATCGCCATGGACATGTGGGCCAGTCTGGAGCACGAGCTGCGCTATAAATCCGACCGCCATTGGGGCGAGGCGGAGAGCAGCCGCCTGCGGCTGTGCAGCGACGCCATCTATGAGGTGGATCGGGAGATGCAGAACATCTACCAGGGCAAGGAACCGGAATACACAAGCTGAAAAAAGACGCCTGACGGCGTCTTTTTCTGTTGTTATGCTCACCCTACCGTGCCGAACACTGTGACGCCCAGTTGGCTCAGCACGCCCATGATGATGCCTGCCAGCACCACGCCGCCCATGCAGGCGGCCACGCTTTTTTTGAAGCCCATGTTCAGCAGGCTGGCCGCCAGCGTGCCTGTCCACGCGCCGGTGCCCGGCAGGGGGATGCCCACAAACAGCAGCAGCGCCCAGAACAGGCCGCGGCCCGCCTTGGCTTTCAGCTTTTCACCGGCGGCCTCGCCCTTGCGCAGGCAGAAGGTGAAGAACCGCCCGATGACGGGCTTGTCCTGTCCCCACACCAGCACCTTGCGGGCCAGAAAGTAGATCAGCGGCACCGGCAGCATATTGCCCGCGATAGCCACCGCAAAGGTCAGCCACAGGGGCAGGCCGTACAGCACGCCGTAGGGGATGGCGCCCCGCAGTTCGATCAGGGGCACCATGGAGACGAAAAAGACGATGAGAATGTGTTTCAGCATAAGCGATGATTTCCTTTATTCCTGTGCAGCCAGCTCTTTCAGCAGGGCGATCTCTCCGGCGTAGCCGGACAGGTCGTTGGGGGTCTCCAGCACCATGGGCAGCCCCCGCAGGGCGGGATGGTTCACCACGGCGCGGAAGGTGTCCAGCCCCAGATAGCCCGCGCCGATACAGGCGTGGCGGTCTTTTTTCGCGCCGCAGGGGTTCAGACTGTCGTTGACGTGGACGGCTTTCAGCCGCTCAAGGCCGATGACGCGGTCGAATTCCGTCAGCACGCCATCCAGATCGTGGATGATGTCGTACCCCGCGTCGGACACGTGGCAGGTGTCCAGGCACACGCCCATTTTGTCGCAGAGTTGTACCCGGTCAAGGATCTCCCGCAGCTCCTCGAAGGTGCCGCCCACCTCGGTGCCCTTGCCCGCCATGGTCTCCAGCAGCACGGTGGTGTGCAGGTCGGGGGTCAGAAGGGCGTTCAGGGCGTCGGCGATAAGGGTGATGCCGGTCTCGACGCCCTGTCCGGTGTGGCTGCCCGGATGGAAGTTGTAGAGATTGCCGGGCAGGTGCTCCATCCGCGCCAGATCGTCTGTCAGGGTCATGCGGGCAAACTCGCGGGTGCGCTCGTCCTTGGAGCAGGCGTTGATGGTATAGGGGGCGTGGGCCAACAGGGGGCCGAAGCCGTTTTCCCGGCACAGGGCCAGCAGGGCCGCCGCGTCGGCGGGGTCGATGGGCTTGGCCTTGCTGCCCCGGGGATTGCGGGTGAAGAACTGCAGCGTGGTGGCGCCGATGGAAAGCGCCGTTTCCCCCATGGCCCGCAGTCCGGCGGAGGGGGAGAGGTGACAGCCGATATAGAGCATGGTGGTTTCACTCCAAAACAAATGTGGCGCAGGAGGCCCTGCCGTTTTCGATGGTCAGCACCCCGTAAGTGGGGCGGCGGGGGTCGCCGGCGGCGCCGGGGTTCATGGTGTAGAGAGCGCCGTCGTAATCCACCAGCGGGCGGTGGGTATGGCCGAACAGCAGCACATCCGCGCCCCACTCCCGCGCGGCGTACTGCGCCGCCAGGGGAGAGGACTTCACATTGCGGGTGTGGCCGTGGAGCATCAGCACGCGGACGCCGTCAAACTCCAGCAGCCGCTCCGGCTGGTCGAAGCTGCCCCAGTCGCAGTTGCCGGGGACGGCGTCCAGCGGGATATCCGGAAAGCGCTCATGCAGCGCCTGAGCGTCCCGCAGGCAGTCCCCCAGATGCAGGATATGGCGGGGCCGGGTCAGTTCCACAGCGCGGGACATGTTGTCGATATTTCCGTGGGAATCGGAGAGGACTAACAGCTTCATGGGATGGGCCCTTTCGATGATAAAGGTTCGAAGGCCCCCTTGTGTAAAGGGGGCTGTCAGCCGTAAGGCTGACCGGGGGATTGCTGCGGCGGCTGTGTGGCCGCAGCATCCATCAGCGATCCACCGCACTCTCTTACGACAATCCCTCCGTCGCGGCTTCGCCGCGCCACCTCAGCTATGCACGCCCCAGTGTGCGCACTGGGGTGCCTTTACACAAGGGAGGCTTTTTCTCATACGTATTATACCACCTTCTCCTTGCAAACTCAAACCTTTTACGCTATCATAAAGAAAAAGACCACAGGAGGACGGGCTATGGCGGCAGGCGGCATCGTGGAGATCGACCTTCACGGGAGAAATGTGTATCAGGCGAAGGTGACCATCGACGCGGCGCTGCGGCGGGCAAAGGCGGGCACCTACCGGCTGCGGATCATCCACGGCTACAGCGGCGGCACCGCCCTGCGGGACATGGTGCGGCGGGACTACGCCGGACAGGTGCTGCGGGTGGTGGCGCTGGATCAGGGCCGCACCGATCTGGTGCTGCGGGAATTTTAGGAGGTTTTTATGGAGTTGAGGATCGCCCAGATACAGATGCCTGTCACGGCGGACAGGGCGGAAAATCTCCGCCGCGCCTGCGGCATGGTGCGTCAGGCGGGGGACGTGGACATGGCGGTGCTGCCGGAGATGTTCTGCTGCCCCTACGACAACGCCTGCTTCCGCCCCTATGGCGAGGCGGAGGGCGGCGAAGTCTATCAGACCCTCAGCGCGCTGGCGCGGGAGCGGCACATCTGGCTGGTGGGCGGCACCATGCCGGAGCTGGCGGAGGGCAGGGTGTACAACACCTGCTATGTGTTTTCGCCGGACGGACAATTGGCGGCCAAGCACCGGAAGATGCACCTGTTTGACATCGACGTGGCGGGCGGCCAGCGGTTCATGGAGTCGGAGACCCTGACGGCGGGCGACCGCGTCACCACCTTTGCCACGCCCTGGGGCGTGGTGGGGGTCTGCGTGTGCTTTGACTTCCGCTTTGCCCCGCTGGCGGGGCTGATGACCCAGGCGGGGGCGCAGCTGATGGTGGTGCCCGCCGCCTTCAACATGACTACGGGCCCCGCCCACTGGGAGCTGCTGTTCCGCCAGCGGGCGGTGGACGGCCAGTGCTACACCGTGGGCACCTCTCCCGCCCGGGACACCGCGGCGGGCTATGTGGCCTGGGGTCACTCCATTGTCTGCGACCCCTGGGGCACGGTGGTGCGCCAGTGTGATGAGACGCCCCAGATCGCCGTGACGACCCTGGATATGGCGCGGGTGGCGGCCATCCGGCAGCAGCTGCCCATCCTCTCTGCCCAGCGGACGGATGTATACGAGCTGCGGAAGAAATGATTTTGCTATCGAATATATAGATAACCAGATGGAAGAAAAACAGAAAACACGGTTGACAACGGGAGCCCTTCTCCTGTATGATACCACTTGGAAGATGTCCACAGGGTGGAAACACCCTGCGGGCATTTTCTGTGGAAAAGGAAAAGTATGTGTGTAAAGGAGAGCATCCCTGAAATGAACCATTCCCTCAACGAGAAAAAGCCCAACGGCTGGGCGCTGATCCCCTTTGTGATCTTCATTGTCATCTACATGGGCGCGGGCATCTATTATCAGACCCGCGGCGTGGAGATGGCCTTCTACCAGTTCCCCTCGGTCACCGCCATGTTCGTGGCGGTGCTGGCGGCCTTTGTCATGTTCAAGGGCACCATCAACGAGAAGTTTGACGTGTTTGCCAGAGGCGCGGCCAATGTGGATCTTCTGACGATGCTGATGATCTATATTCTGGCCGGCGCCTTTGCCCAGGTGGCGGCTGACATGGGCGGCCGCGAGTCCACGGTGAATCTGGGCCTGTCCCTGGTGCCGGTGCAGTTTCTGGCGGCGGGCCTGTTTGTCATCTCCGCCTTTATGGGCACCGCCACCGGCTCCTCTATGGGCACCGTGTCCGCCGTCATCCCCATCGCCGTGGGCATCGCGGAAAAGGGCGGCCTGTCCCTGACGGTGGTGATCGGCGCGGTGGTGGGCGGCGCCATGTTCGGCGACAACCTGTCCATGATCTCCGACACCACCATCGCCGCCACCCGCAGCCAGCGCTGCGAGATGCGGGATAAGTTCCGCGTCAACTTCCTGGTGGCCCTGCCCGCCGCGCTGGCAACGCTGGTGCTGCTGCTGTTTATCGGCCGCCCTGAGGTAGTCATGCCTCTGGAGGCCCTGCCCTTTGACATCATCAAGGTGCTGCCCTATCTGCTGGTGCTGGTGCTGGCGCTGTGCGGACTGAACGTGTTCTTCGCCCTGACCATCGGCGTCTTCTCTGCCGGTATCATCGGCATCTGCACCGGCGACATGACCGTCGCCGGCTTCGCCCAGAGCGTGTGGACAGGCTTCACCGGCATGAACGAGGTGTTCTTCCTGACGCTGCTGTGCGGCGGCATGTCGGAGCTGATCGCCCAAAACGGCGGCATCGCCTGGATCATCCGGAAGCTGCGCGCCGTCATGAAGGGCAACAAGTCCGCCCAGGTGGGCATTGCCGCTATGGTGTCCCTGTGCGACTGCGCCACCGCCAACAACACCGTAGCCATCATCGTGGCAGGCGACATGGCCCGGGATGTCAGCCACGAGTACAAGGTGGATCCCCGCCGCACCGCTTCGCTGCTGGATATCTTCTCCTGCGTGTTCCAGGGCATCATCCCCTATGGCGCCCAGCTTCTCAGCGCCGCCGCCCTGACGAACGCCACCGTCACCGCGCCGGAGCTGTACACCAGTCCCGCCGCCATCGTGGGCGGCATGTGGTACTGCTGGCTGCTGGCGGCCTTCGGCCTGCTGTCCATCTTCGTGCCCTATGCCGACGGCGTGTGCCGCAGGGATCCCTGGAACTGGGAGTACGGCTGCGCCCAGTCCGCCGTGGCGGCCAAAAAGGCTCTGCTGGAGAAGGAGCAGGCGGCGGAGGAGGAGAACGCCTAACAATTTACACAAAATTGCCGTGGGAAACCGCGGCAATTTTCTCCCGGAAAAATATTGTTAGAAAACCGTCTAAGGCGTCATGATCTGTTGCAAAACGGCCGCAAGTGTGATAGACTGTCGGTCAATAAGCCGCGCAACAGTGACAAGGAGGAACGATCATGAAACGATATAGCGAAATGAGCCTGGCGGAGCGCCAGGCGGAATACGCCGCCGTGCAGGCGGCTTACGACCGGCAGAAGGCGCTGGGCCTGAAGCTGAACATGGCCCGCGGCAAGCCGGGCCGCGACCAGCTGGATATGGTTACCGAGGTGTGCGCCATGCTGCTGGATCCCGATGAATTCATCACCGACGACGGTATCGAGACCCGCAACTATGGCGAAGTGGCCGGCCTGCCCGCCGCCAAGGTGCTGTTTGCCGACCTGCTGGGCTGCCGTCCGGAGCAGGTCTTTGTGGGCGGCAACGCCAGCCTGCAGCTGATGTACGACGCGGTGTCCAAGGCCTTTACCCACGGCCTGCTCCACAGCGAGAAGCCCTGGAGCAAGCTGGACAAGGTAAAGTGGATCTGCCCCGCTCCCGGCTATGACCGTCACTTCAAGGTGACGGAGTCCTTCGGCGTGGAGATGATCACCGTGCCCATGACCGCCGACGGCCCCGATATGGACAGGGTGGAGGCGCTCATCAAAGATCCCGCCGTGAAGGGCATGTGGAACGTGCCCAAGTACTCCAACCCCGAGGGCGTGGTGTACTCCGACGAGACCATCCGCCGTCTGGCCGCCATGAAGCCCGCCGCGCCGGATTTCATGCTGATGTGGGACAACGCCTACTGCATCCACGAGTTCGACTGCGATTTCGTCCCCTTCCCCGATATCCTGGCCCTGTGCGCGGAAAACGGCAACGCCGATATGGTGTATGAGTTCGCCTCCACCAGCAAGGTGACCTTCCCCGGCGCGGGCGTGGGTGTGATGGCCGCCAGCGTGGACAACATCGCCTATTTCACCAAGCTCATCAGCATCCAGACCATCGGCTTTGACAAGATCAACCAGCTGCGCCACGTGAAGTATCTGGTGGATAAGCCCCACACCCTGGCCCTGATGAAGCGGCACGCCGCCATTCTGGCGCCCAAGTTCCACGCGGTGCTGGACGCCCTGGATGCGGAGATCGCCCCGCTGGGCATCGCGGCGTACAAGCGCCCCGTGGGCGGCTATTTCGTCAGCGTGGACGCCATGCACGGCTGCGCCAAGCGGACGCTTCAGCTGTGCAAGGAGGCTGGCGTCACCATGACCGGCGCGGGCGCCACCTTCCCCTACGGCATTGACCCCAACGACAGCAACATCCGCATTGCGCCCTCCTTCCCCCCGGTGGAGGAGCTGAAGCAGGCCATCGCCATCTTCTGCAACTGCCTGAAGCTGGCCGCGCTGGAAAAGCTGGGCGTATGATCCCGCAAACTCAAAAAAGAAATGTCCCTCTGAAAAGAGGGACATTTTTTGTGCCGGTTGCCCTGTCCGGTGCAACAGCTTCGTGATCTTCCCGTTGGAGTAAACGGGGAATGACCCCATACATAAGGAGGAGATCACAATGCGTGAACCAAAAAAGCCCGGCGTCATGCTGTATTTCGACCTGTACGCCGTTCTTCAGCAGATGCCCATGGAGGACGCCTACGCGGTGCTGATGGCCGCCTTTGCCTTTGCCCAGAACGGCGTGGTGCCTGAATTCCGGAATCCCGCCCTGACTTATGCGTGGCACTTCATCCAGCAGAGCATCGAACGGGACAGCGCACGGTATGAACAGGTGGTGGAGCAGAAACGGAAAGCTGCTCAGAAACGCTGGTCGAAAAAGCAGGGGGAAGCCTATGAGGAGGAAGATCCGGATGCATCTGCATGCACCTGATGCCAACACAAACCGTAACCCCAAAAAACAAAGAAAACTGCAATGCTAAAAAACCCCCTGGTTCCCCCTTAACAAATCGCCGGTTTTCCGGTCAATGTGGAAAACTTTGTGGAAAACATGTGGAAAACCGGCAGGCTGTCCGCTTATTCCTCCACCGGCACGTTGTTCCAGCCGTAGATCTTGACAAGCCGGTGGCTGGTGTAGTAATACGCCCCCGCGGGGAAATCCGTGTAGTTGGTGGTATTGGAGCACAGCAGGTAATCCACCGTTTCTCCCGCCTCGTTGCGGACGATGCCGGAGATCACCGTGGTGTGGTTGTGGCCGCCGTCGGGGCCCAGGATCAGGATATCCCCCACCTCGCCGGTGTAGTAATTGGCCTCGGTGTCCGCCACCAGGCCGTAGCCGCGGTTTTCCCGGGCGTAGCTGTAAAACCGGCCCACGTTGATCCACGACAGGTCAAGGCTGTTCTGGCCGTGCCAGTACCACTTGCTGCCGCCCTCCTCGTCCATGGGGATGCCCCCCGCCAGCAGCACCTGCGAGCCGAAGTTCATGCAGTTGCCGCCCACATCGTCATAGGCGTACCACTTGCTGCTGCGCTGGTGGTCATACTGGCGCATATAGCTCTCCGCCGCGGCGCGGTCATAGGGGTGGTCGCTCTCAAGCGTCACCTGCACCGTCTCCTGCCGCTGGAGCTGCCGCCGCTCAATGGCGCGCAGCAGCTGGGGCAGGCGCTCATCCTGAGCCAGCCCCTCCTGATAGGTCAGGCTGAAATAGGGGTTGTCGTCGGCCTCGTGATGGCGGATCAGCCAGCCGCCGTTTTCATCGGGCACCAGCTCAAAGATGTGGGGCACGTCGTAGAGCTTGCTGTCCACCTCCGGCGTGGCGGCAAAATGCATCACCGCCGACTCGTCGGCCTCAATATGGATCTGTCCCGCCACGGCGTCCTCCTCGGTGGAGGGCTCCGCCTTGGTGACGGTCAGCACAAAATCCACGTCCTGCATCCGCAGATCCGTCAGCGCCTGGGCGCGGATGGCGTTCAGGGTGCGGATGGACGCCTGATGCATGGCGGCGTCCTTCTCCTCGGAGAACAGGCCGTCAAACTGCGGCTCCTGCAGCAGCGCCAGATCGGTGTACCAGCGTTTCAGCAGGCGGGTCATCAGCTGCTTCTGTTCCTCCACCGCCAGGTTTTCCGGATCATCCGTCCGTCCGCTGACAGAGGTCTGGAAGCCGTCCTGAGGCGGCGCCTTTTCCGTCTGCGGGGTCTGGCCGTCCTGAGGCGGCGCGGCGTCCGGCTGCGCTGCCTGTCCGCAGCCGGACAGCACCGGCAGCAGCATGCAAAGAGCCAGCAACAGAGCCAAAAGCTTTCGTTTCATCAAAATCCCTCCCAAGATGCGGCTGTGCGGCACCCCAGGGAAAGGGTGTCGCACAGCGGTTTTCTTTATTTTGCGTATTCCACGACCTTGGTCTCACGCAGCACGTGAACCTTGATCTGGCCGGGATACTCCAGTTCGTTTTCGATGCGCTTGGCAAGCTCGCGGGCCAGAATGACCATCTGATCCTCGTTGACCTGCTCCGGCTTCACCATAACGCGTACCTCGCGGCCGGCCTGAATGGCATAGCTCTTCTCCACGCCGGGATAGGAGCCGGTGATCTCCTCCAGCTTCTGCAAACGCTTGATGTAATTCTCAAGGTTTTCGCGGCGGGCGCCGGGGCGGGCGGCGGAGACGGCGTCGGCCGCCTGCACCAGGCAGGCCACCAGCGTCTTGCACTCCACGTCGCCATGGTGGGCCTGAATGGCGTGGATGATCTCCTCTTTTTCCTTATACTTGCGGGCGTACTCCACGCCGAGGGACACGTGGGTGCCCTCAAACTCGTGATCCAGCGCCTTGCCGATGTCGTGCAGCAGACCTGCGCGCTTGGCGGCGTGAACGTCGGCGCCCAGCTCGGCGGCCATCATGCCGGCGATGTGGGACACCTCGATGGAGTGCTGCAGCACGTTCTGGCCGTAGCTGGTGCGGTAGTGCAGGCGGCCCAGCAGCTTCTGCAGCTCCGGATGCAGGCCGCGCACGCCGGTCTCCAGCACGGCGCGCTCGCCCTCGGAACGGATGACGGCGTCCACCTCGCGGCGGGCCTTTTCCACCATCTCCTCAATGTGGGTGGGGTGGATGCGGCCGTCGGCAATGAGCTTTTCCAGCGCCAGGCGCGCCACCTCGCGGCGCACGGGCTCGAAGCAGGACACGGTAATGGCCTCGGGCGTGTCGTCGATGATCAGGTCGGCGCCGGTCAGCGTCTCGATGGCGCGGATGTTGCGGCCCTCGCGGCCGATGATGCGGCCCTTCATCTCGTCATTGGGCAGGGGTACCACACTGACGGTGATCTCGGCCACATGGTCGGCGGCGCAGCGCTGGATGGCGGTGGCCACGATCTCCCGGGCGCGGGCGTCGGCCTCCTCCTTGGCGCGTGCTTCGATCTCTTTGATCTTCAAGGCGGTCTCGTGGGTGACCTCGGACTCCACCTGGGCGATCAGGTACTGCTTGGCGTCCTCGGCGGTAAAGCCGGAGATGCGCTCCAGCATCTCGGTCTGGCTGCGCTTGAGGAGCTTGATCTCCTCCTGCTCCCGATCCGCGGCGGCGTGCTTGGCGGCCAGCGACTCTTCCTTTTTCTCGATCTGCTCGGTCTTATGATCGAGGTTTTCTTCCTTCTGCTGTAAACGGCGCTCCTGCTTCTGCAGGTCGGCGCGGCGTTCCTTGACTTCCTTCTCGTATTCGTTTCTGGAGCGCAGGATCTCCTCCTTTGCCTCCACCAACGCTTCGCGTTTCTTACTTTCGCCATTTTTAATGGCTTCGTTGACGATGCGCAGCGCTTCCTGTTCAGCGTCCTGGATCTTGCCCTGGTCGCGCTTCTGCTTCTGCCGATGGATCAGAATACAAGTGAGGATGCCAAGAACAAACGCTGCGACGACCATCAGTGCCGCGTAGACAATTTTGATCATGGTTTCCTCCTGTAAAAGATTGGTGTATCCGGACGTGCGCCGCGCCGGAAGGGCGGCTGTCCATAGAAAATAACCGGACGATTCCCCTAAATCACCCAATAATAATCCTTCATAATTCTACCCTCATTACGGTAAACTGTCAAGGCCAAAAACACACTGTGACGAAAATTTTGTCCGCCATCGGGAAACACTTTGTGGGCTTTGCCTATATCTGGACGTAATCCGACCGGACGTAGCCCGCCAGATTGCCGTAGCCGATGCTGTACCAGCCGTCTGTCTGGCCGTAGACCGTCACGCGGCCGCCCCGGGGGACATTGCCCACCACCTGACCGCTCAGGGACGGATAGGCCCGCACGTTCAGGGCGTCCCGCGCCGTGACTACCGTTCCCGTGCGGGGCGTCATGGGATAGATAAAGGGCAGGGCGAAATACTCCGTCAGCGAGCGGGACAGGCTTTCGGCGATGTTCTGCACATTGTCCTGGATCCAGCGGGCGTCGGCGGCGTTGTCGTGATAGCCGATCTCCAGCAGCACCGCCGGCGGCTTGGGCTGGCGCACCTCCCCCAGAGCCGTGGTGGCCCGGGCCGTCACCAGCTGGGGCAGGGGATAGATGTCCTTCAGATTCTCCACGAACAGGTTGGCGGCCTGACGGCCGTTGGTGCTGGTGGGATAGTAAAAGGCGATGATGCCCCGCACGCGGCCCTCGGACGAGCCGTCGCCGCTGGCGTTGGAGTGCAGCGCCAAATAGAAGTCATAGTTCCCCCGCGCGGCCTGGGCGATGGAGGAGGCGGCGGTCATATCCGGCGTGTTGCGGGTAAAGCGGATGGTGTTGGCCCGCAGATAGGGCTCCATGGCGTCGGCGATCTGGTTCATCCAGTACTCCTCGCTGCCGGAGCCGGTGATGTAGGGATTATACTCCTGCGTGCTGGGCGAAAGATAAATATTGGGCATGGCGGCGCTCCTTTCTGCGTTTCTCCCTCATATATATGTGGCGCGTTGGGGAAGCATGTGCTATAATGGGATATTATTTGAAATGTCAGGAGAGAACCGCCATGAAAGCACTGCGTCCCTATCCCAAGATCACCATTACCCCCAAGGGAGAGGCTGCCCTGACGGGCGGGCACCCCTGGGTCTATGAGGGGGAGGTCACCGCCGTGGACGGCGCGCCGGAGGATGGCGTCCTGGTGGACGTGGTGAGCCGCCGGGGCAGCTGGCTGGGCTGCGGCTTCTACAACAGCCGCTCCAAAATTCGCGTGCGGCTTCTCAGCCGCAACGCCAACGACGATTTTTCCGACGCCTTCTGGGAGCGCCGCATCCGCTACGCCTGGGACTACCGCAAGACCGTCATGGGGGAGGCCGACAGCCGCTGCTGCCGCATCATCTTCGGCGAGGCCGACCTGTTCCCCGGCCTGACGGTGGATCGCTTCGAGACGGTGCTGGTGACCCAGACCCTGAGCCTGGGCATGGAGCGGATCAAGGATCGCATCTTCCCCCTGCTGGTGCAGGTGCTGCGGCAGGACGGGCAGGACATCCGCGGCATCTACGAGCGCAACGACGCGGCATTGCGGGAGCGGGAGGGCATGGAGCAGAACCGGGGCTGGTATCCCCTGCCCGGCGAGACGCCGCCGGAGGAGACGACCGTGGACATCACGGAGAACGGCATCGTCTACACCGTGGACTTTGAAAACGGCCAGAAGACCGGCTTCTTTCTGGATCAGAAATACAACCGCCTTGCCGTTGCCAGACTGGCGAAGGGCAAGACGGTGCTGGACTGCTTTACCCATACCGGCAGCTTTGCCCTGAACGCGGCGAAGGGCGGGGCGGCCCACGTCACCGCCGTGGACGTGTCGGAGTTCGCGGTGCGGTGCGCGGCGGAGAACGCCCGCCGCAACGGACTGGACGGCGTGATGGACTGCGTGGCCGCCAACGTGTTCGACCTGCTGCCGCAGCTGGAGAAGCAGCCCCGGAAATACGATTTCATCATTCTCGATCCCCCCGCCTTCACCAAGAGCCGCAAAACGGTACACAACGCCATGGCGGGGTATAAGGAGATCAACTACCGCGCCATGAAGCTGCTGCCCCGGGGCGGGTATCTGGCAACCTGCTCCTGCAGCCACTTCGCCACGGAGGAGCTGTTCATCAAAATGCTCCACAGCGCCGCCCGCGACGCCGGCGTCCAGCTGCGCCAGATCGAAGCCCGCCAGCAGTGCGCCGACCACCCCATCCTCTGGGGCGTGGAGGAGACGAATTATCTGAAATTCTTCCTGTTTCAGGTGGTGTGAGGGGGAGGGAGCGAGATTCCCCGCAGGTAAAACCGATATTGACAAATTTTGTCCCATTTGGTACTATTGTTCTTGCAGGGTTTTCCTGCCAAGGGTAATACATACACATTGCGGGGCGGTTTTGGCTCGATCTCCTCCGAAAGGAGGTGATGATATGCCGATTACCATTACGTTTCATCTGTTTGGTCTTACGTTCAGCTTGAGAATAAAATGGGAAAACCGCCACTCTGCCAAGTGACGGTTTTCATCATACATTTTGAAAACAATAGTTTGACGAGTTAAAACCTCTCTGCGAAGTATTACCCTTGCTTTTATTATACCCAAAACGCAGGATTTGTCAAGCATGGCAACGGGGAGGCGCTTACCACCCCCGCGCCATTCATCCGCCGTCGCGGCACAGACCCTGCATAATCTCCCCCTCCGTTTCCCATAATAAGGGAAAACGGAAGGGGAGATCTTTCATGGTGGATTTTGATACCCGTACCGCCCAGCTGGATGACCTGCTGGGGGTGGGGCGGAATTTTGATATGGTGGGCCGCAGCCTGTCCACAGGCGGGCGGCGCGCCCGCTTATGGGTGGTGAACGGCTACGCCGAGGACGCCCTTATCGAGCGGATGATCGGCCGCCTGCTGGCTATCCGCGACCTGAGCGGCGTGCCGGATCTGGAGGCCTTTCTGTCCGCCTACGTCACCGTGCCGGACGCGGCGGCGGAGACGGACACCCGCGCCATGACCGTGGGCGTGTTCGCCGGCAAGACGCTGCTGGTTATCGACGGCTACGACGGCGGCATCCTGATGGACGCCAAGGAGTACCCCACCCGCGGCGTGGAGGAGCCGGACACCAGCAAGGTGCTGCGGGGCAGCCACGACGGCTTTGTGGAGAGCATCATGGCTAACGCCGCCCTGCTGCGCCGCCGCATCCGCGATCCCGCCCTGGCGCTGGAGCGCCACCAGGTGGGGGGCCGCTCCCAGACCGATGTGGCCCTGGTCTATATGAAGGGGCAGGCCAACGAGCAGCACCTGCGCCAGCTGCGGCAGAAGCTGGACAGCATCGACGTGCGCTCCATCGCCATGAGCCAGGAATCCATCGCCGAGTGCATCGTGCCCAAGCAGTGGTGGAACCCCTTTCCCAAGATCCGCTATACCGAGCGGCCCGATGTGGCTACCGCCAGCGTCATGGAGGGCAGCATCCTGCTGATGATCGACAACACACCCTCCGTCATGCTGCTGCCCACCACGCTGTTCAGCTTTGCCGAGGAGATCAATGACTACTATTTTCCGCCCCTTATCGGCACGTATCTGCGCATCGTGCGGCTGGTGGTGCTGTTTTTGACGGTGTTCATCACGCCGCTGTGGTATCTGCTGGTGAAAAACGGCGATGTGCTGCCGGGGGAGCTGGAGTTTCTGCTGATCGAGGACGAGTACTTCGTGCCGCTGATCGTGCAGCTGCTGCTGGTGGAGCTGATCGTGGACATCCTGAAGCTGGCGTCCCTGAACACGCCGGACGCCCTGAGCAACTCGTTCAGTATGCTGGGGGCGCTGATTTTGGGCGACTTCGCCGTGCAGGCCCGGTGGCTGGTGCCGGAGGTGCTGGTGTATATGGCCTTTGTGGCGGTGGCGGGCTACGCCCAGCACAGCTACGAGATGGGCTACGCCTGCAAGCTGGTGCGGATGATATTGCTGATCCTGATTTGGCTGTGGGACTGGTGGGGCTTCGGCGCCGGTGTGGCGGGCACGGTGCTGCTGATCGTCTCCACCAAGCCGGTGGTGGGCAAGGGGTATCTCTATCCCCTCATCCCCTTCAACGGCAAGCGGCTGATGCGTATTCTGCGCAGGCGGCCCATTGATAAGGACAACACGTGAGTATGGCGGGGCGGGGCGTCGGAAAGGCGTCCCGCCCGCTTAAAATCCTTTACTTGACATTCGGCTTGTTTTTCGGAATAATAGAGAGGACATCTTTTCAAAAGGAAGCAAGCTATGGACGAACGCAAAGCCACCATCGCCAGCAATCTCATCCGGCTGCGGCTGGCCGCCGGTATGACCCAGGCGGAGCTGGGCGAAAAACTGAATTATTCCGACAAATCCATCTCCAAGTGGGAGCGGGGCGACGTGACGACCGACGTGTTCGTGCTGATGCAGATTGCCGATATCTTCGGCGTGGACGTGGACTATCTGCTCAAGCCCCACAACGAGATCGAGCCCGCCATCTACAACAAGCCGGTGCAGCAGGCCACCTATACCACCAACATGATCACGCTGGTGACGATACTGGGCATCTGGACGGTGGCGCTGTTCGTGTTTGTGATTTTGTGGATCTGCGGCATGGTGCAGTGGCTGGTGTTTGTGTACGCGGTGCCGGTGTCTCTGGTTACGCTGCTGGTGCTCAACTCCGTGTGGAACGGCGGGCGGCGGAACCGGTACATCATTTCCGCCCTGGTCGTCAGCATCATCGCCACGGTGTATCTGACCTTTCTCCGCCGCAACCTGTGGCAGCTGTGGCTGCTGGCGATCCCCGCCCTGCTGCTGGTGTTTCTGGGCGCCCGTATCTATCACAGCGCCCAAAAGCATTGATATCACTGGGATTCTACTGGGAGTAGAGCCGCTCTATACCGGCGGCGCTGCTCCCGTTTCGTTTTGTAGAGTGCCCTCTCCGCCGCCGTAGGTTGGCTTTCGGGGCGGCGGGGCGTATACTGTGAACAGATCAAATTTGACCGGAGGAACCACACATGGCATCTTACGCACTGACCTGCTGCTCCACAGCCGACCTGACCCATCAGCATTTCGCGGAGCGCGATATCCAATATGTCTGCTTCCACTTCACCCTGAACGGCGAGACGTATCCCGACGATCTGGGCCAGTCCATTCCCTTTCCCATTTTCTATCAGGCCATGGCGAACGGGGCGGAGACCAGCACCTCTCAGGTGAACATCTCCGAGTATCTGGACTTTTTCACCCCCATTCTGGAGAGCGGCAGGGACATTCTGCACGTGTGCCTGTCCTCCGGCCTGTCCGGCTCCTACAACTCCGCCTCCAGCGCCGCGCTGATCGCGAGAGAGCAGTTCCCCGACCGGAAGATCTACATTGTGGACTCTCTGGGCGCCTCCTCCGGCTACGGCCTCATTATGGAGACGCTGGCCGACCTGCGGGACGGCGGCATGGACATCGACACCCTGCACCAGTGGATCGAGGAGAACAAGCTGCGGATGAACCACTGGTTTTTCTCCACCGACCTGACCTTCTATGTCAAGGGCGGCCGCATCTCCAAGGCGGCGGGCTTCATCGGCGGCGTGCTGGGCATCTGCCCCCTGCTGAACATGGACGAACAGGGCCACCTGATCCCCCGCTCCAAGATCCGCTCCAAGAAAAAGGTCATCCAGGAGATGCTGCTGCGGATGGAGCAGTACGCCGACAACGGCCTGGACTATGACGGCAAGTGCTTCATCTCCCAGTCCGAATGCCTTGAGGATGCCCGCGCCCTGGCCGATCTCATCGAGGCCAAGTTCCCCAAGCTCAACGGCAAGGTGGACATCAACTATGTGGGCACCACCATCGGCAGCCACACCGGCCCCGGCACCGTGGCCCTGTTCTTCTGGGGCCGCGACCGGAAGCTCCCCTTACTTTGATATCTTCCCTCTCCCCATAGAAAGACGCCTGCCGCGTTACGCGGCAGGCGTCTTTCGTGTTTGCTTTTCAGCGGGTATAGGTGCCGGTGAAGGTAACGGCCTGTTCGGCGGTCAGGTCGGCGTAGTAGTGTCCGGCGTAGGTGACAGAGGTCACAGCGTCCACATCCACCATACGGTTGAAGCTGAAGGCGTTGCCGATGGTGTGATAGTCCTCGTCCGCAATGCACAGACCTACCAACCAGTTCATGATGTTGCCCTCTTCGCTCTGCACCACATACTGGCTGCCGTCCGCCATATGCAGCACCAGCTCATCAAGGACAACCTCCGTAACGGCGTCAGCGGCGGCAGCGGGATTGCGCATGCGGATCCCCAGCGCGGACACCGTTACGGTATCGCCGCTCTCCGCAGTAAAGGTGGTGGCAGGCAGATAAGCCTGAGGTGTGATGCTGATAACACGGCGTTCCGCATCCGAACCGTTGTTCACGCTGAACAGCAGCTCATCGCCCTTCTGCCAGTTGCCGAAGTCGCTGAAATACATCACAAGATGCAGCTCTGTGTTGGTGCTGGCATCGGTATCCAGATAGATGCTACTATCCATGGCATGGCCGCCCACCTCACCGATATACAGGATTGGATTCATCGGTATGCCTACCTGGCCATAGCCGAAGTCGTCATAGCTGACACCTGCGGGATTGGACAGGGTATAGGTCATGAAGCCGGAGCCGTTTTCGTCGATCAGGAAGGTCTTGAGAGAGATGGTATAACCGTCCGCCTCCACAGCAGCATCCACAGTGGACAGATAGTCGCCCACCAGCCGCTGCATGGTCTCGGCATCCACGGCCACCCGCTCCATACGGGGCAGGTTCAGCGCCTGGCCGCTGTTGTCCAGCACAACAGGTGTGTCGCTGCTGATGCTGTCGGCGCCGAAGGCGTGCAGGTCGGCGGCGGTGACGCTGTCGGCGGGGGTCACTCTGGCCTTGATGAGATTGGCGATGCCCACGGCGCCCGCCACCGTGACGCACAGGGCCAGCACGGCGGCGATGAGCACCGTCTTGGACAGGGGATGGCGGGACTTGCGTTCTTCGTTACGTACCACTTTATATACCTCCGAAAGTGTGTCAGGGGAGGCATGCAGCGCGGAAAAGGTCTGCTGGAATACTTTCTTGTCAATCATACTGCGGCACCTCCGTCAATGTTGCTTTTAATTTTCCTCTGGCGCGGAACAGGCGTGTCCGGACCGTCTCCTCTGGGATCGCCAGCATGTCGGCGATCTCCTTCTGGGCGTAGCCCTCGTAGTAATACAGCAGTACCGGCAGGCGATAGCGCTTGTCCAGCGCCATTACCGCGTCGAACAGCTCACGGCACTCCGACGCTTCAAAGGACAGGGTATTTTCATAGTCCGCGATGTCCTCCATTTTGTGCCAGGGGGAGCGGAACACGTTCTTGCACCGGTTCACCGTCACGCGGATCAGCCAGCGCTTGAGATGTTCGCTGTCCTGAAAGGGCGTGTCGGTCTTATAGAGCTGTATCAGTACGTCCTGCGTCACGTCATCGGCGTCCGACCGGCTGCGCAGGCAGCTGTAGGCCACGCGGAAGATGGTGTCCATATACCGTTCCGCCGCCTGGGAGAACTGTTGATCTGTCATGGATTCGATCTCCTTGAAAAGCTTTTCACTGATAGAACACGCGGGAAGGGGAGAATGTTTCAGCGTAAAAAAATTTACCTCCGGAACCGGCCTCCCGCCCCGGAAAAGCGCGGAAAGACCAAAAAACCGCGCCGCCCCGTAAGAGGCGGCGCGGAGAAGCGGTTTTATTTTCCGTACAGGCAGTAGATCAGCCAGTTCAGGAAGCGGGCGGGGAGGATCTTCGTCAGGAAAACAAAGAACTTATAGTCGATGCGGGTGGCGTACAGAGGATGGCGGCAGCCCTCGCGGCTTGCCACGGCGGCGATGTAGCGGCCCACTTTGGCGGGATCCATGCCGGTCTGCTCGTCGTGCTCCATCCGCTGGACGGAGCGGCCGATGCGGCCCTGATAGATCTCGTCGCCGTCGGTGATCTTATGCCGGGCGGCGGTGAAGCCGGTCTTGATATCCCCCGGCATCACGGCGCACACGGTGACGCCGAAGGGCCGCAGCTCGTTGGCCAGCGCCATGGTGTAGGCGTTGATGGCGGCCTTTCCGGCGCTGTAGTACGCCTGGAAGGGGATGGGCACCGGCGCGGCCACGCTGCTGATGTTGACGATGCGGCCGTGTCCCTGCTGCCGCAGGACGGGGATCACGCAGCGGTTCATCCGCACCATGCCGAAAAACAGGGTGTCGAACAGCCGCTGGGCCTCCTGGGCGGGCGTGAACTCGATGGCGCCGGAGATGCCGAAGCCCGCGTTGTTCACCACCACGTCGATGCGTCCCTCCGCCGCCAGCACCTGCTCCACGGCGGAGTGCAGTGTCTCCTCTCTGGTGATGTCCGCCACGATGTGGCGGATATCCGGCATACCCTCCGCGCGGCGGCTCAGCTCGTAAACGGTGTAGCCCCGCTCCTGCAGGGCCAGCGCCGTGGCGCGGCCAATGCCGGAGGTGCCGCCGGTGACGATGGCGACTCTCTTATCCATGGCGCTTCACCATCACTTCCGCGATGATATCCATGGCCTCGTCCAGCAGCGCCTCGGTGTGGGAGGCCATGTAGCTGGTGCGCAGCAGGGCCTCGCCCTCCGGCGTGGCGGGGGGCAGGGTGGGATTCACATACACGCCCCGGTCGTAGATCTCCGCCGCCGCCTCCAGCGTCCAGTAAGTCTCGTAGGTATACAGGGGGATGATGGGGGTGGGGGCCTCCAGCGCGCTCTCGCGGATCTTGATGCCCCGCTCCGTAAAGCCCCTGCGGGCGTACAGGCTCAGCTCCCGCAGCCGCTCCGGCAGCTCCGGATGACGCTCCAGATACCGCAGGGCCGCCAGCGCCGTGGCGCAGTTGGCCGGGGGAATGGAGGCGGAGAAGATGAAGGGACGGGAGGCGTGGCGCACGAACTCCGCCACCTCGGCGGACGCCGCCATATAGCCGCCCAGAGACGCCAGCGACTTGGAGAAGGTGCCCATGTAGACATCCACCTGATCCTCCAGCCCGAAATAGCTGGCGGTGCCGCGGCCGCCCTCGCCCAGCACGCCCAGACCGTGGGCGTCGTCCACCATGACGCGGGCGCCGTATTGCTTTGCCAACGCGCAGATCTCCGGCAGCTTGGCAATGTCGCCGCCCATGGAGAACACGCCGTCGGTGACGATCAGCACGCCGTTTTTGCCGTCGATCTTCTGCAGAATACGCTCCAGCTCCGCCATGTCGCTGTGGCGGTAGCGCAGCATTTTGCCGTAGCTCATCTGGCAGCCGGCGTAGATGCTGGCGTGGTTCTCCTTGTCGCAGATTACGTAGTCGTGGCGATCCACCAGCGCGGAGATGATGCCCACGTTGGACTGGAAGCCGGTGCCGAAGGTGACGACGCCGTCTTTGCGCAGGAACTTTGCCAGCTCCGCCTCCAGCTCCAGATGCAGCTCCAGCGTGCCGTTGAGGAAGCGGGAGCCGGAACAGCCGGTGCCGTATTGCTCCAGCGCCTTGATGCCGGCCTCCACCACCTCCGGCTGGATGGTCAGACCCAGATAGTTGTTGGAGCCCAGCATGATGCGGCGCTTGCCCTCCATGGTGACCTCCGTATCCTGACGGGACTGCAGGGCGTGGAAGTAGGGGTACACGCCCTGTTCCTTCAGCTCGCTGGCCAGAGACGGGGCATAGCATTTTTCAAAAATGTCCATAGTGCCTCCTTGTGGCATGTAATAGAGTGTATCATGTATGATAATATGGCAATGATAGATTATTATAGCGAAGGGAAACGCCTTTGTCAATTTTTCCTTTTTCACGTCGGTAAACACTGGTAAAAAAATCCATTTTTTCATCGCCCAGCGCTGCCTGTTTTTAACGGGCATAGCAAACCGGTTTTCACAGAAAATACCCAAGTCACCGGTGACAGATCTGGCGAAGCGCGGCGGCGTTTCGCCGTGAAAGGGTGATCAATTTGTATGAGACGCGAAAAAAACAATGGCTATCCTTTCTCTTTTCCTGTCTGCTGGCGTTTTCCCTTATCTCCCCCGCGTGGGCTTCGGAAGGGGAGCGTGTTTTGATCCCGCTGGGCAAGGCGGTGGGCATCAAGCTGTTCGCGGACGGCGCGCTGGTGGTGTCGCTGGAGGGCAGCGACACCCTGAAGGTGGGCGACCTGCTGTTGAAGGTCAACGACACCCGCGTGCAGTCCACCGAGCAGCTGCAGGCGCTGCTGCAGAAAAACGGCAGTATGCCGGTGTCCATGCAGGTGCGGCGGGGTGAACGGCTCATCACCTTCACCGACACGCCCCAGTGCGGCAGTGACGGCGTTTACCGTCTGGGCGCGTGGATCCGCGACAGCATGGCCGGCATCGGCACGCTGACCTATTATGATCCCCAGACCGCCAGCTACGGTGCCCTGGGCCACGGCATCACCGATGTGGACACGGCCCAGCTGATGACCCTCAGCGGCGGCTCCATCATGGAGACCACCGTGAAGGCCGTGAAGAAGGGCCAGAAGGGCGATCCCGGCGAGCTGCGGGGCGATTTCACCGTGCAGCGTGACGTGGGCACCCTGACGGCCAACACCACTGGCGGCATCTTCGGCAAGGTGGCGGATGCCGCCTTCATCGACACGGCTCAGGCCATCCCCGTGGCGGCGGCCCACGAGGTGAAGTGCGGCCCGGCCACCATTCTCTCCACCATCAACGGCAGCGAGACGAAGGAGTACCGCGTGGAGATCCTGCGGCTGTACAGCGGCGGCCAGGACACGCGGAACCTGATGCTGAAAGTGACCGATCCCCAGCTTCTGGCCGCCACCGGCGGTATCGTGCAGGGCATGTGAGTGATATATAATAGGGACAACACGGGAAAGCCTTGATTTTACAAGGGTTTCTGGCGTTGTCCCTATTTTCACTGACATGAAATAGGCCGTATTTGCGCAATACGAAATCCACCGCAGCTGCCCAAGGGAGGTGATCATCTCAAGCAGATCGATTCAGGTCTCATTTTTGAAGGGAGCTTCTATTTATGAAGGATTCAACTATCATAGCCATTACAAATTCCAAGGGCGGCGTTGGGAAAACGACGACGGCCTTGAACCTGGGCGCCGCGCTGGCTGCTGAAGGGCAGAAGGTCTTACTCATTGACAACGACCCGCAGGGAAATCTGACTGCGGCGCTGGGTTATACCGCCGGTGAAATGAAGCACACGCTGGCCTCTCTGCTGTTGGCCGCCATCGACTATCCGGAGGACATTGCGCAGCATCTGCAAAAGGCCATCCTACATAGCGATACCGGCATGGACATCATTCCCGCCAATCGCAGGCTGGCAGATGCCGCGGCCCGACTGCAAATCATGCAGCTATCCCAGTATCAGCCCTACGGCGACAGCGGTCGCAACTGTGAAACAATGCTCAAGCATATCACAGACGCCTTGCGCGACACCTATCGCTACATCATCATCGACTGCGGGTTGAAACATGAGTTACTGACGGTCAACGCGCTGACCGCCGCAGACTACTGCATCATCCCCGTGCAGGCTCACTACCTTGCCAGTGAAGGCATCCCCGACGTACTGGAGTTGGTGCGCACGGTGCAGGCCCACTTCAATCCCTCACTGAAAATCGCCGGTATCCTGCTGACCATGTATCAATCCCGCCCACAGCTCTGCCAGAGCGTCCGGGCGACAGTCGGCGAAGTCTACGGTGAGGCGTTTCATGTGTTTGAACGCCCCATTGAGCAGACCATCAAGGTGGCGGAATGTCCTGCCGCCGGTATGAGTATTCTGGACTACGCACCGAAGAACCCCGCCGCAGAGTCCTACCGCAGTCTGGCGCGGGAGGTGTTGTCGCTTGGCTAAGAGCAACAACATGAAAGACCTGCTGAAGCAGCGCATGAGCGCTGCCCAGCAGGTCTCGGAAATGGAGATCAGCAACAGGGCTTACGAGAGCCTTATCGACCCGCTTCCCGCAGCAGCTTCTACGATCCGCGAGCTTCCGATAGACAAGCTGCGTCCCTTTTTCACCACCGATATTGGATTTCACCCGTATTCCCCAGAAAAACTGCGGGCGTTTTCCCAGCAGCTTCTTGAGCAGGGCTTGCTGGAGCGCATTATTGTCAGGAGTATCCCCAACAGTGATGAATATGAGATTCTGGCCGGACACAATCGCACCGCCGCATGGCGTATGGCCGGGCATGATACAATCCCTGCCGAGGTGGTCGCGGCCAACGATGCCCGCGCCATCATCATCGCCACAGCCACCAATTTGCTGCGGCGACAGGAACTGACCATCATCGAACGCGGCAAAGCATACAAGGCTATGCTGGAGGCCAAACGCCGCCAAGGTGAACGGACGGACTTAGGAACTTCTGGCGAAAATCGCCAGAAGTTCCTAACAAGAGAAATCGTAGCAGATTTCTTTGGCGTTACAGAATATGAACT
>CAKTQM010000021.1 GCA_934597125.1 uncultured Oscillospiraceae bacterium
GTGTAGGTCACCGTGCCCGTGCCGCTGCCGCCGGAAGTGCCCAGCGCCAGCTTCTGCCCGTAGACCACAGTCGTGCCCCCTGTGATACGAAGCTCTGCCTGATCGTCTCTGGCAATCAGGGTGATGACCACCTTGACTACGGCATCCTCATAGTTGGCGGAGGAGATGGTCACGGGCAGGGTCACGGAGTCGCCCGCCTTGCCACCGGACAGCGTGTATGCCACCTTGCCGGTGGAATCTACATCCCAGCTTACAACCGTCACAGAGCCGGTCTTACTCTCGGTACCCTTGGCATAGGTCAGTGCGCCTGCGTCAGCGGGCACATCGGCATCGCCAATTGCCTTTTCACCGGTAGTCACAGTGTACTTGAAACTAACAGGAATGTCCGCCAGCACAGGCGCGGCAGCCTTGCTGATAGTCACTGTGATGGTGGGGAGTGCGGCATTCAGGGTGTAGTTGCTCGCCTTGCCGATGCCGTCTGCCAGCGTCACACCAGAGTAGGTCACATTGTATGTGCCAACCTTGGCATCGGAGATTGAGCCCGTGGCAGGAATATTTACATCCAGCGTTTCGTTGTCCACAAGACCGGTAAGGCTCACAGCACCCTTGGTTAGGACGACCGTCTTATTGTCCTTTTCATACTGACGGTCGGTTGCATTGATACCGCTGGTGAGGGTAACTTCCTTCGCCGTGATGCTTGCGCTGTGGATGGTTAGCACCTCGGTGGCTGCCAGTGTATAGTTGCCGGTGGTGATGGCCTCCGGGGTAAAGGTGATTTCGCTCGCCTCGTTGACATCGGCGCTGTTGAATTTCAGCGTTCCCTTGACCGTGAGAATATCGCCGTTCACCAGAGAGGCTGGCTTCACGGAAACGGCAAGGCCGCTGGGTGCGCTGTCGCTGCCGTCATAAACCTTGGTGATCGGGCCGGAGTAGGTCAGATCATCCTCAGTCAGCGGTTTCGGTTTCACCGTCAGGGTGTAGGAGATCTCCTTTTCGGCATAGTCTTTCGTCTCGGACGCCTTGGCCTTGATGGTCGCGGTTCCCGCGCCGACAATGGTGACCCTGCCGGTCTGAGTGTTGACCGTGGCAACATCTGTCTTGCTGCTTTCGTAGGTCACGGTGCTGCCCTCTGCTGCGCCGCTGGCGGCGACGGTGAAGTCGGGATCGCCGTAGGTTTTGGTGATGGTGCTGTCCGCAAAGGCGAAGCCGCTCTGCGTCAGCTTGCTCGTCACGGTGTATTTGCCCGTGTTGAACGTGATGGCGTAGTTAGCGCTCAATGCCAGACTACCCTGCGTGATGGTGTACTGGTCGCCCACAACATCCTTGTTCGCGTTCGTCGTCAGTGCGCCGGTGAAGGCGTCCGTGCCGATGAGCGCGGGGGTGTAGGTGTATGTCAGTTCGACCAAATTATAGCCCACACGGGAGGATTTGTCCTCCGCTGTGACGGTGATGGGCTTCGCGGTGACGGTCAGCGCATTCGTGCCCTCGACGGTGACGATGTAATTCGCGTTGTTCGCCGATCCGGTCACGTCGTAGCGGCCGACATTGGAGGTCGTGGTCGCGTCGCTGCTCAGGCTCAAATTGAGCGATGCGATGTCGTCGTCACCGACCAGCGCGCCGGACGGGGCGCTTGCGGTGAACACCGGGTTCGCTTCGCCGTAGGCGCGGGTCACCGGGGTCACCGTGACGGTGATGGCTTTCGCGGTGACGGTCAGCG
The DNA here is from genome assembly GCA_934597125.1 of uncultured Oscillospiraceae bacterium. Lineage (GTDB taxonomy): Bacteria > Bacillota > Clostridia > Oscillospirales > Oscillospiraceae > Vescimonas. Next base: position 1,718 of record CAKTQM010000021.1, read on the forward strand.
CGTCCGTGCCCGCGACCGTGACGGCATAATTGCCGTTGCTCGCCGTGCCGGTCACGTCGTACTTGCCGACGGAGGAAGTTGCGCTTGCGTCTGTGGTCAGGCTCAAGCCGAGCGATTCCATAGTGTCGCTGCCCACAAAGTCCATGCCGCCGGTCTTCTGCGCGGTAAAGGTCGGGTTCGCCTCGCCGTAGGTGCGGGTCGCCGCGTCCACCGTGACGGTGATGGGGCGCGGATTGACAGTCAGCTTCTGTGTGCCGTTAAATGTGACGTCGTAATTGGAATTGAGCCATAAGAAGACATCGACATCGAATGTACCGACTTTGGAGGTATCGCCGCCGCTCCAGGACGGTTTCAGTGCCCCGAGGGTATCGCCCTTTGCCAGCGTGCCGTCCACAATGCGGAGCGAAGACGTAAAGGACACGCCGGGCTCACCGTAGTAGTATGTGACCGGGTCGAGGGTCAGAGAGATCGGGCGCTTGGTGACGGTCAGCGTATAGCTCGCCGTGGCGCTGGAATACCTGCCGGTGACTTCCGCCGCGGTGGCGGTGATGGTCGTTGTGCCGACATTTTTGGCGGTGACTGTGCCGTTTTCATCCACGGTGGCGATATTCTCGTCGCTGCTGGTGTACGTCACTTCGCTGCCGTCGCTGTTTGCGCGGTTATTGGTCGCCGGGTTGGCGAGGGTATCGCCGTAGGTCACAGACTGGTCGTCGGTCTTTGCAAACGTCAGCGTCTGCCCCGCCAGACCGATGGTGTACTCCTTTGTGACATTCGCAGGCAGCTTGTAGTTGTCTGCCTTGTCGCCGGTCAGTCCGGTGGCCGTGGCGGTGTGGGGGCCGGTCACGGTTTCATTTCCACCGGTGACGGTCACGCCGATTTTGTCGCCGTTCACCAGATTGCCCGCCGTGGCGGTGACTGCGCCGCCGTCGTTATAGGTGCGGTTTTCATAGCCGTCCCATGTGAGCGTGACCTCGCGCTGTAGGACGGTGAACGTCCATGTAGGATCCGTCAGATCATCGGCGGACTGGTAGTTTTCGGTTTCCGTAACCTTGATATGAAGTTGGTAGGTACCTACATTCAATCCGCCGGAGGCCATATTATCGTTCTTATCGTAATAACTCCAGTAATAATCGTCTATACCGTCAACTCTGGGGGTAATATCCGGCCACCTCGTTTGGCCGTTATAGATTAAATCAGTCGGGGCGGCATAGGTGAAGTCGTCGGCCGTGAGGGTGGCCTTGTTGATGGTGTACTTCACGCTGGCAGTCACTTCGCCCATGGTGATGCTGGCGATGTAGGTGCCGGCATTGGTGGGGGCGGCGGATAGGGTTTCATTGCCCTTTTTGTAGGTGATGGTGGGCACAGGAATGCTGTCGTTAAGCTTTTTCTCCAGCGTTGCGTTCGCGTCCTTGTCATCGCCATAAGTCTCATGCGCAGGATTATTGATCGTTACGCTGCCGCCGTTTGTGTTGTAGCAGCCAGCGGCGGTGCAGGTGGCCGTGATGGTATTCTTGCCGTCAGACGCATACGTCCAGCTATGCTCGTGCGCGCTGAGGTAGAGGGCGTTATCGTTCTTTTTGGTGATCTTGTAGTCCGCTTCTTCCGCGTCCGGGGTGAAGATCGCGGTGTAGTGGGACTCCTCATTCGTCGCGTTGGTGACGATTTTGACCGGTCTGCCGGAATCGGGCCAGTCATCCGTGCTAACACCGATGCGGGCGTCCGCGTCCAGACCGGCTGTGCCGATGGCGACGGTTTTGTCGGTGAACAGATAGAGGTTATTGGCTTTCCCCCTGCTGCCCTGCACATACAAGCCGTTCGTGCTGTCCAGCGTGCCGTTTTGCCAGTTATCCGTGATCTGCACGCTGCCGGAAACGGTCATAGTGCCAGTGCCGCTCAATTCCACGCCGCCGCCATAGCCCGTGGTGTTGTTGCCGGTGATGCTGCCGCCGCTCATGGTGAATTTGCCGCCGTCGTACACATTCACGCCGCCACCACCGCTCCAGTTGGGGCCGTCGCCCGCAGCGTTGTTACCGATGATGCTGCCGCCGGACATATTGAAGGTGCCGTTGTTCACATCCACACCGCCGCCATAGCCGTCGGCGGTGTTGCGGGAGATGACCGCGCTGCCGCTCATGTTGAACGTGCCCTTGTCGAGACGCACGCCGCCGCCGTCTCCGCTGGCCGTGTTGCCGGCGACCTTGCCGCCGGACATATTGAAGGTGCCGCCTTTGACATACACGCCGCCGCCGTTGGCGGCAGTGTTGCCGGAAATCGTGCCGCCGGTCATGGTGAAGGTGCTGCCGGACGCCACATACACACCGCCGCCGTCGAAGCCGTTCGTATCGTTGCCGCTGATCACGCCGCCGTGCATCGCAAAGGTCATATTCTCGTTAACGTACACGCCCGCGCCGTGACGTTGGGTGGTGGAAGTGCTTGTTTTACCTCCGTTGCCGGCGATATTGCCGCCGTACATAGTGAAGCTGCCATTCGTTACCGACACGCCATGGCCGTTGAAATTGGTGGTGATCTTGCCGTACTCCGCCTTGCCGCCCTTGCAGTCGGTAAGGGTGAAGGAGCAGCCGCTGCTTATCTCAATGGCATTCAGCGCCGTGGCCGTGATGCTGTGGCCGTTCAGACACAGCACCACATTGTTGGCAGGCTCCCAACTATTCGTCGTCAGCTCGACATCCTTCGTCAGGTAGTAATTGCCCGCTCCCGTGATTTCGGCAAGGTCGGAAACGCCCTTCCAGTCGTCAATGTTGCCGTGCGTATCATTAGTGTGCCCGCAGCTTGCCCCGCAGATGGGGTGCGGCTCATGGGGCTTTGACATCTGCATCACGATAGCGCCGCTGCTGAGGACGATTTCATTCCCCGCGCCCGTATCATCGTGGAACTTCCCCGCGTCAGCGTCTGTCGGGGCGTAGCCGTTGCCCCCCTGCGCGATGGTTACAGGGTTGCCTGCGGCGGGCGGCGTCTCTGTGGTTACGCCAATGCTTGCGCTATCCCCCAGTCCGCCCGCAAGGGTGATGGTCTTGCCGCTGGGCAGATAGACATTCCCGCCGGTATTGCCGGAGATGTTCACATTGCCGGATACGGTAAAACTGCCGCCGCTATCCACATATACGCCGCCGCCCTTTCCGGTAGCGGTGTTGCCGCTGATGGTGCCGCCATACATGGTAAAGCTGCCGCCGGCTTCGACGCACACGCCGCCGCCATTCACCGGCCGGTAGCTGGAGGTCGCGTTGCCGCTGATGCTGCCGCCGTACATGATAAGTTTTCCGCCGGAACAGACCGATACACCGCCGCCGGAATATGAACTGTGGTGGGTGATCCTGCCTCCGCCCCTACAGTCGCACAGCGTCAGCGTTGTGCCGTCGTTAACGAAAATACCATATAACAAATTTGAGCCTATGGTAATGTTACTGCCGTTCAGACAGAAAACGACATCTCCATTAATGTCGATCTTGTTCACACCGATGTCCTGAGCCAGATAGTAAGTGCCAGCGGTGAGCGTAACGTCTCCCATATTATTAGACACCTTCTCACCGCCCGCATACACGCCATCTGTTCCCATGGTCAGCGCCGTTGCAAACGTTTGAGAATTCGTGGCTTCGGATGGGCAGATGGTGCAATTGCCCCCGTGGGAGCAGAGCTTATGGCTATGCTCTCCCGCCTGCACCTCCGTCATCGCGGCCAGTGCCGCGCAGACCGACAGATACCGCTCCATGTCCAGCGCGCCGGCCTCCTCCGCCGTCAGCGCGTCCATGGCCTCGTCAATGGCCAGCAGCTGGGCCTCGATCTTCGCCGCGTTCTCCGCCGTCACGTCCTCCGGCAGGGTGTCGATCAGCGTCTGGGCAGCCTGCAGCGCCCCGCCGTCCTTCGTGGCGTACTCCTTGGCAAGGTGCGCATCGGCCGTTTTTCCGTCGGTCTGCACCTCTGCCGCTGCCGCGTCCACCGTCTCCGCAAATGCCGCCGCAGGCAGCATGGTGAAGCAGAGCGCAAGTGCCATAAGCAGACTCAATACTCGTTTCTTCATACAGGGCCTCCTTCAAAAGATGTGCTTGGCGATTCGGATGGAACTGTGCGCCCGCGGCGCGGTTTTCAGAAAAGCGCCCGCCCCGTAGGGGTACCCTACGGGAAAGCAATGGAGCGCGCCCCATTGCCCAGTGTCCGCTCATCAGCGTCACCCGATAAGCGGACAGCACTTTCCGGAAAAAACTTGCTTTTTTCCCAGTTCCCTATATAGTAATATCATACACCGTACGCTAACGTACGATGCAAGAGCTTTTTTGCGTTTTGGGGAGGTTTTTTATGAAAAAAGACCGGGATTTGTTTTCCATCGGCGAGGTTGCGCGGGCGCTTGCGATCACCCGTCGAACCATTCTCTATTACGAGGAGTTCGGCCTGATCCGGCCGGATGTCAAAGACGGCGCCACCGGAAACCGCTACTATACCATCGACACCTTCGTGAAGCTCCGCACCATCCGCATTTTGCAGAATCTTGGCCTGTCCCTGAGCGATATCCGCGGGTATTTTGACGGCGAATTCGATCTGCCGCCCCTGATCCGGCGGCTGGAGACGCTGCGGGAGGAGCTGGATCGCCAGATTGAAAGCCTCAAAGAGCGCTCCCGCGTGGAGCCGCCCCGGGTGAAGCAGATCCAACTGCCCGCCCAGACCGTTTACCGCCGCGTCGCCGTGGCCCCCACCGTGGCGCAGCGCACGGCGCTGCTGCGCCATACCGCTCTGGAGGGGATGCGGCGCTACGGCACGGATATCTCCCGCCGCATGTATCTTGTGGAGTCGTCCCTCGACCGGCCCGATGAGATCGCCTTCTGCGTGGCCGTCCCGCCGGAGAGCGAGGGCGAGGGCGTCGAGCTTCTTCCCGCGGCACAGGCGCTCAGTCTCTATCATCACGGCGCGTATGAGACGCTGCCCGCCGTGGCGCGGCGGCTGCTTGCCCATGCCCGGGAGCACGGCCTTACGCCCGCAGGCACGATCCGCCGCGTCTATCTGGAGGGCCCGTCCCTGCACAAGGATCCCGCGAAGTTTATCACCCAGGTGGTGCTGCCCCTCAGGGAAGCGCGGCAGGAATGACGCGCCGCCTGTTCCGTCCGTGCTTTTTCGCAAAACCCCACAATCCCCCCTTGGAATTCTCACGCATTTATGGTAAAATGATACAAAACCGAAAGGAGGCGCCGCGCTTTGGATGAAGGGCTGGTCTATGAAATACTCTCCGTGGTGGCGGAGATCCCGCCGGGGCGGGTCTGCTCCTATGGCGAGATCGCCCGCCTGATCGGACGGGAGAAAAACGCCCGTCTGGTGGGCAAAGTCCTCAGCAGCGCGGAGCGGTACGGCGACTATCCCTGCTGCCATCGGGTGGTGAACCACGCCGGCCGCACCGCGCCCCACTGGCCCCGGCAGCGGCAGCTGCTGGTGGAGGAGGGCGTCACCTTCCGCCCCAATGGCGCCGTCAACATGTCCCGCCACCTGTGGCGGGGAGAGTGAAACGAGAGGAGCATCATCATGAACGACCGTATCCGGACGCTGGCGCGGCAGCACGCGCCCTGTTATCTCTATGAATACGACGTGATGCAGCGGCAGGTGGAGACGCTGCGGCGCGCCTTCCCCCGCTATGACCTGCTGTACTCCATCAAGGCCAATCCCTTTCCGCCGGTGGTGCGGGCGCTGGCCGGTCTCGGCCTGGGGGCCGACGCCGCCAGCGCGCCGGAGGTACTGCTGAGCCGCCGCTGCGGCATGGCCCCGGCGGACATCTTCTTTTCCGCCGCCGGAAAGACCGATGCGGCGCTGGAGACAGCCTGGGACGGGTGCGAGCTGATCGCCGACTCGCTGGGCGAGGTGGCGCGCATCGGCGCGCTGTGTCAAAAGAAGGGGCAGCGCCGCGCCATCGGCGTGCGGATGAACCCCGCCTTCGGTATGGGCGGCGCGGCGGGCGGCCCCAGCAAATTCGGCATCAACGAGGAGGATCTGCCCCAACTGAAAACCCTGCTGGCGAACCTTCCCGTGACGGTGGAGGGCATCCACGTCCACCTGAGATCCCAGAATCTGGACGCGGACGTGCTGGGCGGCTGCTACCGTGACAGCTGGGCGCTGGCCGGGCGGGTGCGGGATGCCCTGAACTGCGAAATGCGATATGTGAATTTCGGCAGCGGCGTGGGCGTGGCCTATGACGAAACCTTTGAGCAGCCCATGGATCTATCGCGGCTGCGGACGTACACCGACGCCATCGCCGCCGACAACGATGCCACGCTGCAGGCGCGGCTGATGATCGAAACGGGCCGCTTTCCCACGGCTCAGGCGGGGACGTACTGGCTGCGGGTGGTGGACAAGAAATCCTCCCGCGGCAAGACCTACGTCATTGTGGAAAACTGCATGAACGGACTGCAAAAGCCCGCCATCGCCGCCATGCTGCGCCACGAGCTGGGCGGGAAGACGCCCGCGCCCTATGAGCCGCTGTTCACCTCCGACTGGGCGTTTCCCATCGTCGCCCACGGCGACGGAGCCGTGACGGAGACAGTGGACATCGTGGGCAACCTGTGCTGTGCCGCCGACGTGCTGGCGGAGGGCTTTACCGGCCCCGGACTGGACGTAGGCGACCTGATCGAGGTGCGCAACGCCGGCGCCTACGCCTGCACCCTGACCGCCCAGCGGTTCTCCAGCCACCGGCCCCCCGAAGAACTGCTGGTATACGGCGACGGCAGGGTAGAAACGGAATAAACCATGCCGCCGGCGGCACGCCACGGTTCTGCACGTTTCAGAGTTCTCTTTTCACGGAAAAAGCGGGATGCATCGCATCCCGCTTTTGGTTATTCCTCCGGCCATGCCGGATAGTCCTTCTGGATATAGGCGCAGACATCCTGCCGGTCGATACCCAGGGCGGCGGCCAGCTCGCCGTACAGCTGCTCCTCGGCGCGGCGGAGATACCGCTCGTCCAGTTGGCTGACCTTGCGGCCCCGGCGCAGGGCGTCGCGGCGGCGCTGGCTGGTGTATTTGATCATGGCGGCCATGCGGCCGCAGTCATAGGAGGTCACCACAGCGTGATAGTGCTCCTTGACAGCCCGCTGGCTGGCGCCCTCCGGCGCCTGAGCCGGCAGGGCAGGCAGGCGGGAGAGAAAGGCGGCGGCCTCCTGCGCCGTCATCAATGGGCGCATCAGCACGGCGGTGTCCACCGGCGTCATCACTTGTCCGCTGCGGTACAGGGGGGACAGGGTATAGTATTCCCTGGTCTTATCATAGCCCGACGTGTGGGGCGTGCCCACGCTTTCCACCCGACAGACGCCCTCGCCGCCGTATACCACCAGATCACCCGCTGCAAACATGACTGCTCCTCTCTCCGCACACAACACAAAACACTGAAAAAAGCACGGCCTGGGCCATGCGTCTTACATTTATTGGTAACAGTATAGCACATTTTTCCGGAAAATGTAAGGGGAAAATCGAAATTTGTTGAAAAAAGCAGTCCCTGCCCTCCGGCAGAGACTGCTTTTCCGATAAAAATGCTTACTTGAACAGCCAGCGGCAGATGAGAATAACCACGCAGGCGCCACCCACGCCGATCAGAAACGAGCCCAGCGAGTTCCGTGCCACCAGCCCGATGGCGCCGGCCAGCCAGTTGCCCACGCCGCTGCCCACAATGCCCAAAATGATATTGCGCAGCACGCCGCCCTTGCTGTCCATCAGCTTGCCGGCCAGCCAGCCGATAATGCCGCCGACGATAATTGACCAGATCATAATATGTATCGCTCCTTTTCTGTTACTTGCCGCTGGCGCGATCCTGACGGATCAGCAGCTTCAGCGCCTCCACGCCCACGGTGACGGCGGAGGTGGTGTCCTCGTTCATGTCCTGATCCAGACCCGCGGCCTCCCGCTCCTGATTCCAGATCACGTGGAAGCAGCTGCCGCAGCGGCAGCCCAGTGCGTTAGCCACCACGAACAGGGCGGCGCTCTCCATTTCGCTGGCCTTGACCCCCAGCCGCTTCCACGCCTCCCACTTGTTCAGCAGCTCGTAGGATACGGGCATGCGGGCGGGGGAATGCTGTCCGTAGAAAGAGTCCTTGCACTGCACCACGCCCACCTGGGTGCGCTTGCCCAGCGCCTTTGCCGCCTGTACCAGCGCGGTGGTTACGTCAAAGTCCGCCACGGCGGGGTACTCGATGGGGGCGTATTCGCGGCTGGTGTGTTCGAACCGGATGGCGCCGGTGGCGATGACTACATCACCGCTGCGGACATCCAGATCAATGCCGCCGCAGGTGCCCACGCGGATAAACGTGTCCGCGCCGATGTTGTGCAGCTCCTCCATGGCGATAGAGGCGGACGGCCCGCCGATGCCGGTGGAGCACACGGAGACCTTCTCGCCCAGCAGGGTGCCGGTGTAGATGGTATACTCCCGGTTCTGGGAGACGAAATGGGCATCGTCAAACAGCTTGGCGATCTTTTCGCAGCGGCCCGGGTCGCCGGGCAGGATCACATAACGGCCCACATCGCCCGCCACACAGCGGATATGAAATTGCTTTTCCAGTTTTTGCATAATGGCCCTCCAAATGATAACGAATCGTTGAAAATGGGAAATATATTACAAAAAGTAGTTGCTTTCGTTTTGGTGGACTATTATTTTACCACAGCTTGCGGAAAAATGCAACGCTGGCAGAAGTTGCAGGCGGTAGTTTTGTCGAAACGCGGTCATACTATCCACGGCGCGATGGAATCCCTTCGCGCGGCAGTACGATGAAAAAAGGAGGATGGGATATGATGAAGCAAACAGCGGCCCTGGTGATGGCGGCGCTGCTGATGCTGGCGCTGGCAGGCTGCGGCGAGAACAAGGACAACACCAACCGCCCCGGCAGCGACAGCAACAACACCACCAACGGCACCAATGACACCGCCAACGGCAATACCAACAACGACGCCACCAACAATGACAACACCGCCAACAACGGCGGCACGGTGGATGACGGTCTGACCGACAGCAACGAAAAGGCACGCAATGGCCGCAGCAGCTACGGCACGTACCGCGACAACGGCAATGACAAGGCCTTTACCGAAAACCGCGGCAGCACCTTTGGCCACGCGGGTCAGGAGATCCAGCGGGACGCCGAACAGTGGCCTCCCACGGTGTATGACACCATGACCGGTACCCACGGCGCCCGCGGCACCGCTACCTGGCGGCAGATGCTGGATAACGGCTTTGTTCACGACACCGACGGCTTTTTGCTGGACGGCGAAAACGCCTGCTGGTCGTAACGGCGGCGGAAACGGAAAAAAGACGAGGCTGCGGACATCAGCCTCGTCTTTTTTATGAAAGGAGAGAGAATAACAATGTGAAAACAATTTTCTTTGGCTGATGCTACTATACATCTTCCAGCGGCGTGTGTCAACGACTATGACAAACAATTCACAAATTGTTCACAGGGGAATGCCCTCTTCGCCCTTGACGAATGAAAATAGCTGTGGTACTATTTAGCCTGCTAATTTTTAGCACGCTAAACATTAAAAAGCAGAAAGGAGCGCGCATGGTACAGGATATTCACGAAGTAAAGCACCTGGCGCCGCTGATGGGCTATTGCGACCATCAGATGCACCGGCTGATGACCCAGAAGCTGCGGCAATACGACGTGTCGCCCATGCAGTGCCGGACGCTGACCTATTTGCAGGAGACGGCAGGTCAGGTGAACCAGCGGATGCTGGAGCGGCACCTGATGGTAAAGCCCTCCACCGCCAGCGGCATCGTGGGACGGCTGGAGGAAAAGGGCCTGGTGCGCCGCCAGACCAGCGGCAGCGACGGCCGCTGCCGTATTCTGGCGCTGACCGACAGCGGACGGCAGTTTTATCAACAGTTCTGTGCCATCGCCGAGCAGGCGAACCGCCAGGCGGAGCAGGGCTTCTCTCCTCAGGAGATGGAGACGCTGCGCCAGCTGCTGCTGCGGGTGGCGGATAATCTTACGCAGGCACAGGAGGGCACGGAATGAAAACCTTTTTCCCCTATACAAAAGGCTATCGCCAGTGGATCCTGCTGGGCGTGGCCTGCTCCATTGCCGAAGCCGTGCTGGAGCTGGAGCTGCCCCAGGTCATGAGCGACATCGTGGACGTGGGCATTGCCGGCGGCGACCGGCAGTATATTATGGCCATGGGCCTGAAGATGCTGGCCCTGGCGCTGGCGGCGCTGCTGGGCGGCGTGGGTGCGGCGGTGTTTGCCGCCAAGGCCGCCATGGGCTTCGGCGCCCAGGTGCGTCAGGCGGAGTATGAGCAGGTGCAGCGCTTCTCCTTTGCCAATATCGAGCATTTCTCCACCGCCAGCCTTATCACCCGCCTGACCAACGACGTGGCGTCCATACAGATGACGCTGTTTATGGGCATGCGCATGTGCGTCCGCGCGCCGGTCATGCTGATCACCGCCATTGTCAAGGCTGTGGAGATCAGTCTGGATCTGAGCCAGGTGTTTCTGGTGGTGGTGCCGCTGCTGATCCTCGCGGTGGTTATCGTCATCCGCTACGTGGGGCCCTTCTTCACCGCGTTGCAAAGCGCCACCGATGATGTGAACCTGGTGGTGCAGGAGAACCTCAACGCCGTGCGGGTGGTGAAATCCTTCGTGCGGGAGGATGAGGAGACCGAGAAATTCCGCCAGCGCAACGACAGGCTGCGTGACACCGCCGAGCGGGCCTTTGGCTTTGTGGTGATGTTTATGCCGGTGATGATCCTGCTGATGGGCGGCACCATCGTGGCGGTCATGTGGCTGGGCGGCCACGACGTGGCGGAGGGCACGCTGCTCTCCGGCGACCTGATGGCCTTTTTCACCTATTCCAGCGAGATCCTGATGTCCCTGATGATGGTGTCCATGGTGCTGATGTTCCTGACCCGCGCCATCGCCTGCGCCAAGCGCATCAAAGAGGTGCTGCGGGAGCGGCCGGAGATTACCGACGACCGCGCCGATCCCGCCCTGACGGTGGAGAACGGCGACATCCGGTTTGACCACGTTTTCTTCAAATATCACCCCACCGCGGAGGCATGGAACCTGAACGACATCGACCTGCACATCGAAAGCGGCATGACGGTGGGCATCCTGGGCGGCACCGGCAGTGCCAAATCCACCCTTGTCAGCATGATCCCCCGCCTGTACGAGGTCAACGGGGGCGCTGTCTGCGTGGGCGGCCACAACGTGAAGGACTACACCATGGAAGCCCTCCGGGACGGTTGTGCCATGGTGCTGCAGAAGAACACCCTTTTCTCCGGAACCATTCGGGAGAATCTGCGCTGGGGCCGTGCCGACGCCACGGACGAGGAGATCGCCGAGGCCTGCCGCATGGCCTGCGCCGACGAGTTTATCGAGAAAATGCCCGACGGCTACGACACCCATATCGAGCAGGGCGGCACCAACGTGTCCGGCGGCCAGAAGCAGCGCCTGTGCATCGCGCGGGCCATCCTGCGGCGGCCCAGGGTGCTGATCCTGGACGACAGCACCTCCGCCGTGGATACCGCCACCGACGCAAAGATCCGCGCCGCCCTGAAGGAGGCCCTGCCCGGCGCCACTAAACTCATCATCGCCCAGCGTGTCACCTCCGTGATGGACGCGGATATGATCCTGGTGCTGGACGACGGGCATATCGTGGGACAGGGCACCCACGCGCAGCTGATGGACAGCTGCGATATCTACCGCGAGGTCTATGAATCCCAGCAGGAAGGGGTGAGCATTGATGGCTGACAACAAGACAAGAGCCCCCCGCGGCGGCCACGGTCACGGCCCCAACGGCCACGGCTTCCAGCGGCCCAAGGATATGAAGGGCACCTTCAAAAAGCTGATGGGCTACGTGGGAAGGTATAAGGGTTCGCTGGTGCTGGTGGCTATCTGCCTCATCATCAGCTCCGTAGCCAGTGTGGCCTCCAGCTATACGCTCAAGCCCATGCTGAACGACTATATCCTCCCCGGCGATTTTTCGGGGCTGCTGAAGATGCTGGTGCTGCTGGGCGGCCTGTTTGCCCTCAGCGCGGGCTGCTCCTACGCCTATGCCCGCATCATGGTGCATGTGGCCCAGCGGACGGTGGCCGCCATCCGGCAGGATCTGTTCCGCCGCCTACAGCAGCTGCCCATCCGCTACTATGACCAGCACCAGTCCGGCGACCTGATGAGCCGCTTCACCAACGATATCGACACCGTGTCCGAGATGCTCAACAGCAGCTTTGCCAGCATCATCTCCAATGTGCTGACCTTTGTGGGCACGGTGGTGATGATGGTGGTGCTCAACCCCTGGCTGACGCTGATTACCTTCGACTTCCTGGCCCTGATGGGCGTGGTGGTGAAGGTCATCGGCGGCCGCAGCCGTGTGAATTTCCAGCGCCAGCAGGCGGCTCTGGGCGCGGTGAACGGCTATATCGAGGAGATGATCGAGGGTCAGAAGGTCATCAAGGTCTTCAACCACGAGCAGCAGGCCATCAGCCATTTCACCGGCCTGAACGACACCTACCGTCAGGCCGCCACCGCGGCCCAGGCCTATGCCGGTATGATGATGCCCGCCATGGGCAACCTCAGCAAGATCAACTACGCCGTCACCTGCTGCGTGGGAGGCTTGCTGGCTATCGGCGGCATGTTCGACGTGGGTTCTCTGGGCGCGTACCTGCTGTATGTCAAGCAGGTCAGCCAGCCCATCGCCCAGATCAGCCAGCAGGTGAATACGCTGCTGGCCGCGGCGGCGGGCGCGGAGCGCATCTTCGCCGTCATGGACGCCCCGCCGGAGACCGACGAGGGCAAGACCGTCATCGTCCGCGTGGAGAAGGAGGGCGAGACGCTCACCGAGACCACGGAGCGCACCGGCCGCTGGGCGTGGAAGCGCCCCGACGGCACGCTGACGGAGCTGAAGGGCGACGTGCGGTTCGACCACGTGACCTTCTCCTATGACGGGGAGAAAACGGTGCTGCACGATGTGTCCCTGTTCGCCAAGCCCGGCCAGAAGATCGCCTTCGTGGGCTCCACCGGCGCGGGAAAAACCACCATCACCAACCTTATCAACCGCTTTTACGACATTCAGGAGGGCGCCATCACCTACGACGGCATCGACGTGAAGGATATCGCCAAGGACTCCCTCCGCCGCTCTCTGGGCATGGTGCTGCAGGATACCCACCTGTTCACCGGCACCATCGCCGACAACATCCGCTACGGCAAGCTGGACGCCACCGACGAGGAGATCCGCGCTGCCGCGAAGCTGGCGAACGCCGACGGCTTCATCCGCCACCTGCCCCAGGGCTACGACACCGTCATCACCGGTGACGGCGCGGGTCTGAGCCAGGGCGAGCGGCAGCTGCTGGCTATCGCCCGCGCCGCCGTGTCCGACCCGCCGGTGCTGATCCTGGACGAGGCCACCAGCTCCATCGACACCCGCACCGAAACGCTGATCGAACGGGGCATGGATTCCCTGATGGAGGGCCGCACGGTGTTCGTTATCGCCCACCGCCTGTCCACCGTCCGCAACGCCCAGGCCATTCTGGTGCTGGAAAACGGACAGATCATCGAACGGGGCGACCACGCCCAGCTTTTGGAAGAAAAGGGCCGGTACTATCAGCTGTATACCGGTCAGGCAAAATTGAGTTAAAGGAGACGCCGATATGACAGAAAAGGAGCTTTGCCAAAAGGCCATCGACATGCTGGATCGGGCCTATATTCCCTATTCCCACTTTCCCGTGGGGGCGGCGCTGGAGTGCAGCGACGGCACGGTCTACACCGGCTGCAACATTGAAAACGCCGCCTACGGCGCCACCATCTGCGCCGAGCGCACCGCCATCTTCAAGGCCGTCAGCGAGGGGCACCGCGATTTCGTCCGCATCGCCATCGCCGGCCGCAGCGACGACTACTGCGTCCCCTGCGGCACCTGCCGTCAGGTGATGATGGAATTCGCGCCGGAGTTGGAGGTACTCTGCATCAACAAGGCCGGCGACGCGAAAAGATTCGCCCTGAAAGAATTGCTTCCGTATGGCTTCGACCAATCCTGGTTATAATTTCCGGGAACAAAACGGCGAAAAATTGCGTCTAACAGAGCAGACCCGCATGAATTGCGGAAACCAAGGAGGATATTTTGATGAAAAAATTTTTTGCACTGATGCTGGCCGCGGTCATGGCCCTGTCCCTGGTGGCCTGCGGCGGCAATAACGACGCCAAGGACGACCAGCCCGCCGGCGATCAGCCCGCCGCCATCACCAGCGCCCTGAACCTGCTGGAGACCGTATGGAACGACTACGGCGAGGACGAGAAGTTCTCCGTCGTGGGCGGCGGCCCCGATGCCGAGCAGATGGTGGAAGACGCCCCCGCCGCCTTTGACCTGACGGATCGGTCTCTGGCCCAGCACAATCTGGTGCTGCCGGAGAGCGCTCAGGTGGACGATGCCGCGTCCCTGACCCATATGCTGAACGCCAACACCTTCACCGCCGCCGCCTATCACGCCACCGGCGACGTTCAGGCTCTGGCTGCCGAGCTGCGGGACGCCATCCAGTCCAACCGCTGGATGTGCGGCTTCCCCGACAAGGTGGTGGTGGCCGTCCGCGATGAATACGTGGCCGTTGCCTTCGGCGCCGACGACCTGGTGGACGCCTTTGCCGGCCGCCTCAGCGGCATCTTCGGCATGGAGCTGGTGTACAACGAAGCCGTTCAGGCGTGAAAAACACCCTTGTGAAACGAGCGGCCTTTGTGCTGCTGAGCTGCGCCGTACTGCTGAGCGCGGTAAAATGGATACCTGAAAAGGAAGCGCCGCCCCCGGCGGCGCTTCCTGAAGTGTATGTGTACGGCGGCTATGCCGTCTCCACCGGGGCGGGGTTTGATCAGCAGTCTCTGGACTACGCCGCCCGAAAGTTCCGCCAGCTCTATGACAGCGTCCTGACCGCCAACACCGGACATATCTACCTGTCGGTGATCCCCGACAAGGGCAGCTTTACGGCGCCGCCGGAGGGCTATACCCCCGCCGCCGCTGACGAGACGGCGCAGGCGCTGCTCTCCCGGCTGGACTTTGTCCGGTATGTGGACATCGCGCCGCTGCTTGAGCTGGAGGACTACTACCGTACCGATCCCCACTGGCGGCAGGAATGTCTTGCGGACGTGGCGCGGACGCTGCTGCAGGCCATGGGCGGCCAACTGACGGAGGATTTTCAGGAGAACACCGTGGACACCTCATTTTTCGGCAGCTACGCCGGAAAGGCGGCGGAGCCGCTGACGGCGGATACCCTGCGGTATCTCACCGATGCGGTGCTGGATGCCTGCACCGTCTACGACTACGAGACGGAGGCGCAGGAGTCTCTGTACGACCCCACCGCCGTGGACACGGACACCCCCTACGATCTCTACCTGCAGGGAAGCAGATCCCTGCTGCGGGTGGACAGCCCCCTGTCCGCCGCGGAGGAGACGCTGGTGGTGTTCCGCGATTCCTTCGGCAGCAGCCTGATCCCCCTGCTGGCGCAGCATTACCGCACCATCTACGCGGTGGACATCCGCTATCTCTCCAGCCAGCTGCTGGGCCGCTTCCTGACCCTGGACGGCAGCGAGGACGTGCTGTTTCTGTACAGCACCATGGTGCTGCAGAACAGCAGGACGATGAAATAAAAGCCTCCCCTGTGTAAGGGGAGGTGGCGCGGCGTAAGCCGCGACGGAGGGGTTGTTACCAAGGCTTCCGAAGAACGACAATCCCTCAGTCAACGCTTTGCGTTGACAGCTCCCTTTACACAAGGGAGCCTTTGGTGCAGTTTTCCGACAAGAAAAGCGCCGCCCCGATGGGGCGGCGCTTCTTTGTCAAAATGAGACCACTTCGTTTTTCGGTTTTTCCGCGGCGTGGATGTCGGTCACGTACAGCACGGGGCCTTCGCCCTGATAGGCGTCGCAGTTCTCCTTGCGGACGGTGGCGGTCAGTTCTACCCAGTCACGGTTTTTGAACTTGTCCAGCCCCTCGCCCCGGCATACCAGCGCCAGAAACTGCATGTCCTTGTCGCAGCACACCATGGCAAAGCGCCCGGGACAGTGGACGCCCTTGAACTTCTTGGAGTGGCACATCAGCGCCTTGAAGGTAACGGTGATGCCGTCGTACCGGTCGGTGTTGTCCATCAGATCCACATACCACACGCCGTACTCGTCGTCCGGCACGTCCAGGTGGCCGGCAGAGAGGTCGAAGGGGGACATGTCGGGCGTCATGTACTCCTCGCTGGTGCCGTCGGCGTTTTCCAGATAGATGTCGGCCCGGCGGTTCACCATTTTCAGGTTGCGGCTGCGCAGCTGGGCCCGCAGCTCCTCGTTGCAGCGGTTGAAGATCAGCAGGTCGGCGTTGGCGATCTTCTCCATCATCAGCTGCCCCATGTTGCGGACATAGGGCTCAAAGGTGGCGGCGTCCACCAGCACCATGATCTGGTACAAAATCCAGTTGGCGGGGAAGCCGTCCCGATACAGGGGCTCCATCTGCCACATGCCGTTGTACTCCATAATGACCTGCTTGGGGCGGTACTGCTTTTCCAGCTTTTTGAACAGCGCCGGCGTCAGCTGCTCCTGCTCGTCCACCGTGTAGGTGAACACGTTCTGCAGCACCTTGGGGTCGTATTCGTTCTCTCCCTCCTCACAGCAGATCAGCAGGGTGCGATCCTCGGCGGCAAAGCCGTCCCGCAGGATGCCGTTGATAAAATCCGTCTTGCCGGCGTCCAGAAATCCGGCGATGAGATAAACAGGAATGTCCATAGGCCAATGCTCTCCTTACAGGCCGAACAGCTCGTGGAGCTTGTGTTCGTCCAGCTCCGCACCGATGACGCACAGGCGGCCGGTGTAGTCGGCGGGGCCGAAGCGGATCTCGTGCTCCTCCGGCACGTAGTCAAAGTGCAGCCACTTGCCCTCGCCGTCGGGCACGATGCCCTTGGCACGGACGATCTTGCCGTAGTCGCCGCTGTCCAGCGCCGTCAGGATATGGTGCAGCTGCTCCTCGGTAAAGGGTTTCACCGTCTCCTGCCCCCAGGAGGCGAACACCTCGTCGGCATGGTGATGGTGATGATGGCAGCCGCAGTGGGGATCGTCGCACTCCTCGCCGTCGTGGTGATGGTGGTGCTCGTGTTCGTCGTGGTCGTGATGATGGTGCTCCTCGTCATGGCCGTGGCAGCAGTGCTCATGGTCATGCTCCTCGTCATCATGGTCGTGATGATGGCAATGCTCGTGCTCGTCATGATCATGGTCATGATGGTGATGATGTTCGTGCTCATGCTCGTCGGCCTCGTGCTCGGCCCGCATCTTCTCCAGCAGCTCATCCGCCAGAGACACCTTCTCCACAGCGGCCAGAATGGTCTTGCCGTCGATCTGATCCCAGGGGGTGGTGATAATGGCGGCGTCGGCGTTCTTCTCCCGCAGCAGGGCCGCGGCGGCCTCCAGCTTCTCCTGACTCAGCTTCTGGGTGCGGCTGAGAATGATGGTGCCGGCGGACTCGATCTGATTGTTATAAAACTCGCCGAAGTTCTTCATGTAGACCTTCACCTTGCTGGCGTCGGCCACGGTGACGAAGCTGTTCAGCTTCATGTCCGGCACGTCCTTCACGGTGTTCTCCACCGCCACGATCACGTCGGAAAGTTTGCCCACGCCGGAGGGCTCGATCAAAATGCGGTCAGGCTGGAACTGGGCGTGGACTTCCTTCAGCGCCTTGTTGAAGTCGCCCACCAGCGAGCAGCAGATGCAGCCCGAGGACATCTCGCTGACCTGCACGCCGCTGTCCTTCAAAAAGCCGCCGTCAATGGAGATCTCACCGAACTCGTTTTCGATCAGCACCAGCTTTTCGCCCTGATAGGCCTCTTTCAGCAGCTTCTTGATGAGCGTGGTCTTTCCCGCGCCCAGGAATCCGGAGATAATGTCGATCTTTGTCATAGTAAACCCTTCTTTTCTTCTGCTGTAGAAAGCAGCATATATTTTTTCTCCTATATCATATCCCATTTTGCAAAAAAAGCAAGTCCCTGGGAAAAAGTCATTGTTGCCAAACAGTAAACTTTGATGTATAATATCATGGAGTCCTCCGCAGGCAGCTGCGGAGCCGGTCTCGCGCAATGGATACCCACGAATCATGTCAGGCGGGGAACCGAGCAGCATTAAGAGGGATAGACATGTGCCGCGAGGAAGCCGGTTCCGCAGCTGCGTGTGGAGGACTTTTTTGCATTTTTACGAAAGGAGGCGGCGAAATGTATCAGGCACTGTACCGCAAGTGGCGTCCCAAAACCTTTTCCCAGGTGGTGGGACAGGCGCATATCACCGATACCCTGCAGCGGCAGGTGGCGGAGGGCCGCGTGGGCCACGCCTATCTCTTCACCGGCACCCGGGGCACCGGTAAGACCACCTGCGCCCGTATTCTGGCTAAGGCCGTCAACTGCGAACATCCCATTGACGGCGCGCCCTGCTGCCAGTGCGACGCCTGCCGCGGCATTGACAGCGGCACCCTCCTGGACGTGACCGAGCTGGACGCCGCCTCCAACAACGGCGTGGATCAGGTGCGCGCCCTGCGGGAGGAGGCGGTATACACCCCCTCTGTGCTGAAAAAGCGGGTGTATATCATCGACGAGGTACACATGCTGTCCATCGCCGCCTTCAACGCTCTGCTGAAAATTCTGGAGGAGCCGCCGGAGCATCTCCTCTTCATTTTGGCTACCACCGAGCTGCACAAGGTGCCCGCTACCATCCTCTCCCGCTGCCAGCGCTTCTCCTTCAAGCGACTGCTGCCCCGGGATATCCAGCAGCAGCTGCTGGACATCGCGGCGGCGGAGCACATCGACCTGAGCCCCGACGGGGCGGAGCTGCTGGCGCGTATGGCTAACGGCGCCATGCGTGACGCTCTGTCCCTGCTGGATCAGTGCCGCGCGGTGGAGGGCGTGATCGACAACGCCGCCGTGCTGCAGGTGCTGGGTCTTGCCGGCGCCGCCCAGACGGTGCAGTTGATGCGCTGCGTGCTGGATCGCCGCACCGGCGACGCGCTGGCGCTGTTCGACCAGCTGTATCGGGGCGGCAAGGACGTGGCGGCCCTGCTGAGCGAGCTGAGCGACCTTGCCCGGGATATGACTATCCTGCGGGCCGCGCCGGAGGGCGGCAGCGCCCTGCTGACGGGTCTGTATGACAGCAGGACATTGACCGATCTGGCAGGCGACCTGCCCATGACGCGGTTTTTGTATATGGCCGACACGCTGCGCCAGTGCTGCGCGGCGCTGCCGGACAGCATCCGCCCCCGTACCGACGCGGAGCTGTGCCTGCTGAAGCTGTGTGATGAAAGTCTCAGCGGCGACCTGACGGCCCTGTGCCAGCGGGTGACGGCGCTGGAGGAGCGCGGCATCGCCGCCCCATCCCCCAAGGCGGCACAGACGAAGTCCGCTCCCCGTCCCCAGCCGTCCGCCCCCGTAAGTCCTGCCCCGGCGCCGGCGCAGACACGCCCCGCGCCCCTGCCGGCGCGGGAGGAGATCCCCGTTGACACGCGCTACGGCGAAGCCCCGCCCCCTCAGGAGACCTACGGCGAGCGGGTGTTTGATATTCCCCGGGAAGTACCCCCATCCCCGCCCCGTCCCAAGGCGCAGCCCGCGGCGGCACAGCCCGCCGGCGGCGATACCTCTGTGTGGGAGCGGCTCATCGACCACTACAAGGGCCGCCTCAGCATGAAGGATCGCGTCTTCCTGAACATGGCCGCCGGCGTGGTGGAGGGCGATGTGCTGACCGTGCTGTGCCAGAACGATTTCGTCAAGGACTCCCTCAACAGTGAGGCCGTGCTCTCCGTACTGCGGGAGGTGACCGGCAGGGAGCTGGGCACGCCCATCCGCGTACAGCTGACGGTGGGCGCGGCCCCCGGGGCAGCGGCAAAGTCCCGTCCCGCCGCGCCTCCGCCCCCGTCCCGTCCCGCACCGGCGCCGGAGGCGGCCCCCGCCCCCGTTCCGCCCCCCGCGGCGGAGACCCCGCCTTGGGAGGAGCCGCCCACCGCGGCCCCCGTGGCCGCCCCCTCCGGCGACGCGCTGGAGGAACTGACCCAAAAAGGACAAGAACTGGAACATTTTAAGATCACATAACATAAGGAGAAAACGATTATGGCAAAGGGATACAGTGCCCGCGGCGGCTTCGGCGGCAGCCAGGGCCAGATGATGCGCCAGCAGCAGATGCAGCAGAAGATCATGCAGATGCAGCAGCAGATGGCAAAGGCCCAGGAGGATGTGGAGAACACCGACTTTACCGCCAGCGCGGGCGGCGGCGCGGTGCAGGCCGTGGTAAACGGCAAAAAGGAACTGAAAGCCCTCACCATCCAGCCCGACGCGGTGGATCCTCAGGATGTGGAGATGCTGCAGGATCTGGTGATCTCCGCCGTCAACGAGGCGCTGCGCCAGGCCGACGAGGCCATGAACAGCTCCATGAACAGTCTCACCGGCGGACTGAATATCCCCGGGCTGCTGTAAAATGAAAAGGGGAGAGGCGCGGCAAAGCCGTCTCCCTGTCAAAAAAGGAAAAGCCCCGCTGCTTTCGCAGCGGGGCTTTGTCTATGGGGTCAGGAAGCGTCCGTTACGCTTTCTTGCCGCCTTTGAAGAAGGAGCCGATGATCTCGATGGCTACGAACACGATCAGGTAATAGACCACGTTCATCTTGTGGGAGTAGATGGCGGCAAACACCATGAACAGGGAGCACAGGATAGCCAGAATGGGCATCACCTTACCCTGGAAGCTGGGCAGATCCTTGCGCTTCAGCAGGGCGATGTAGATGGGGATGTAGATGGCGTACAGGGTGATGATGGGCAGCTCGGAAGAGTCGAACTTGAAGGGGCCGAAACCTTCCATAATGGCGCCGCCATAGAAGTACAGCAGCCACAGGGAGCTGACCAGCAGACCGAACACGGCGGAGTTGTTAGCCATGTTGGTGTTGGGATCCACGTTCTTGAACATTTTCAGCTTGGGGCTGTCGCTCTCGGTAGCCAGATCGAACATGCCGCGGGTGACGGCCATCGTCAGGCCGTTGCAGGTGCCCCAGCAGGAGATAACCACGAACACGAAGATGGCAGCGCCGCCCACCTGACCGAAGATGTTCTGGAAGGCGATCTTGGCGCCGGCCTCGCCGCCGGCCATCATGACCTTGGACTCCACAGCGCCGGCCAGACCCACGTAGTAAATGACGTAGACAATGGCGACGATCAGGGTGCCGATCAGCAGGGCGCGGGGCATATTCTTCTTGGAATCCTTCAGCTCGGTGCCGATGGAGGTGGCGCAGATCCAGCCCTCAAAGGCGAAGGCCAGAGACACGATAGCGCCGAACAGGCCCTCGGTAAAGGGCATCTCGGTAACAACGTTGGAGAAGTTGAACTCGGTCATGCCGTTGGCCAGGCCCACGATGGTGCCCACGACGGCCATCAGCAGCAGGGGGATCAGCTTGATAATGGTGGTGGCGATGGCGAACTTACCGGCCAGCTTGGGGGCCAGAGCGTTCATGGTATAGGTGACGATCATAAACACACCGGCCAGCATCATGGTGCGGCCGCCCACAACGGCGTCGTCCCAGCCCATCAGCACGCCGAAATAACGGGCGGGCAGCCAGCTCAGCACGGACACCAGAGAGGGATAGTAGATCACGGCCATGAACCAACCCACATAGTAGCTGTAGGTCTTGCCGCAGGAGGCGGCGGCATAGCCCACCAGACCCTCAACGCCCTCGTGGCTCTGCGCCACAACGCCGAAGGTGCAGGCGCTGATGATCATGACGATACCCATAATGATAAACGCCAGAATACCGACAGACAGATTACCGCCGGTCTTGGTCAGAACGGCTTCGGCCTTGAAGAACACGCCGGAACCGATGACGGTGCCCACCACCAACGCGATGGCTACGGGCAAGGTATACCGTTTTTCCATAGTAATTTCCTTTCTCACTTTCCAAAACATAGTGGACAGTTTGTTTTCTTTTTAACGATCCACAGTTGTGAGTATACTATGACTTCGAAGCGGTTGCAAGCACTAATTTCGCCCGAAAGAGAGAATTTCACCGAATGATTTTGTATAGTTTCCACAGTTTGGAAGACAGGGGAAATCCCCTTAAAATCTCCCCAAAAGAAACTAATTCAAGGAAATAAAGAATAGTTGTGAAAAATTTACCAAACCAGCCGGCAAAATGTTTCGCAAAACGAAAACAGAGGATACCCTCCCGCGGGAGGGCATCCTCTGTAGTTATGTCGTCTGTTTTCGCCCGCTTTGCCGGTTTTCCAGCACCACGCACGCCACGATGATGACCGCGCCGGCAATGCCCACCGCCGTCAGCCGCTCCCGCAGCAATAGATAGGAGCAGACAGCCGTTAACACAGGCTGCGTGCATTGCAGCAGCGAAACGGTGTAGGAGGACAGCCGCGTCAGCGCCGTGTTCTGCAGCACATAGGAAAGACATGTACACAGCAGCGCCAGATAGGCCACCACTAGCCAGCCGGTAGTCGTTACCTGGGGCAGCACCGCCGTGTCGTCAAAGAGCAGCGCCGCCGCCAGACACAGTACGCCGGTAACGACCGTCTGTGCCGTAGCCATAGAAACCGGATCAATCCCCGGCATGGCCCGCTCGGAAAACACCAGCGCCACCGCCAGCGACAGGGCGCATACCAGCCCCAGCACCTCGCCGATGCCGAAGGTGAAGCTCCCGCTCTCGCCGCCGCAGCACAAAAGGTACAGCCCTGCAATTACCGCCAGCTGAATGGGGATGACCCGCCTGGGATAGGGCCGTTTCAGCACCAGACGCATCAGTGCCGGCGTGAACAGCACCGGCAGGGACATGAGAAACCCCACATTGGTGGCCGTGGTGAACTGCAGCGCCAGATTGCAGCTGGCGTAGGCCGCCGCCATGGCAAGGCTGCACGGCAGCCACGCTTTCAGCGGCGCGCCGCGCAGCGTCCGCACCGTGCGCCGTCCGAACCGTGCGCCGTCCGAACAGCAGCAGCATCACCGCCGCCGCGCCGGAAAACCGGATCCCCAGACACCACAGCACCGTGATGCTCTCAAACCCGATCTTGGACAGGGGATTGCCGAAGCCGTACAGCACACTCTGCAGCAGGATCAGCAGGGCATATGGCAGCGTGCCGCTTTCCTTCTTACACATTGAAGCGGAAGTAGATCATGTCGCCGTCCTTCACCACGTAGTCCTTGCCCTCGCTGCGCAGCAGACCCTTTTCCTTGGCGGCGGCCACGCTGCCGCCGCAGGCCATCATCTCGTCAAAGTTGATGGTCTCGGCCCGGATGAAGCCCCGCTCGATGTCGCTGTGGATCTTGCCGGCGGCCTGGGGCGCCTTGGTGCCCTTGCGGATCGTCCACGCCCGGCACTCGTCCTTGCCGTAGGTCAGGAAGGAGATCAGCCCCAGCAGGTCATAGCTGCACTGGATCAGCCGGTCAAGGCCGGACTTCTCAATGCCCAGATCCTCCAGGAACATGGCCCGCTCCTCGGGATCGTCCAACTCGGCGATGTCCTGCTCCAGCTTGGCGCAGATGGGCAGCACCTGCGCGCCCTCCTTGGCCGCCAGATCGCGGACAAGACCGAAGTATTTGTTGTCCTCGTAGTGGGCGAAGCCCTCCTCGTCCATGTTGGCGGCGTAGATAATGGGCTTCAGGCTCAGCAGATCGGCCGTCTCAATGATGGCCCGGTCGTCGCCGCAGTCAAAGGTGCGGGCGGACTTTCCGGCGTCAAGGTGCTCGGCCAGCGCCTTGAACACCTCCGCCTCGTGCAGGAACTTCTTGTCGCCCTTGGCGGCCTTGGTGGCCTTTTCCACCCGGCGGTTCACCATCTCCAGATCCGCCATGATCAGTTCCAGATCAATGGTCTCGATATCCCCCAGAGGATCCACCGGCACATTCTGGCTGGCGTCCGCCACCACGTGCATGATGTTCTCGTCGTCAAAGCAGCGCACCACGTGGACGATAGCGTCGGTGCGGCGGATGTTCTCCAGAAACTTGTTGCCCAGCCCCGCGCCCTGGGACGCGCCCTTCACCAGACCCGCAATGTCCACGAACTCAATGACGGCGGGGGTCTTCTTGTCCGGCTCGTACATCTCCGCCAGCTTGTCCAGCCGCGGATCCGGCACCGCCACCACGCCCACGTTGGGCTCGATGGTGCAGAAGGGATAGTTGGCGCTCTCCGCCCCCGCGTTGGTAATGGCGTTGAACAGCGTACTCTTTCCCACATTGGGCAGTCCCACGATACCTAATTTCATATCTTCATTTTCTCCTTTATTTTCGAGGAAGAAAGTTGCAGAATAATGGTTTAATCTCGCAATTTTCGGAACTTTCTTCAATTATAAACGTTTCGGCTCACCTTTTACTCACCTTTTACTCACCTTTTTGGCGGCGGCCTTGCGCTCCTCCGCCGCGGAGAAACGCACCCTATACCACAATAATTCTACCACGCCGCGCGTACTTTCTCAATAGAAAAACGGGATTTTTTTGCCGTAGAGGGTAAAGCGCCGCTGTGCGGTTTTGCGCGCGGCGGCGGAAAAATATCCCGCAAACGACTTGCGCGGCCCGCGAAATCGTGATACACTGAAAAGTAACATTAACCGGAAAAGGGAGGAATCTCCATGAAAAGAATCGCTATGCTCCTGCTGACGCTGGCGATGCTGCTTTCCCTCATCGCCTGTGGTTTGAAAGATACTCAGCCCGCCGACACAGCGGACACGCCGCCCGCGGAACAGCCCGCCTCAGACGCGGCGTCGAACGAGCCTCAGCCCGCCCCCGCCGCCGATCCGCAGCCGGAGGAAACCGCCGCGCCGCCCGCCGACACAAGCGATGACAAGCAGCAGGAGACCAAGACCGATGCCGCCCAAAAGGACGAACAGAAGCCTGAGACCTCCCAAAAGACAGAAGAGAAGCAGACGGCGCAGACGCCTGCCGACACCACGCCGGAGACCAAGTCCGAAACCCCCGGCTGCAGCAACGGCGGCCTGACCGTCAGCCAGATCAGAGAGATGCAGCGCTGGTACGGCGTCAGCGTCGATGGCCAGTGGGGCGACGGCTCTGCCCGTGCCGCCGGCGGCCGCACCGCCGAGGAAGCCTGGACATACTACCAGCAGAACAGAAACGCCGCCCCGGAGGAGACCGAAAAGCCCGCCGGGAAACCCGATAACGGCGCCGCCGGCGGCACGGCCGCAACGCCCGCCGAACCCGCCAAGCCCGCCAAAGCGGACATTGACTGCGACGAAGCCATGCGTGTCGGCAACGAGTACGCCATCAGCATTGGATTTACCGACAACTGGGACGGTGCCAGCGGTTATTTTCCCCCCCGTTTATTTTGAGGAGGACTACCCTTCTTCTCAGTGGACACAGGAGAAAATGAACTCCGTAATGAAAGAAATGGTTGATGCAGTAAAGCGGGCAGTTGAAGCGGCTGGCCGCTGGCATCCCGAAGACTCTCGATATGTTATGAGCATCAATTGTGTGGTACGCTGGAATGCAGCAGAAGGCTATCATGAAATGTACGCTTACTACGCCGCATAAAGAAAAGGAAGCCCTCAGCAAAAACCGAGGGCTTCCTTTTTGAACACCCCATACAAAAGAGAAAATTTCCGCCTTCCCCGTTGCGCTTTGCGCCCGACTGTGGTATCATCGGGCGAAAGATGAAAAGGGAGGATGTACCCGTGACATACAAAACATACCTATTTGATATGGACGGCACATTGCTGGACACGCTGGACGATCTTGCCGCCGCCGTCAACCATACCCTGACACAGTACGGCTATCCCATCCGCGATCGGGAGACGGTGCGCCGCGCCCTGGGCAACGGCGCGGAGGATCTGATGGCCACCATGCTGCCTCAGGGACGGCAGACCCCGCAGTTTTCCGCCATCATGCGGGACTACCGCGCCTGGTATCGGGCCCATACCTGTGTCCTGACCCGCCCCTACGCCGGTGTGCCGGCCCTGCTGGAGCGCCTGCGCCGGGCGGGCTGCCGGGTAGCCATCGTCTCCAACAAGCCCCACGCCGCCGCCTGCGCTCTGGCGGAACAGTTCTTCCCCGGCGTTCCCACCTTCGGCGAAAGCCCGGAGATCCCCCGCAAGCCCGCCCCCGACATGGTGTACCACGCTCTGGCCGCCCTGGGCGCGGAAAAAGACGCCGCCGTCTACGTGGGCGACAGCGAGGTGGACGTGCAGACCGCCCGCAATGCCGGCCTGCCCCTCATCGCCGTCAGCTGGGGCTTCCGCGGCCGCGAGGCGCTGGCCCGCTCCGGCGCGGAAACCATCGTGGACACGGCGGAGGAGATCGGATAAAAAGGCGAAAAACACCCCGTTTCCCCGTTGACAAGGGGCGGAAACGGCGCTATAATACGATAATCAAAAGCGATGACGGAGAAGAAGCTGTCCACCAACGGCCAAAGAGAGGGATGCCCCGGCTGAAAGCATCCCGCCCGCGGCACGGCCTGTACCACTCCCGAGCCGTCTGCGACGAGCAGGACGGGCGTCTCCCGTTACAGAGACCACGAGCGACGGCACACAGCCGTAAGCAGGGTGGAACCGTGGAGTAATGACTGTATTACCTCACCCCTGAACACATCAGGGGTGGGGATTTTTT
>CAKTQM010000022.1 GCA_934597125.1 uncultured Oscillospiraceae bacterium
GCCGATTACGGCATCACCGGCGACCTGTTCAAGGTCGTCCCCGAACTGATCGAGTCCATCAAGGCCGCCAAGGCTGCGAAATAAGAGGTTCCTCCCTCAAAAAAAACAGGCTGTCTCGTTACAGCCTGTTTTTTCCCTCTCTAAAAGGGCGTTTTATGTACCGATAACGGCCTTTTATGTACCAATAACGCCCCTTTTCGGGGGAAATGTTTCTTGATATTTTGTTATTCGATTGTCGCATTATCGTTTTATCATTTGAAAGGAGGCGTTGTCATGGACGCGCAGGAGCTGCATATCCATCTGGATCCCGCACGGCGGGCCAGCGACGATATCTATGAACAACTCCGTGCCCTGATCATCTCCGGCGCCCTGAAGCCCGGCGACCGCCTGCCCTCGGAGCGGGCCATGATGGCAGAGCTGCAGCGCAGCCGCCCCACCATTCGGGAGGCACTGAAGCGGCTGGAGCAGGGCGGATACGTCACCTCCACCCAGGGGGCCTCCGGCGCGGTGGTGCAGGAGCTGAGCCTGCACGCCGCCGAGGAGCCGCTGAAAGATATGATCCAGCTGAGCCAGGTATCCCTTGCCGAGCTGAACGAATACCGGCAGAGCAACGACTCCACCATCGCCGCCTGGGCCGCCAAGCGGCGCAGCGACAGCGACCTGGCCGATCTGCGCCGGTGTGTCAGCGATGCGGAGGATGCATTGACGGACTATGAGCGGTTCATCGACTTGGATGTGCGGTTCCACAGCCTGCTGGCACGGGCCAGCGGCAATCGGGTGGCCAGCATTGTGACAGAGGTGCTGGGCAACGTGGAAAAGGAGACGCTGCGCAAAAAGATGCTGACCCTGCCCCCTGAGGGCCGCACGGCGCTGGGACAGCGGATCCTGGACACCCACCGGATCATACTGGACGCCATTGAGCAGCAGGACAGCCGCGCCGCCCGCAGCGCCATGCAGACCCACACCCGCGCCGCTGGACGGGATCTGCAGATCGAGTAAGGGAGGGGACAGATATGACCTTGCAGCAATTGAAATATGTGTCCATGGTGGAGCAGTGCGGCTCTTTCAGCAAGGCGGCGCAGAAGCTGTATGTCTCCCAGCCCAGCATCAGCAACCTGGTGAACGCGCTGGAGGAGGAGCTGGGCATCACCATCTTCACCCGCTCCTCCACCGGCATTGCCATCACCAATGAGGGACGGGAGTTGTTAAAGCTCAGCAACCGGCTGCTGCGGGACGCGGACTATATCGGCGAATATTTTCACAGCGACGCGGAGCGGGAGAAACCCTCCTTCTTCGTCAGCAGCCAGCACTATGACTTTGTGGTGAGCGCCTTTGAGACCTTTGTGGGCACGCTGGAGGCGGATCGGTACACTCTGGGGCTGAACCAGACCCAGACCGCCGCCGTGATCGAGGATGTGCGCAAGCAATACAGCGACCTGGGGGTCATCTTCCTGTCGGACGCCAACCGCCGCCACATGATGAAGGTGCTGGAGGACAACAATCTGGACTTTCACGCCGTGACTCAGGCGGCGCCCCACGCCTTCCTCTCGGTGGCGCATCCGCTGGCGGGGCGGGAACGGGTGACGCCGGAGGAACTGATGGACTATCCCTGCATCGTGTATGAACAGAACGCCGATTCCCCTGGCTTCTTCTCCGAGGAGATGATGCTGCCCAACTTCTACCCCCGGAAGGTGGTGTACATCAGCGACCTGTATGTGAGCACGGCGCTGATGCGCAGCTGCAACGCCTACGACATCGGCACGGGGGTCATCTCGCCCCGTCTGGCGCGGGAGGTGGCCTGCGTCCCCATCGACACCGCGGATCGGGTGGACATCGGCTGGATCGGCATACGGGGTAAGGCGCTGCGGCCCATCGAGCGGGCGTTTTTGGACTGTATGGCCGCGCAGCTGCAGGTTGGCGAAGGCTAAAGCTTTTTCCTATGGAACGTCATAGGTTCGCGGTATTTCCCTGTTGTGACAAAATGTGATATGCTGACAGGCAAGAAAACCAAGCTGCCTGTCAGCATATTTTTTATGGAGGTGCCGCTATGAGCCAGCTTATCATGAAGCATCCGGAGTTTCAGCCGGAGCAGGTCAAATTCGACACGGTGGAGGTACACGCCGGAGAACCCCGTGACCCCTACGGTTCCCTGATCCCGCCTATTTATCAGACATCCACCTTCTATTTTGATTCCACCGACGATGCGGTGGAAGCCTGCGGCGACTATGCCGAGAGCTTTGCCTACAGCCGGATCACCAATCCCTCGCTGGACTATATGGAGCAGAAGCTGGCGGCGCTGGAGCACGGCAAGGGCGCGGTGTCCTACGCCTCCGGCATGGGCGCGGTGGCGGGCGCGCTGTTCGCGGCGCTGAAATGCGGCGACCACGTGATCTTCACCAAGGCCAAGTATTCCGGCACGGAGGACATCACCAGCGACTGGCTGCCCCGTTTCGGCATTGAACACGATTCCTTCCGCGCCGACCATCTGGAGGAGCTGGAGCCCCTGATCAAGCCTAACACGAGGGTCATCTATGTGGAGACCCCCGCCAACCCCACCATGGTGCTGGTGGATCTGGCGGAGGTGGCGAAGATCGCCCACCGCCACGGCGTGAAGGTGTTTGTGGACAACACCTTTGCCACCCCCTACAACACCAATCCGCTGGATCTGGGGGTGGATGTGGTGATCCACAGCCTGACTAAGTACATCGGCGGCCACGGCGACCTGCTGGGCGGCGCGGTGGTCTCCAACGACACGGAATTCCTGCGCCAGTGCCGACTGGGCACACTGATGCATTTCGGCGCGGTGATGGCGCCGTTTACGGCATTTTTAGTGTGCCGCGGCATGAAAACGCTGGGCGTCCGTATGCGGCAGCACAACGAAAACGCACTGAAAATCGCCCGCTGGCTGGAGCAGGATCCCCGCATCGAGACGGTGCGCTATCCCTTCCTGGAGTCCAATCCCCAGTATGACATCGCCAAAAAGCAGATGCGGGGCGGCGGCGGCATGATCACCTTCGACGTGAAGGGCGGACTGGAGGCCGGCAAGAAGTTCATCAACAGCCTGAAGCTGTGTACGCTGGCGGTATCCCTGGGCGACACGGAGACGCTGGTGGAGCAGGCGGCGGCCATGACCCACACCATGATCCCCAAAGAGGTGCGGGAGGCCGCGGGCATCACCGACGGCATGATCCGCATGTCGGTGGGTCTGGAGGATCCGGACGACATCATTGCCGATCTGAACCAGGCGCTGAGCCGCTGAGGAAGGGAGGTCACTGCCATGAAGTTTTTCGTACAGCAGGCGGTGCTGGACGCGGGGGTGAAGATCCTGTTCCCTGTGATCCGCGGCATAGACAACACGGTGGAATCCGACGAGTGGAAGGTCTACCGCACCCGGAAGCTCCACGAGCTTTATGAACAATACGCGGAGCTGGACGTACACGCCGATCCGGTGCTGGAGGGCTTCAACATCCTCCACGACGAGACAGGGGTAAAGCGGCGGAAGAACATTCCCGCCAGCGAGAACCTGATCAAGCTGCTGAAAAAGGGGCAGGGCGAGATGTTTTACATCAACACGGCGGTGGACATCTACAACCTGCTGTCGCTGGAGAGCAAGCTGGCGCTGGGGGCCCACAACATGGACAAGGTGGACGGCAACGTGACGCTGCGCTTCACCGACGGCAGCGAACGGTTCGTGCCGCTGGGACAGACGGAGCCGGTGCCGGTGGCGGCGCATGAGTACTGCTACTGCGACGACAGCAACGAAGTGCTGTGCCGTCTGGAGATCCGGCAGGTGAACAAGACGGCGGTGGATGAGGCGGCAAAAAACGTCTTTTACATCGTGCAGGGCAACAAGGCCACACCCGACGAGCTTTTGTGGGACACCGCCCGCAAGCTGATCGCAGACACGGAGCAATACTGCGGCGGCAGCGGCGAGATCGTTGTGCCGGAGGTTCTGTAAATAGAGAGAAAGAGGGGGAAATCCCCCTCTTTTCCCCGCTTTTTGGGCGGGAAAATAATGGCATATTGACGAATGTGACTTTTTGCACTATAATTCTTCCATATACACTGCGCCTGTCATCCCCGGAGGCGGCGCGGAAGAAGGAGGAGACACCCCGTGAGACGAGCAATCATCCCCGCCCTGCTGCTGGTGCTGGCGCTGACGCTGACCGGCTGCGCCGCCGGAGGCAAAGACTTCCGGCACGGCACCGTGGAAGGGCGGACATATACCAGCGAATTCCTGGGTCTAATGTGTACGGCCCCTGAGACTTTCCGCTATATGAGCGACAGCGAGATCGCGGAGATGAACAGCGTAACCACCGACGAAAAGACCACGCTGGCAGACGCGCTGCACCAGCGGCTGGAGGACGGCGGGCAGGTGCAGGATATGTACCTGATCACCGAGGACGGCCTGTACCGCGTGGGCATCAGCGTGGACAAGGAGAACAACAAGGGCGCGGACGTGGACATGGATGCCTTCATCGCCAACGGCATCGCCCAGGCCAAGAGCGCCTACGCCGCCATTGACGGCATGGAGGACGTGACCTCCGAGGCCCAGACCACGCAGTTTTTGGGCAGCGAATATCAGAGCATCCTGACTACCGCCACCTACAACGGGTTCCCCACCCAGTCATTGCAGGTGTGTATTCCGGTGGGACAGTACATCTGCGTGGTGACCTTCACCAGCTATGTGGAGGATCACACGGCGGAGATGATGGGCTATTTCAGCGCCATGACAACGGAATAACGCCGCGGGAGGCTGCTTTGGCAGTCTCCCCTTTTTTAGAAAACGATTGACCGCGGCGGGGTTTTACGGTACACTGGTCTTACAGGGTTTCCTAATTTTATTGTTCAGGAGGAGAGACGATGGAAAATTTACTCCCCGCAGTGATCGTGGCGCTGGTGGGGGCGCTGATGGTATGGCTGGGACTTCGCAGCCGGAAGAGCGCTCTCCAGGGTTACGAGGACGATAAGCGGCGGTATACCGCCACTACCACCATGACCGTGACCGATATCAGAAAAGAGGATGTGGAGCGCTGGGAGGAGCAGGAGGACGGCACCAGCCGACTGGCGCGGTATGTGGTCTATCTGCCCACCTATACGTACACGGTGGATGGCAAGACCTACACCTATTCCAGCCGCCAGGACTTCGGCAGCGCCAAGGGTGTGGGGCGGCAGGTGACGGGATATTATGACCCCCAAAAGCCTGACCTGATTCGAGAGGATAAGCCCAGAAAGCCGATTCTGGGCGGGGGGTTCTTCTTCCTTTTCGCGGCGTTCTGCCTGCTGGCGGAGATTCTGCTGATCCGGGATATGATTCTCTGGGGATTTTAACTTATGTTATGGGAAAAAAGCACCGTGGACAGCGTCCACGGTGCTTTTTTATTCTTCCGTATACCGGCGGGGGACATGCTCGCTCGTCAGCACCAGATCGTGGGGGATGACGGCCACGTCGCCGGGATGGCAGTCCAGGCCCGTCACGTCCACCATGGTGTGGGTCAGACCGGGCGGGGCGATGATGGGAGCCTCCTGCCCACCGACGAGCACATGGCGCTTGCGCTGGCGCCAACAGGCGCGCAGACCGCGATATCGGTAGGTAAAGGCACCGTCGGCGGTGCCCACAGTCAAAACGGCCACCTCGGTGTCCCGCCGCAGGAGCGTACTGCCGTAGCCCACGCGGTCGCCCTTTTTCAGGCGGCGGACAGTGCAGATCTCCGCCTGCAGGGTGGCGGCGGGTACTCCGCCGCAGCAGCCGGTGAGACCGCCGCCGATGCGCACCGCGTCCAGACGGTATTGGGGGATATCCGCCGTGTGGGTAGCGGCAATATGGCGCAGGCCCACAGGACAGCCGTCCAGCTCCAGCAGCACGCGGCTGAAGCGGGCAAACTGCTCCGGCGCGGCAGCCGCGCCGCGGAAGTGGGAGAAGATGCCCTGCACCTTCAAATTTTGCAGGGCGAAGACCTGCTTCATCTCCTCTATCTGCTCCGGCAGGAAGCCGAAACGGCCGAAGCCGGTGTCCACCGCCAGGTGGACGCGGGCGTCCATATGGAGGGCGTCGATAGCCTGCGCCTGGGCAAGGCTCTCCACCGAGAGGATCACGCGCCGCTGCAGCAGGGCCCGCAGCAGCGCCATATCGTGGACGCAGCACATCAAAAGCAGGTCGGTTTCCGGCTGGGCCAGGCTCAGCGCCTCCTCCGGTGTGGCGCAGGCAAAGAGGGCGGCTCCCTCTTTGGCCAGCAGCTCGCGGAGGGGCTGGGCGCCCAGGCCGTAGGCATTGCCCTTGAGAACGGGGATCACCTGGGAATGGGCGGCATAGCGTCGGTAGTTCTGCAGGACGGCCCCGGTATTGACGATCAATTCTGCCATAGTAAATTCCTCATGTGGTATATATGGATCGCGTACATAGGATAAACGCGGCAGGCGGGGAAAATGTTTCACCGCCGCGCTTTCAGTATGACCCGTTGCGAGGAAAATATGCCTGCAGATCGTAGCATTGGCACGTTAAAAAAACATGCCGACGGCATGTTTTTTTAACGCCGATCGCGGCGGCTATGCCGCCGCAGCATCCAGCAAGTATCCGCCGCACCATCTTGAGACAGCCCCTCCGTCGCGGCGTGAAGAAAACATGCCAGTGGCATGTTTTTAGCCGCGATCTCGGCAGCTATGCTGCCGTAGCCGCCACCTCCCCTTACACAGGGGAGGCTTTGGGGTGCGTGCGTACACCGCACCCCTACGGAGAGTGGAGCGAAACCATTTGTAGGGGCCGACGACTCTGTCGGCCCGACCGCACCATCCCGCAGCAACCTCTCCGGCGCTTCGCGCCACCTCCCTTTGCGCAAACAGGAGAGGCTTTGGATTACCATATGGCGAAAGCGCTTGCGTTCGCCGTCAGGGCGGACAGAGTCGTCCGCCCCTACGAATTTTTGACGTACCTTCTGCGTTTACCGGTACGGGCCGTCGGGGACGCCGGCTCCTACGGAGGGTTAACGTATCCCAGCGTTCACCGTGTGGGAGGGGCAGAACCCCTCCCCTGCAACAAAAAAAAGCCGCCCGTGGGCGGCTTCTTTTACAGGTTGTGGATGATGGTCTCGGGGGGACGGATAACAACGCGGGCGTTATCCGCCACGGACTCGGTAAGAAAGGCGTTGCCGCCGACGACGGCGTTTTCGCCGATGGTAGTCTCGCCGCCAAAGATGGAGGCGCCGGAGTAGATGGTGGCACCGTCGCCCACGGTGGGATGACGCTTGCCGCTGCTGTGGGCGCGGCCGCCCCGGGGGCTGAGGGCGCCCAGGGTCACGCCCTGATACAGCTTCACATGGTCGCCGATAACGGTAGTCTCACCCACCACGATGCCGGTGCCGTGGTCGATGAAGAAATAGCTGCCGATCTGGGCGCCGGGGTGGATGTCGATACCGGTACGGCTGTGGGCGTACTCGGTCATCATGCGGGGGATGGTGGGCACATGGCGCAGATACAGCTCGTGGCTGACCCGATAGGCGAAGATGGCGAACAGGCCGGGATAGGCCAGGACGATCTCCTCGCGGTTCTGGGCGGCGGGGTCGCCGTCAAAAATGGCATCCACATCCGTCAGCAGCAGCTGCTGGATACGGGGCAGCTGATCCACCACCTCACGGGCGATGCGGGGGGCGTCGGCCTCCCGCTCCTCCGGCAGGGCCAGGGCGATCTGGCGGGCAAGGCCGGTTTCGATCCGCTCCAGCAGCAGGGCGGCGTAGTCCGCCGCCGCCAGCGTCATCAGTGCCGGATCGCCGAAATAGGCGGGGAACAGCAGCTGGCGCATCTCCTTGAGCAGCGCGATGATGGCCTTGCGCTCCGGCAGACGCAGGCGGCTGCCATACATGGGAACGTTGGCGTTTTTCATGGTTTCGGCCATTACGCAGGCCGCGGCGCGAATATGATCCTCGTACACGGTTATTCCTCCGACCACAGGGGGGTGGACAGGTAACGGCTGCCGTCGTCAGGCAGCAGAGCCACGATGGTCTTGCCCTTATTCCCGGGACGGCGGGCCAGCTCGTCGGCGGCCCACAGAGCGGCGCCGGAGGTAATGCCGGCCATGACGCCCTCGGTGCGGGCCAGCAGGCGGCCGGTGCGGTAAGCGTCCTCATCGGTGACGGTGATGATCTCGTCCACCACCGAAGCGTCGTAGTTCCTGGGCACAAAGTTGGCGCCGATGCCCTGCAGGCCGTGAGGGCCGGCGTGACCCCGGCTCAGCAGCGGGGAGGCGGCGGGCTCCACGGCCACGATGCGAACGTTGGGGTTCTGTTCTTTCAGGTAACGGCCCACGCCGCTGACGGTGCCGCCGGTGCCGACTCCGGCCACGAAGATGTCCACATGACCGTCGGTATCGCGCCAGATCTCCGGGCCGGTGGTCTTATAGTGGGCGGCGGGGTTGGCGGGGTTATCGAACTGGCCGGGGATAAAGCTGCCGGGAATGGCGGCAGCCAGCTCTTCGGCTTTGGCTACGGCACCGGCCATACCACCACCGGTCTCCACCAGCACCAGCTCGGCACCGTAGGCCTTCAGCAGCGCGCGGCGTTCGGCGCTCATGGAGGCGGGCATGGTGAGGATGACGCGGTAGCCCCGGGACACGGCCATGGCAGCCAGACCGATGCCGGTGTTGCCGGAGGTAGGCTCGATGACGGTGCCGCCGGGCTGCAATGCGCCGGAGGCCTCCGCCTGATTCAGCATCTCCAGAGCAACGCGATCCTTGGCGCTGCCGGCAGGGTTGCAGCGCTCCAGCTTCACCAGAACGGCGGCGGGAAGCTGACGCTGACGGACATAATTGTCTACGCTCAGCAGCGGGGTATTGCCCACAAGCTGCGATACGGAATGATAGATAGCCATGATCTCTGTCCTTTCTTTTTCTCAATAACTTCGTTTCATGATATGTACAAAAAAGCAGAGGGTGTATGAAGCTCATACACCCTCTGCGTGAATCAACACACCTTCCGTGCCTGTTATGCGGCACGGCGGGAAAACGTATGACCTTCCAACGCGCGGCGAAGCGTGCCCATGCAACACATGGACAGACAGCTATCACAACAGACGCGGAACATCATACGGGAATCTCCTTTTCTGAAACCTACTGATAGTATAGGCTGACAGCGCCCCGTTGTCTATGGGCAGGGCACACAAAGTCCGCGGAGAGAGAACGGGAAATATTCAGCAAATAGCCGAAGGCCACGGATCTTTTGCCACGTAAAACAGGGCCAGCGCGCCGGGGCCCACGTGGCTGCCGGTGACGGGCTCGTAGTCCACCACGATGACGCGGGCCTTGGGATCGGACTCCTTGATCAGAGCGGCCAGCTCCAGCGCCTCGGCACGGCAGCCGGCGTGGGCGATGCCCACGGGCCAGCGGCCCAGCAGCTCGGCGTTGGCGGCGAAGCTGTCCGCCAGAGCGCGGACGGAACGCTTGCGCCCCTGCACCTTGCCGGCCACCACGATGCGGCCCGCTTCGTCGCCCTTCAGGAGAGGCTTGATGCGCAGGGCGGTGCCTACGGCGGCGGCCACGCCGGACACCCGTCCGCCGCGGCGCAGGTGCATCAGGTCGTCCACCGTGAACACCTGACGGATGCGGGGACGCAGCTCCGTCAGCTCCCGCACGGTCTCGTCCAGAGAGTACCCCGCCTCGCGGCAGATGGCGGCGTGGAGCACCTGGATACCCTCGCCCAGCGAGGCGGCGCGGGTATCGAACACCACCAGACGGCGCTGGGGAAACTCCTGACGCAGCTCACGGGCGGCGATAATGGCGGACTGATAGGCGCCGCTGATGCCGGAGGACATGCACACGTGCAGCACATCCTGCCCCGACTCCAGCAGCGGCTGCCACAGCTGGCAGTACTGATCCACCGTGACCATGGAGGTGCTGGCGGGGGTATGGCGCAGCGCCTCATAATAGGCGTCGCCGTCAAAGGCGGTCAGATCCAGGCACTGGTGGGCTACGTCGCCGATGATATAGGAGAAGGGCAGCAGGTGCAGCTGGTGCCACTGCAGCTCGGCGGTGGGCAGATTGGCGGATGTATCGGTAGAAATGGCAAATGACATGATGAATCCCTCATTTATATCTAATGATGTATATTATTATATCGGCTTTTTCGCCTGTGTCAATAGGGCACAACAGTTTTGCTTGTCATTTTCAACAGTATATGTTATACTTTTATCAAATACACGTGGAAGAGAGCGAAAGATATGCCAGAGATGTACGATCCCCGGTTGGTAGCCGGAAAGCTGCGGCGGTGGAGCCATTATTTGCGGCGCTATCAGCTGCCCACCTGGGAGCAGATCCCCACGCTGGGGCTGTATATGGATCAGGTACTGACGCTGCTGAGCCGGTATCTGCCCTTTTTGCCCAAGAAAGAGAAGGAAAAAGAAGAACAGATCATCACCACCAGCGCCATTAACAACTATGTACGCATGAAGCTGATGCCCGCGCCGGAGAAGAAGAAATATCACCGCGTTCACATCGCGTATCTTATTATGATCTGCGCGCTGAAGCAGAGTCTGACTATGTCGGAGATCCAGAAGATCCTGCCCAACGGGCTGACGGAGGACGAGGTAAAGAGCACCTATGAGGAGTTTGTGCGGCAGTACAGCGACTCGGCGGGGATCTTTATTTCCATGGTGGAGGGGATGGCGGCCCAGCTGCTGGAATCGGATGCGGCGGATGTGTCGGTAGTCAACGGGTTCGTGCTGTCCACGGCGGTGATGACCAACTTCTCCCGGTTGCTGACCACCAAGCTGCTGGATCTGCAGGAGATGTCCTACAGCGACGAAGCGGTGGCGCTGTGGGAGCCGGAGATATAAGGAAAGAAAAGCACCCCTTACGGGGTGCTTTTTCTTATAACACTTTGCTGAGGAAGTCCTGCAAACGGGGATCTTTGGGATGGTCGAACAGCGCGGCGGGTGCGCCCTCCTCCAGGATCCTGCCGTCGGCCATGAAGACCACGCGGTCGGCCACTTCGCGGGCGAAGCCCATCTCGTGGGTGACGACGGCCATAGTCATGCCGTCCTTGGCCAGATCCCGCATGAGATCCAGCACCTCGCCCACCATTTCGGGATCCAGAGCGGAGGTGGGCTCATCAAACAGCATGACCTCGGGATCCATGGCAAGGGCGCGGACGATAGCAATACGCTGCTTCTGGCCGCCGGAGAGCATATTGGGATACTCGTCGGCCTTATCGGCCAGGCCGATGCGCTCCAGCAGGGCGCGAGCCTGGGTCTCCGCCTCGGCGGCGGTCTTTTTTTTCAGGGTAACGGGCGCCATGGTGATATTCTGCAGCACTGTTTTATGGGGGAAGAGGTTGAAGTGCTGAAACACCATACCCATCTTCTGGCGGTGCTGGTCGATGTTCACCGACTTGCTGGCAAGATCCACACCATCAAAATAGATGGCGCCGGAGGTGGGCTGCTCCAGCAGGTTCAGGCTGCGCAGCAGGGTGGATTTGCCGCTGCCGGAGGGGCCGATGATCGCCACCACCTCGCCCCGCTTGATATCCAAATCACAGTCGTTCAGGGCGTGAACGGCGCCGTGATTATACTCCTTCACCAGATGCTGGACGGAGATCAACACATTATTGCTTGTCGCCACGACGCATTCTCCTTTCGATGGCCTCGATACCCTTGGAGGCGGGATAGTTGATGCAGAAATACACCAGCGCGGCCATGGTGTAGGGCGCCAGAGAGATGCCGGTGGAACCGGCGATGGTCTTGGCGGCGAACATCATCTCCGCCATGCCCAGCACAGAGCAGATGGAGGATTCCTTCACCATGGTGACGATCTCGTTGGCAAGGGCGGGCAGGACGTTTTTGATGGCCTGGGGCAGCACCACCAGACGCATGGACTGCCACGAGCTGAGGCCCAGAGAACGGGCGGCCTCGGTCTGGCCCTTATCCACCGCCAGAATACCGGCGCGGAAGATCTCGGCCACGTAGGCGGAACTGTTGAGGGCCAAGGCCACCACGCCGGGGATGAAGCGGCTGATATCCACAAAGCCCAGCAGCGTGATGCGGGGCAGGGAGATGGCGTAAAACAGGCCGTAATAGATAATGGACAGCTGCACCAGCATGGGGGTGGAGCGGAAAACGGCGATATACGCGCCCGCCAGCCATTTCACGGGCTTGTTCTTACTCAGGCGCATCAGCGCCAGCAGCAGAGCGGGGATCACGGCCAGCAGCACCGACACGATAGCCAGCAGCAGCGTATACTCGATGCCGCGGACAAAGGCGGTGCCATACTTGGGGAAGAAAGAAAAATTGAAGAAATCAGACGGACGCATATCCTCAAACAGGCTGCTCCACCACATAGGCGTTGGCTCCTTTCATAGCGTGCGAAAGTGCAAAGCCGTTTTCACGGCTTTGCACCTCGCAACAGGTAGGGTAAGAAGTAGTTGGACGTTTGTTTACTCGGCGGAGACTTCCACGGCCACGTCAGCCAGACTGTCAGCGTCAGCGATGAAGGTCTCGATCTTGTTCTCGGCGGTCATCTTGGCGATGGCGGCGTTGATGCCGTCCAGCAGGCCCTTGGGGTCGCCCTTCTGCACGGCGATGCAGTAGGGGGCAGCCTGGCCCAGCTCAGCGGAAGCCTCAGCGATGACCAGATCGGAGTTGGCGTCAGCATACTGCTGAGCCACGCCGCCGTCCACCAGGATAGCATCCACCTTGTCATACACCAGCTCGTTCACCAGATCCAGCACGGACTGCAGCGCCACAGGGTTGGCGCCCTCGATATCATTCGTAACCATATCCAGCTTGGTGGTGGCGGTCTGAGCGCCGATGGACTTGCCGTTGAAGTCGGCCAGGGTCTTGTACTGGTCAGCCTTGTCGGCCTTCACCAGCAGTGCGGGAGGAACGTCGGTGTAGTAGGGGTCGGAAAAGTCGGCGTTTGCCAGACGGTCGGGAGTGGCCTCCATGGCGGACAGCACCATGTCGAAGTCGCCCTTATCCAGAGAGGTCAGCAGGTAATCGAAGCCCATGTTCTCCACCTTCAGGGTCAGGCCCATTTCATCAGCCACGTACTGAGCCACGGAGATGTCGATGCCGCCGTAGACCATTTCGCCGTTCTCATCGGGATACATGAACTCAAAGGGAGCGTAGTCGGCGCTGACACCCACCACCAGTTCGGTCTGGGCGTCGCCGGCGGGCTCGTTGTTATTGGCGTCGTTGTCAGCAGCGTTATTACCGCCGCCGCAGGCCACCAGGGACAGTGCCATCAGCATGGCCAGCATCAGTGCAAGAAACTTTTTCATCTTTTTCATTTCCTTTCAATAAAGTAGTGTAGGTGCTCCGCTCCGGACTTCCTGATCCGGAGTCGGAGGAAAGTACGGTGTTGTCAACTCCTGTTGACAGTGGATACTATACACCCTCCATGCATATATGTCAACTGCTTTCTGCATATTTTTTCATTATTTTTGTCGTTTTTGGTTGTTTCGCCTTTTACTTCCCACTTTATTTTCGATTTATGCAGCACTATGCCCAAAATCCGAAATGTATAAATGAATAAATATGCGCATATACGGTAAGGGTGTCCGGCTTGCAAAAAATATCTTGCACTTTTCGCCCACTTTATGATATGATAATGGCAAAAAGTGCGGGAGGTGGCGATATGGAGCCGCTGCAATATGAGAAGAGAGGCTATCTGAACGAGCCGTTCCGGCTGTTCCATCTGGCGGACGCCAACCATCAGGAGATCGCCTATCACTACCACACCTTTCACAAGATCATTCTTCTGCTGGCGGGGCGGGCGGACTACGCCATTGAGGGCGAGCGGTACGTGCTGCAGCCGGGGGATTATGTGCTGGTGGGACGGGGTAGCATCCACCGTCCCATTGTGGCCCGGGGTGATTTTTACGAGCGGGCTATTCTGTACATCTCACCGGCGTATTTGCAGGCGCTGTCGGACGACGGCGGCGATCTGACGCGCTGCTTCCGGCAGGCGCAGCAGGATTTCCGCTATGTTTACCACGCCGCCGGAGAACGGATACGGGAACTGTTCACCCAGCTGGAGCAGTCCCAGCAGGAGGAAGGCTTCGGCGCGGCGCTGCTGCGGCAGGCACTGTTTACCCAGCTGATGGTGGAGGTGAACCGCCTGTCCCTGGCGGGCGACACCGTCAGCGCCGCGGCGGAGGGTGACAGCAAGGTGGTGGCGCTGCTGCAATACCTGAACGCTCATCTGACGGAGGGACTGTCCATTGACGAGCTGGCAGGGCGGTTCTACATCAGCAAGTATCACATGATGCGGCGGTTTCGGGACGAGACGGGCTATACCATCCACAGCTATCTGATGGAGAAGCGGCTGCTGCTGGCCCAACAGCTGCTGGCCCAGGGGGTTGCCCCCGGCGAGGCGGCGCTGCGGTGCGGCTATCAGGAGTACTCCACCTTCTCCCGGGCCTACAAAAAACAGTTCGGACGCTCGCCTTCGGATAAATAGCACGATTTGCATGGCACAAAGGCAGTTTTTCCGATTTACATTTGAAAAAATGCTTTATATAATAGGGATACATCGTGTGCGAGAGCGAGGAGGAGCAACATGAAGAAATTTCTGAAAAATTACTGGTTTATCCTGTGTATGCTGACCGGCATCGTGGCCGGCTGTCTGGTGGGCGCGTTCGCGCCGGCCTTCGGCAAGAAGATCGAGTTTCTGGGCACGCTGTTCATCAACATGATGTTCTGCGTGGTGGTGCCGATGGTGTTCTGCTCCATCGCCTCCGCCATTGCCAATATGAAAAGCGTCAAGCGGGCCGGCAAGATCATGGGCGTTACCATTGTGACGTTTCTGGTTACCGCCGCCATCGCCGGTGTACTGATGTACATTGTGTGCCGCATCTTCCCGCTGGTGGACGGCAGCTATACCATTGTGGAGGGCGAGGTCGGCGAGGCGCTGGGCTTTGGCGATATGATCGTCAACTTCTTCACCAAGCCCGACTTTGCGGAGCTGCTGAGCCGCCGGGCCATTCTGCCCCTGATCGTGGCGGCCATTCTGTTCGGCTTCGGCGTGCAGATGAACGGCGGGCCGGAGACCAAGACCGCCCAGTTCCTGGAGGACATCACCAACTGCATCATGAAGACCGTGAAGCTCATCACCTACTACGCGCCCATCGGCTTCTTCGGCTTCTTTGCCAATCTGGTGGCGACCTACGGCCCCGAGCTGATCCGCGACTACAGCCGCACGCTGGTGATCTATTACGTCATGAGCTTTGCCTATATGTTCATCTTCTTCCCCATCTATGCCCGCTTCGGCGGCGGCAAGGGCAGCGCGAAGCTGATGTTCTCCAAGCTGTTCCGTCCGGCGGCGGTGTCCTTTGGCACCTGCTCCAGCGTGGCGACCATCCCCACCAACATGGAGGTAGCGGAGGAGAGCGGCATCAGCAAAGATGTGTCCGACATCGTGCTGCCCATGGGTGCAACGATGCATATGGATGGCTCCGCCATGTCCGCTATCATTAAGGTGGCGTTCCTGTTCAGCGTGTTCGGCATGGACTTCTCCACGGATAAGGCGATCCTGGCCATCATCGTGGCGGTGTTCTCCTCCGTTGCCATGAGCGGCATCCCGGGCGGCGGCGGCACCGGTGAGCTGGTGGTGTGCACCATCTTCTTCCCCGACCAGCTGACTATCGCCTACCCCATCGCGCTTGCCATCGGCAATCTGGTGGATCCCCCCGCCACCATGGTCAACGCAGCCGGCGACTATGTGGTGTCCTTCATCGTGTCCCGCTATGTGGACGGCAAGGATTGGCTGCAGAAGCGGCTGCACGGCAAGAGCACCAACAACGATTGATTCACCTCACCACTGCCATACAGCAAGGCGGACGGCCCGTTGGGCCGTCCGCCTTGCGCCTTTTCCGGGGGTGTGGTACAATATTCCCACATTAGGCAGGAGGTGCGGCATGAAGAGGATCGACGTTCCCTATCTGGATCAGACCGCCCAGGCGCCCACGGGGTGCGAGAGCGTATCCGCTGTGATGCTGCTGCGGTATCTGGGATATGACATTACCATCGACAGCTTTCTGGACACGGCGCTGGACAGGGGCGTGTGGGAGCGGCGCGGCGGCGAATGGTGGGGCAGCGATCCCCGTCAGGCCTTTGTGGGGGATCCGCGGGATCCGGAGGCGCTGGGCTGCTATGCGCCGGTGATGGTGCGGGCGCTGGAGCGGGCGGCAGGCGGCCGCTACAGGGCCATCGACGAGACCGGCAGCGAGATCGACGACCTGTGCCGCCGGTACATCGACCAGGGGATGCCGGTGCTTTTATGGTGCAGTATCGACCTGCGCCTCACGGTCAACGGGCCATGGTATCGTTTGATCCCCACGGGAGAGCCGTTCATGTGGGTATCCAACGAGCACTGTCTGCTGCTGGTGGGCTATGACGAGACGCACTATCTCTGCAACGATCCGTGGAACAACAACGGCGTGGTGGCCTATCCCCGCTCCACCATGTGGCAGCGCCATCGGGAGCAGGGCATGCAGGCGGTGGGGATGGTATTAAAATAAGAACAAAAGAAACGCCGTGGGGGCGTTTCTTTTTCGCTTATGCCTCCCCTTTGGGGCGCTGCGAGGTGAACGGGCGGCAAAATTTTTTATTTTTGATGAAATCTCTTGCAAAACATCGGGGAACTTGCTATAATTTAGTCGAAAAACAAAAATGCGGCGGTATGTGGGTGTTGGCGCACCCACATACCTGAGCAGGTGTTAGCCCCACCTACACAATGACCTTACGGTCGCACCGCATGGGATATTATACGACATTTTGCCCCTTAGTGCAAGGGGTGGTTTGCCGTTTTTCCCACGTGCTTGTGTTGCATCAGGAAGATCATCTCTTCTACGCTGTGTAGGCTATGTCCTGCACAGCGTTTTTGTTTTTCGCCCGCCCCCGGAGGGGCGCAAGCCCCTCCGGAAAATCCGGGTGAAAAATAATATATGGGAGGAAGATAGCATGACAATGGAATTCACTTTACACAAGCTGGCTGTTCCAGCACCGCATCGGCCAAGCCGCTGCGCAGACGGAAAGGCGGTGCGCATATGCTGATCGTCGTCATCATATTGATCGCCA
The DNA here is from genome assembly GCA_934597125.1 of uncultured Oscillospiraceae bacterium. Taxonomy (GTDB): domain Bacteria; phylum Bacillota; class Clostridia; order Oscillospirales; family Oscillospiraceae; genus Vescimonas. The sequence goes on from CAKTQM010000022.1 coordinate 17,059, forward strand.
TTGGTGCTCTGATTTTTGACTTAAACGCCAGAACAAAAAATGAGGATCAACTGATTGAAGCCGCCAAAAATGCACGGGAAACGAAAGACCTCGTCAGATTTGTAAAAGCCGCATCCACCATCAAAGCCGACAAAATATCTTGTGAACTTGCTATCCGCAGCGTTATTTCCAGCGGCAACGGTGGACTGATTCAGTTGAAAATCACTCTTCATGATCCCCAAATTGCAAATATCTGCTTTTCCGCTAAGAACGCATTTGCCGCTATGCATCAGGCACAGGACGAAGCCATCAAACGTGGCGACTCCGCTGCCATGCACGAGTGGGAAGCTAAGATGTCTGAAGAACATCATCGCATAACTCCCGCCCTCGCTCCCTACTTTCCGCAAGACAATGCTGATGGTTCATTTCTTATGCGTCGTTTTGCCGATGTGCAGGACGATTCCCTTGTTGCATCTGCCACCAGCGTGTCCAATTCTATCCCGTGGTTCATTGGTAACCTCGGAATTGATAGTTCCAAAAACACAGCGCCACGCCCCCCTTATGTCCTGGACGCTGTTGAGGAAGCCACCAAAGACATTCCCAACATTTCTATTACCATCGACAAAACCATCCCCAGCAAAGAAAATTAAGGAGACCCGCCATGTCCACCAAAACCTACTATGGTCTGTGCGGCTCCTGCCGCTATTGTGAGTTGGGCGACAGCTATACTTCCTGCTACGTGACCCACTTCAAGTGCTCCCGCAACGGCTACAGCGTCACCGCCACAGAAAAGCCCTGCAGCAAATACGAGCCGGATCGCGGCCGCACCAACGACATGATCGCACAATACGACCGTTCATAAAAAAAGAAAGCCCCATGGGGCTTTCTTTTTTTGCTTATTTTCAAATGCGCTTCCACTTGGCGCCGTTGGGAATGTCGGTAACTTCGACGCCCTGGGCTTTCAACTCGTCGCGGATGCGGTCGGCCTCGGCGAAGTTCTTGGCCTTTTTGGCATCGGCGCGGGCGCGGATCAGCTGCTCCACGGCGGCGTCCTCCTCGCCGGACTCACTGATGACGGTGAAGCCGCCTGCGGCAGGAGCGGCGGCCGCCTGCTTGCTGCGCAGCTCCGCCGCCTTCTCCAGCAGCTTCAGGCCCAGCACGGTATCAAAGCTGTCCAGCAGGGCCAGCTTGGTCTTGTCGTTGGTCTTGGCCTTCAGCACGTCGTACAGCACCGTCACGCCCATGGATGTATTCAGGTCGTTATCCATGGCCTTCATGAACCTGGCCTTGTACTCGTCAAAGGCGGCCTGATCCACCTCGCCCTCATCCTTCAGGGCGGCGATCTTGGTCAGCAGCTTATTGAAGGCCACGGTGGCGTTATCCAGATTCTCCCAGCTGAACACCAGGCCCTTGCGGTAGTGGCTCTGCAGGCAGAAGAAGCGGTAGGCCAGAGGATCGTAGCCCTTCTCCTCCAGCAGGGAGACGGTCAGGAACTCGCCCTTGGACTTGGACATCTTGCCGTGGTCGGTGTTCAGGTGAGCCACATGGAACCACTGGGGGCACCAGGGATGACCCAGATAGCTCTCGGACTGGGCGATCTCGTTGGTGTGGTGGGGGAAGGCGTTGTCCACGCCGCCGCAGTGCAGGTCAAGATACTCGCCGTTGAACTTCATGGAGATGCCGGAGCACTCGATGTGCCAGCCGGGATAGCCCACGCCCCACGGGGAGTCCCATTTCAGGGCCTGATCCTCGAACTTGGACTTGGTGAACCACAGCACGAAGTCGTTCTTATTGCGCTTGTTGGTGTCCTCCTCCACGCCCTCGCGGACGCCCACGGCCAGATCTTCCTCGTTGTGGTCGTTGAAGATATAGTAGCGCTCCAGCTTGCTGGTATCGAAGTAGATGTTGCCGCCGGCCTGATAGGCGTAGCCGGTGTCCAGCAGCTTGGTGATGATCTTGATATAGTCGTCGATGAGGCCGGTGGCGGGCTGCACCACGTCGGGGCGCTTGATGTTCAGCTTGCGGCAGTCCTCAAAGAACGCGTCGGTGTAGTACTGGGCGATCTCCATGACGGTCTTGTGCTCGCGCTTGGCGCCCTTGAGCATCTTGTCCTCGCCCTCGTCGGCGTCGGAGGTCAGGTGGCCCACGTCGGTGATGTTCATGACGCGGTTCACGTCATACCCGGCGTAGCGCAGGTACTTCTCCAGCACGTCCTCCATGATGTAGGAGCGCAGGTTGCCGATGTGGGCGAAGTGGTACACGGTGGGGCCGCAGGTATACATCTCCACATGGCCGGGGGTATGGGTCTTGAATTCATCCTTGCGATGGGTGGCGGAATTATACAGATACATGGTGGTTTCTCCTTTTATATGCTTAATTTGTAATTCCATTGTACTTGGCTTCCTTGTGTAAAGGCACCCCAGTGCACACACTGGGGCGTGCACAGCTGAGCTGTCAGCCGCAAGGCTGACTGAGGGATTGTCATTCTTTTACAGGCCTTCGTAACAACCCCTCCGTCAAAACTTCGTTTTGACACCTCCCCTTACACAGGGGAGGCTTTGCGCCGGTGGTTTTTCAAAGAAAAACGCCTCTCAGACACTGTTGTCTGAGAGGCGAAAAATACTTCGCGGTTCCACTCTCGTTTTTCACTCAAGTTTGGCCGGATGACGGCGGCCAGCCGGAGGGCGTCTGCATCCCCCGCGCTCCCGGACGCACTTTCTGCCCGCAGCGGGCGACGGGGCTTTCAGCCGGTGGCCCCCTCTCTCTATCCCCGTGGGATGGACATACTCTTTCCGATCGTCGCGCTATTCCTTTGCAGCGTATATTGTAGCAGGGTTTGGGTGCGGTGTCAAGGTATTTGACGGGAAAGACGTACAAAACCGAGTCGAGGGGCTTGTTTTTCGAAATCGGGAACCCTCTTGACAAACTGGTTTTCGCGCTGTACAACAACATTGCGTTATGTATAACGATACGTTATTATTGAGGTGACAGACATGCCGGCTGTAAAAAAGGTTTCCAGAGACAAGATCATTGACGCCGCCATCGAGGTACTGCGCGACGGCGGCTTTTCCGCCGTCAACGCCCGCAGCGTTGCCGGAAAATTGGGATGCTCTACCCAGCCGATCTATTTTTCCTTTCAGAGCATGGAGGAATTGAAGACCGCGCTGGCAAAGCGTGCCGCCCAGATGCACACCCAGCGTGTGCGGGATTCGCTGCGGGCCCACGAGGGAAATGACAGCCGCTACAGCAGCTATGGCATGGGGTTTGTCAAGTTTGCGGCGGAGGAGAAGCAGCTTTTCCGTTGGCTCTATCTGGAGGGGGGACAGTCGGGGGCGTATCAGAGTGATGTGCTGCTGCCGGAGGTCATCGGCGTGATCGTGGAGGAATTCGGCTACCGCGAGGAGGTGGCGCGCCGCTTTCATCAGGATATGATCTACTTCACCTATGGTCTGGCGATTCTTGCCAATACCGGCCATTTGCCGCTGACGGAGGCGGAGCTTCGAGAGGCTTTCCGGCGGGAGTTCCGCGCGTTGATCGCCATTTACGGAAAGCCCGCAAAGCTGCCGCCGTTTGCTGTGAAAGCAGGGGTTGCGCTGTGAAGCTGACGGTATCTTTTTCCTGGGCAGCATGGCGGTTTTCGGCGCGGCACACATCACGGTATCACTGCAATCGTTCAGAAAAGAGGGAAGCACATGAAAGATTTGATCGTATACGTTCACGGGAAGGGCGGTTCGGCCGCGGAGGCCGCGCACTATCGTGGCCTGTTCCCTGACAGCGAGGTAATCGGCTTCGACTACCACGCGCAGACACCCTGGGAGGCGCGGGAGGAGTTCCCGGCATTTTTCGCGCGGCAGCGGCAGCGCTGCCGCTCCCTTACCCTGATCGCCAACAGCATCGGCGCGTTTTTCTCTCTGTCCGCGCTGGATGAAACGCTGGTGGATCGGGCGTACTTCATCTCGCCCGTGGTGGACATGGAGCGGCTGATCCGCGACATGATGCAGTGGGCCCATGTAACAGAGGGAGAGCTTGCGGAAAAGAGGGAGATCCCAACGGATTTTGGGGAGACGCTGTCGTGGGCGTATCTCTGCGACGTGCGGGCGCACCCCGTTTCGTGGCGCGTACCCACCCGGATTCTGTATGGTGCGCACGACGAGCTGACCGCACCGGCAACCATATCGGCCTTCGCCCAACGGATCGGCGCGGCGCTGACCGTCATGCCGGAGGGGGCACACTGGTTCCACACGGAGGAGCAAATGCGGTTTTTGGATGACTGGATCACAAAGGGGTAACGGCCTTTTGACGCACCCCTTGCCGTGGAAAAAACTGTCAAAACACTTGACCGCTTTCAGGATCTTTCCTATAATGGTTATAACATCGCGCGGCACAGATGTGACAGCGATGCCGCGATCACCGCAAAGGAGGCACACCATGCGTATCAACTGGTTCAAGGACGAAAACAATCTCATCTACATTAACGGCGCGACCCAGCTGGCCGAGCTGGAGAAAACGCTGCACTTCCCCGGCCTGGAGGAAGCTGCCAACGAGCTGCGGCAGCATCCTACGGCGGAGGGCTTTACCATCAAGGGGCCGAAGCGCACCAGCGGGCGGCTCTTCGTGCCGGATCTGGCCTTTGGCGAGCATATTGAGATGGGAGAAAACATCTTCTTTTTCATGGGCGAGATGCAGGAGTGTTACGTGATCTACTGGCTTGATGCGCCGGTGGCGAAATAAACATGAGGGACAGCCGACAGGCTGTCCCTTTTCTTGCGCAAAAATCACACCCGGCCACAGGGCGGCGTGGTCGGGCGTGGTTCGAGGGGAGGATTACCCTCATTATGGAAAAGATTGGGTACAGATAGGGGGATTTATCTGACTCGCAGGCGGGGATAGCGGCGGCGCAGCGCTGCCAGCTCCGCACTGTCATCGCCCAGGGAAAGGGCCCGGTCGATGTTGGCCAACTCCGCGTCGGACATGGGACGATCGCCGCGAGCGCCGCAGGAGACGCAGTAATAGCGTCCGCTCCGGTACACCACATTGCTGCTGCCGCACAGGGCACAGCGGATGGTTTTTGCAGGCGCGGCCATGGTTCACATCCTCCGTTTCGTAAGCTGTATACAGCATAGCACGAAACGCCGCATTTGTAAAACGCATCTTTGCTATTGCTTTCATGAGCGGTCGTCATGTATAATAGATCTATCGACAACAGCGAGGTGGTTTCCATGAGCATTTCCAAATATCAGGTATTTTTGAAGGTGGTGTCCTGCGGCACCTTTACCAAGGCGGCGGAGGCATTGAACTTTACCCAGTCCGGCATCAGCCATGCCATCACGTCGCTGGAGAGTGAGCTGGGCATCACGCTGCTCAGCCGCAACCGGGGCGGCGTGGTGCTGACGGCGGACGGACGGGCGGTGCTGCCGAAGATCGAGAAGCTGTGCGCCGCCCACCACGCCCTGATGCAGACGGTGGAGGGCCTGAAGGACATGGACAGCGGTTTGGTGAAAATCGCCACCTTTTCCAGCGTGTCGGCCCAGTGGCTGCCCCGGATTTTGAAGAGCTTCGGCAAGCTGTATCCCAACATCGAATTTGAGGTCGTCACCGGCGATTTCTACGACCAGATCGAGAACTGGATCGTCACCGGCGCGGTGGACTGCGGCTTTCTGCGGCTGCCGTCGGTGAAGCGGCTGCAGACCTACGCTTTGCATCGAGACGAGTTGCAGGTCATTGTCCCCTGCGACCACCCTTACGCGGGCAGCGACCCCTTCCCCAGGGAGCAGCTGGCGACGGAGCCCTTTATCCAGCTGGAGGAGGGCGACGACTATGAGATCATGGCCGCCTTTGACGAAATGCGGATCCGTCCCAACGTGAAATATGTGGCCCGGGAGGATCGGACGATTCTGTCCATGGTGTCGGAGGGGCTGGGCATCAGCCTGCTGCCGGAGCTGATGGTGCGGCACAGCCCCGTGCCGATCACCGCCTGCCATCCGCCCATGACCTTCCACCGCACCATCGGCATCGGGGTGAAGGACGAAAAGGCGTTGTCCAACTCCACCCGCCTTTTCGTGGATTATGTGCGGACGTGGGTGGCGGAAAACGGAGACCAGTGAGGACGGCGCCGGTCGGATCGGCGTGTCATACGGCAAAATTGCACAGATAAAGAGCCATCGGCATTTCGCCGATGGCTCTTTTCTTACAGACAGGTCTTACTTCCGATCGTCTTCTCCGCGCCGCCGCTTGACCTGCCATGCGGCCAGCGCCAGGCACCCGGCAAGAGAAGCGCAGAGGGTGCTCCCCCACAAGCCCAACATGCTGCCGTCGCCGGTCTGCGGGGATTCCAGCTCCTTCGTGCCGGTCTGGTCGGTGGTGACGGCGGAGCCGGTGGTGACGGTGCTTCTGGTGGTGCGCCAACCGGCATACACGGTGGTATCCTCCGTCAGATAAATGCCGGAGACCCGTTTCGTCAGGCTGCTGTCGCTATACCAGCCGATAAAGGTATGGCCGCGCCAGGTGGGAACGTACTTCGTCAGGTCGATGTAGGTGTTGTACGTTCCCCGCACGCCGGCGATGGCGCTGCCGCCGCGCGTTTCAAAACGCAGCGTGTAATAGACGACAGGCGCGTCCTTCTCGAAGACGGCCTTGACCTCCACGTCGCCGTCCGGCATGGTGAACTTGTTGTCGGCGATCACAAGTTCTGTCGGAGATACGACCTGCCACTCTTTGAAGTGATATCCCTTGTCAGGCGTTGCGGTCAGGGTGATCTCTGTGCCGGCCGAGGCGGAGGCGGGGTTTGCGGAAGCGGTTCCGCCGCCGTCCGTGGTGACGGTGACGGCGTGGATCTGCGCCCACTTTGCCGTAAGCGTCATGGCGCGCGTGACCGTATCGTCGAAGTTCCATTTGACACTGCTGCCGTTGTTATCATAATACCAGCCGTCGAAGTGATAGTCTTCCTTCGTCGGAGCGGTGGGTTCGGTGAGCCTGCTGCCGTTATCGACAGGCTGCGTTGTTTTCACGCCCTCAATATCAAATGTCACGATGAATTGCAGGGAATTGATCGAAACGCCTTCGGCGATCGTGCCGCTCTCGCTGTTGATGACGGTTCCGGTAAATGTGCCGCCGGTGATGGAGCCGTTGTTGGTAACTGTGCCGGTAAACTTGCCCTTTTCGATGGTGCCGCCGTTGTTTGTCACAGGGCCCTCAAACTCGGTGACGTCCTCGCCGCTGCCGGTGACATTGATCGTGCCTCCACAATCTGAGCCATTATTGAGCACCACTTCGCCCTTGATCACGCCGCCGTTGGCATACAGCTTTTGGGGAGCAGACGAATAGGTGGGCATGCCCATGTATATGCCGCTTCCGATGCCAGCAGTGCAGCCTTCGCCGATCTCCGCGTTACCCTCTATGGTAAGGTTTCCGCTATCAACGAATATACCGCCGCCATGGGTCGCTCCGCCGGAGGTATTCTCAGCGCTGCAATTCCGGATTGCAGCATGATCGCTCAGGGTGAGCGACGATCCGCTGCTGCCATAGACACCGCCGCCGTAGCTCTTTATCCAACTGCCTTGAGATGCTGTCATCACTTTGCAGTTCTCGATCACGCATTGTCGCTCATGGTAAATGTAGTAATTCCGTTGTGGTAGGACACAAAGACACCGCCGCCCATGGCGGAGCCAGCGTTCGAGCTGCATTCACAATTACGAATGGCCGCATTGCCGGACATGGTAAAGCTGCCGAGAACATACACGCCTCCGCCATCTACGATACCCGAGCTGGTACAGCGACAGTCACGGATGACGGCATCGCCGCTCATGTTGAAAGCGGCATCCCCGTTCCCCACCGCCATACACACACCGCCGCCTCTCGTCGCAAAGCAGCCGGTGATGCTGCCGTCGGTCATGGAAAATTCGCCTTCAACATACACACCGCCGCCGCTGCCGTGCGGCGCCATGCAGCCGACAATATTACCGCCCTCCATAGTCAGTTTACCGCCGGATTTGACGCACACACCGCCGCCGGCTCCTATGATATATGGGGTTCCGTTAGGGTGCGACTTTTGATACTGATATCCTCTGCCGCCGGTGATGATGCCGCCGGTGACGGTCTCGCTGCCGTCTTCAGCCAGCACCCACAGGCCGTCGCTGTTCGGGGTAAATTTGTGCGTCGCGTTTGGATTGCTGTCCGTAATCGTCAGCTGTGCGCCCGAATTGACGCAGATGCCTTGGGGGATCGTCAGCACATAACCGTTCAGGTCGATGGTGAGGGTACCGTCAACCTCCATAGGGTTGTCATAGGTGACATCGTTCTCCAGCTTGATGGTGCCTCCTACCACAAGTGCGTTATAAAAGTCCTCTGCTGTTGTCGTCGCGCTTGCGCTGACGCACAGCGCCAGCATCACGCCGAGGGCGAGCAAAAGTGTCCATAGTGTCCGTTTCATGTTGTTTCATCCTCCTTAGCACCTTCATTTTGTTTGTTCCGCCCGCGCAGCCGCCCGCAAATAGCCGTCAGCGCCACCGCCGCGGCGAAGGAGACAACGGCCACCAGCACATAGCCGCCTGCGTCCTCCCGCAGCAGCATCGCGCCGAATATACCCTGCGCGGCAGTCTGTCCCTGTCCGACGGCCAGACCTGCCGCCTGCATCAGCGCCGCGAACAGAAGCATACACACGGCGGACAGCCCGCAGACGCCGCGGCGCTGCCTCCGGCGGGTGTTTTCCCGCACCCGCTTTTTGACGATCTCCACCCGTTTTGCGGTATCGTACATGCCAGCTGCACCTCCTCCCTTTGATTATACGGCTTAAAAAACCTTTCATTTATACAGGTACATCAAATCAGAAAAACTCTCACCCCAAACGCAAAGTTTTTTCAAAAAAATTTGAGAGCCGGAAAAAGAACCTTGCTCAGACTGCCGTACCCGTTTGAATCGGAATATCCCTGCGGCAAACATACGGCTTCCGCAGCGCGCATAGGATGGACTATTCTCAAAGAGGAGGTCTGTTTATGCCAGGCACCGAACAAGCATCCGCTCCTGTCACCGTCACCCGCAGTTTTCTTGGACAGCAGACGGCGGAGACGCTGGTGCTGGAGCTGATCCGCGCCCATATGCGGACGGCTTGAGTCCGCGCCATTCACGGAAAGGAGGAGTCCTATGGAAAAGCAGCCGCTGCCCACCGCGCTGTACTGCCGCCTGTCCCGGGAGGACGGAGACCGGGTGGAGAGCGACTCCATCGGCAACCAGCGGAAGCTGCTGGAGGCGTACATGGAAAGCCATCCGGAGTTGGCCGCGGCGGAGTGCTATGCCGACGACGGCTACACCGGCACGAATTTTCAGCGACCCGCCTTTCAGCGGATGCTGCGGGACATGGAAAGCGGGCGCATCCGCTGCGTGCTGGTGAAGGATCTGTCCCGCTTCGGCCGCGACTACATCGAAACAGGCCGCTATCTGGAGCGCTGGCTGCCGGAGCACGGCGTGCGGTTTATCGCCGTCACGGATCATATCGACAGTGACCGCGGCGCCTACGACATGATGATGCCGCTGAAGAACCTGTTCAACACCCAGTATGCCCGTGACATTTCCCAGAAGGTCAAAAGCTCCCTCCGCGCCAAGCAGCAGCGGGGTGAGTTTATCGGGGCATTCGCCAGTTACGGCTACTGCAAGGATCCGCAGAATCACAACCGGCTGATTATTGATCCGCCCGCGGCAGAGGTGGTGCGGCGTATCTTCACGCTATTTGAAAACGGAACGGGCAAGATCCGCATTGCCAAGCAGCTGAATCAGGAGGGTCTCCCCTGCCCCAGCGAGTATAAACGGCTCACCGGCGAGAAATACCGCAACAATCACCGGCTGGCGGCCACCACCTATTGGACATACGCCACCATCCACCGCATTTTGCAGAATGAAATGTACATCGGCAACATGGAGCAGGGGCGGGACGACCGACTCCAGATGCACGGCAAGGCAAAGCGGAGGGAGCGCTCTCAGTGGACGGTGGTGTCCGGCACCCACGAGCCGATCATCGAAAAAGGCCAGTGGCAGCGGGTACAGGCCCTGCTGAACGCCAACGCCCGCACGCCGGATTTTCAGCAGAATGTCAGTCCCTTCGCGGGCTTTCTCAAGTGCGGCGACTGCGGACGGGCCATGGTTAAGACCACCTGGGACGGCAAGACCTTCTACACCTGCGGCTCGTATAAGCGCTATGGGGCGTCCGTGTGCAGTAAACATTACATCGCCCACGATGTACTGACGAAGGTGATACTGGATGATCTGAACCAACTCATTGCCGGCGTGGAAAACCTCCGCCAGCTGGCACAGCAGAGCGCGGCAGCGCACTCTCATTCCGGCACCGGCCAACCCCAAAAGCTGGAGGCCGCCCTGCAGCGCATTCAGCGCCGCCGGCAGAGCGCCTATGAGGACTATCAGGATACGCTGATCTCCAAGGCGGATTACCTCCGCTACCGCGCCGACTATGACGCGCAGGAGCAGGCGCTGCAGGCCCAGCTGGACAAGCTGCGCAGCACAGCGCAGGATGACCCGCTGTCTCTGCCGTGGGTAAAGGAGCTGTTGACTTTGGGCCGTCTGACGGAATTGGATCGCCCGACCATGGCTGCCGCCATCCGCGAGATCCGCGTGTATGAGGGAAACCGCATTGAGATTGACTATCTGTTTTCGGAGGAGTACCGCTCTGCGCTGGAGAGATAGCTGCGGGGTCTTTCCTATTATACTGTAAAGCAAAAGCGGGCAGGCGCCTTCTGAAAAAGGCGCCTGCCCGCTTTTATGTATTTCTTCAACGGGGATCTTACTTTTCGCTGAGTTCTTCCCTCTGCGAAAAGGGAAGGTTGTATGAGCGATGCCACATATGTGTCAAGACCCATAAAAA
>CAKTQM010000023.1 GCA_934597125.1 uncultured Oscillospiraceae bacterium
TGACGCTGAGTGTTTATACCCACTATGATCGTAAAAATCGGGAGCAGCAAACTGCTGAGAAAGTCCGTCGGGCATTCCGCAAGGAAGCCGTCTAAAAAAATTTGCAACAAACGGCCCTGCCTAAATAGCCGCAAACCCTTGTGGTACAACGGATAGAGGGCCGAAAAAATTTGCAACACTTTTGCAACAAGAAGCCCCGAAATTACCTGAAAATACCCCAAAATACCGCAAGCAGAGAGGCTCTTTTCTTCCAGAAAAAGGCAAAGAAAAAACCTCAGAACCATTGTGATTCCAAGGTTTTTTCTTGGTGGAGACTGCTGGACTCGAACCAGTGACCTCCTGCGTGTGAAGCAGGCGCTCTAACCAGCTGAGCTAAGCCTCCATATATTCGGCAACCCATACGGATTGCCGAAGTGGTGACCCGTACGGGACTCGAACCCATGTTACAGCCGTGAAAGGGCCGTGTCTTAACCACTTGACCAACGGGCCATAACCCTGTCGAAGGGTGCGGGAGAGATGTTTCCATCTCTCCCGCGATGGTAGCGGCGACTGGATTCGAACCGGTGACACTGCGGGTATGAACCGCATGCTCTAGCCAACTGAGCTACGCCGCCATGTGCTCGACAGGCACGAATTACTATAGCACATACTGTTGGGATTTGTCAACCGTTTTTTGAAAAATTTTGAATGGAGACGACTTCTCCTTGCCCTTCGGCTTTTTCTATGATACGCTTTGTACATAAGGGGTAGTGCCCCCACAACAAATAAGGAGGAGTCCTATGAAACGATGGTGTTTGGCTTTTCTGCTTTCTTCCCTGCTGCTTCTGGCCGGATGTGCCGGCTCTTCCCCTGATACAACCGGCGGCGACGAAGTTCCCGCTGCGGAATCTCTGGTGTTGACCGAGGGCGCGGAGCCTTTGACGAACGAGGAGCTGGAGCAGACGCGGGAGGCATTTGCCTCGGATCGTTATGACGAGGCCACCGGAGGGAGTTCCTCCACAGAGATCAGCTGTTTCTTCACCTCCTACTACGACCGGACGGAGGAGCTTTCACTGGCGGAGTTTTTGCGGTACTACCCCAACGACGAGTTCCTGCGGGCAGACAATGTGGACGATCAGGCGCAATTCGAGGCGCTGATGAAACTGGAGGGTTTTCCCTTTCAGGCGGAGGAGGACTTTGTGCCGTCGCTGACCACCATCCCCTCGCCTACCCACCGGTATCCCCGCGCCGCAGTGGATGCCACGCTGCAAGCCTATGCGGGCATTACCACCGCCGACCTGACCAACACGGAGGGCGTGCTGTATCTGCCGGAATATGACGCCTACTACAACTTTACCAGCGACTATGGCCCAGGCATGTTCCAGCCCGACGGCGGCGAGAAGCTGGGCGACACCGTGCGCTTCTGGACACAAAAAGGAAGCAGCAGCAATTATATCGTGCTGACGCTGAAAAACGTAAACGACACATGGCTGATCCGCTCCTTCCGGGCGGAGACGGTAGAGTGAACAAAAAGCTGCCCGCTACGCGGGCAGCTTTTTTGCTTTGTATGGGGTATCAATACATACCGCCCATGTCGCCCATGCCGGGGGCGGCGGCGGGAGCGGGAGGCTCGGGCTTGTCGGCCACCAGGGACTCGGTGGTCAGCACCATGCCGGAGACGCTGGCGGCGTTCTCCAGCGCGCTGCGGGTCACCTTTGCGGGATCCACGATGCCGCTGGCGATCATATCACAGTATACTTCCTTGTAGGCATCGAAGCCGTAGCCGGTCTTACGGCTGCTACGCACCTTCTCCAGCACCACGCTGCCGTCGATACCGGCGTTGGCAGCGATCTGGCGGATGGGCTCCTCCAGAGCCTTGGCCACCATCTGGACGCCCACCTTCTCGTCGCCCTCGGTGCTCTTCAACAGAGCGGTAACGGCGGGAATGACGTTGACGAAGATGGTGCCGCCACCGGCCACGATGCCCTCCTCAACGGCGGCCTTGGTGGCGTTCAGGGCGTCCTCGATGCGGAGCTTCTTCTCCTTCATCTCAGTCTCGGTGGCTGCGCCGACCTTGATGACGGCCACGCCGCCGGCCAGCTTGGCCAGACGCTCCTGCAGCTTCTCCTTATCGTACTCGCTGGTGGTGGTGCCGATCTGGGCGCGGATCTGGGAGACACGATCCTTGATGGCCTGCTGGTCGCCCATGCCGTCCACGATGATGGTATTCTCCTTGGTAACCTTGATCTGACGGGCACGGCCCAGCATGTCGATGGTGGTGTCCTTCAGGGTCAGGCCCAGCTCCTCGCTGATAACCTGACCGCCAGTCAGGATGGCGATATCGCGCAGCATCTCCTTGCGGCGGTCGCCGAAGCCGGGAGCCTTGACGCACACCACGTTCAGCACGCCCTTCAGGCGGTTCACCAGCAGAGTGCTGAGGGCCTCGCCCTCCACGTCCTCGGCGATGATGAACAGCTTCTTACCGCTTTGCAGCATCTGCTCCAGCAGGGGCAGGATGTCGGAGATAACGGAGATCTTCTTATCGGTAATCAGGATATAGGGATCGTCCACGACGGCTTCCATCTTCTCCATATCGGTAGCCATATAGGGGGTGATGTAGCCGCGGTCGAACATCATGCCTTCCACGACCTCACTGTAGGTCTCGGCGGTCTTGGACTCCTCGATGGTGATGACACCGTCGGCGGAGACCTTCTCCATGGCCTCGGCGATCAGCTTGCCGATGGTCTCGTCACCGGAGGAGACAGCGCCCACGCGGGCGATATCATCGGTACCGTTGACCTTCTGGCTCTGCGCCTTGATGGCGGCCACGGCGGCCTCCACAGCCTTGGCCATACCCTTCTTCATGACGACGGGGTTGGCACCTGCGGCCAGATTCTTCAAACCCTCACGGATCATGGCCTGAGCCAGCAGGGTGGCGGTGGTGGTACCGTCGCCGGCCACGTCATTGGTCTTGGTGGACACCTCGCGCACCAGCTGCGCGCCCATGTTCTCAAAGGGATCGTCCAGCTGGATTTCCTTGGCGATGGTGACGCCGTCGTTGGTGATCAGGGGAGAGCCGAACTTCTTATCCAGCACCACATTGCGGCCCTTGGGGCCCAGCGTGACTTTTACGGTATCGGCCAGCTGATTGACGCCGGCTTCCAGCGCTTTGCGGGCTTCATCGCCGCGCTTAATGATCTTAGACATAAAACATTGCCTCCATAGTTTCAATTAAAAAGGGATACAGGGGATTCTCCCCTGTTTTGCCGCCGTAAGCGGCAAACTTTTTCATCATTTTTGCCGCGGCATGTACGTGGCAAAAATACTTTGACCCAGCCGCCTTGGGTGGCGGCACCAGTCCGCAGACTGGTGAGAGGGAATCTAAAGGGGGGGGATGAAATCCCCTCTTTACTTACTCCACGATGGCCAGGATGTCGCCCTGCTTGACGATGATGTACTCCACATCATCCAGGGTCACCTTGGTGCCGGAGTATTTATCGGTGATGACCTTATCACCGGCCTTGACGGACATGGTGACGGTCTTGCCGTCCACGGTACCGCCGGGGCCCACGGCGATCACTTCCGCCACAGAGGGCTTCTCCTTGGCGCTGCCGGTCAGGATAATGCCGCCTTTGGTAGTCTCCTCGGCCTCGGTCATTTTCAGCACCACACGGTCAGCAAGCGGTGTCAGCTTCATAGTTGGTTGCCTCCTTATATTTTTTATTTCATTACGAAAACAAGTTCAGCGTTAGCACTCGATTCCTTCGAGTGCTAACGCTGATTATCATACCACACTTTTCCTGAAATTCAAGGGGGAAAATGCAAAAATCATAAAAAATTCACAAACGAACTGCTGCGCCATGAACGGCCCCCTTGTGCAAAGGGGGCTGTCGAGCGGAGCGAGACTGGGGGATTGTCCATTATCGGACAACCCCTCCGTCAAAAATCAAAGATTTTTGACACCTCCCCTTACACAGGGGAGGCTTTTGACATGCCAACTATTTCGCCGTGGCGTTGCAGGAGCAGCCTTCGGGGCCGAAGAAGTTCAGCTTCTTTTCGCTCATACGGATGCTTACGTCGCTGTTGGTTACGCACTCGCCGTCCAGACAGGTGACGATGTCCTTTTTCTGGGAGTGAATGTGAATGACCTTGGGGGTGGAGCAGTGGGCATAGGCGGGGAACTTGTGGTACTCGCCCTTGGAGTAGGGCCCCACGAATTTGGCGAAGGTGATACGGCTGACCTTCTTCACCACCAGCGTATTCAGCACGCCATCGTCCATACGGGCTTCGGCCACCGGCATGAAGCCGCCGCCGTAGTACCGGCCGTTGCACACCGCCACCAGAGAGAAATCATCTTCCACCGCTTCGCCGTCCAGCTCTACTGTCCAGCGGGAGGCAATGCCCTTGAACAGAAAGTTCACCGCCAGGGAGGCGATATAGCTACCCTTGCCGTCCAGCAGGGGGCTTTCGCTGTATTTATGTACGTCGGCGGCCACGCGGGCGTCGATACCGGAGCAGGCGATTGTCAGGGCGATACGGCCGTTCACGTCGATGGCATCCATGGGGAACTGGGGGCCGTCCCACAGGTTTTCCGCGTCCTCGAAGCGGGACGCGGCGGCACCGAAATTTTTCAAAAAGTCGTTGCCGGTGCCCACGGGGATGACCGTCATAGCGGCATTGTCATAGCCGATAATGCCGTTGGCCACCTCGTTGGCAGTACCGTCGCCGCCGCAGGCGTAGAAGCGCAGCTCCTCGCCGCTTTCACACAGCTTACGGGCCAGTTCGGTGGCGTGGCCCTGCTTTTTAGTCAGGACGCACTGCACTTCCAGATCGTGGGATTCGCGCAGTGCCTCGGCCATATCATAGATGCGCTGCCGGCTGTCGTGCTTGCCGGCGTTGGGATTGATGATAAAAATATGCTTCACGGTAGCATCCCCTCCGCAGAGTATTTTTTCTATTGTAACAGCGCTGGGGCAAATGTGGTGAACAAATCTTGAATTTTGCTTGTATATTGAACCCCTTGTGCAAAGGGGGCTGTCGAGCGAAGCGAGACTGGGGGATTGTCGATTATCGGACAACCCCTCCGTCACGGCTTACGCCGCGCCACCTCCCCTTACACAGGGGAGGCTTTGGGTGCGCAATGCCAGTCAAACTTTATTCCCATACATAAACACATCACACTTGATCATGCCGTTGTACAGCTTGCGCTTTTTGGCAGCCTGCTGGCCAAAGGTTCGCTCGAACTCCGTGTGGCTGGAGAGCACCAGCGTGCGCCAGCCCTCCGGAAGCGTGCGCCAAACCTTGCCGAACTCCCGATACAACTCCTCCGCCTCCTGCTTTTCCAGCAGGCGCTGGCCGTAGGGCGGGTTGGTAACCAGCTGGCCGTAGGGACTGTCCCGGTGGAACTGCCGCATGTCGGCCACTTCAAAGCGGATATCCTCCGCCACGCCGGCCTTGTGGGCGTTGGAGCGGGCGATGGCTACCGCCTGAGAATCTACGTCGCCGCCCCAGATATCGTAGCTGCCGTGGAACTCCTTGTCCCGCGCCTCGTCCTTGGCCTGCTGCCAACTGGCGGCAGACACGAAAGCCCACTGCTCCGCGTCAAAGCCGCGGTTCAGGCCGGGGGCGCGGTTGCGGGCGATCAGGGCCGCCTCGATGGGGATGGTGCCGCTGCCGCAGAAGGGATCGCAGAAGGGATCATGGCCCCGGTAGCGGGAAAGCTGCACCAGCGCGGCGGCCAGCGTCTCCCGCAGCGGCGCCTCCACACCCACGGCGCGGTAACCCCGTTTGAACAGGCCCTCGCCGCTGGTGTCCAGCGTCAGCAGCACCTGATCCTTGAAGATGGCAAAGCGCACCTGATACTTGGTACCGGTCTCCGGAAACTGCTCCAGATGATAGGCGGACTTCATCCGTTCCACCATAGCCTTTTTGATGATGCTCTGGCAGGCGGGAACGGCGTGGAGCTGGGAGGAGATGGAGTAGCCCTTCACGGGAAAGGCCGCGTCACGGGGCAGATAGTCCTCCCACGCCACGGCGCGGGTACCCTGAAACAGCTCCTCGAAGCTGCGGGCGGGGAAATCCGCCAGCACCAGCATCACGCGGGCGCCGCAGCGCAGGTTGATGTTCAGCCGCGCACAGTCGTCCAGCGTGCCGCGGCACAGAACCCGGCCATTTTCGGCCCGCACGTCCCGCAGGCCCAGACGCTTGATCTCGTCACTTACCAGTTTTTCCAGCCCCAACAGGCAGGGGATCACATATGTATACATCGTATTACCTCGAAAATGGTTACATTCAGGTACAGTATACCGGACTCCGTCCCAAAGCGCAAGGGATACGGCGAAAAAATAACAGTGGAAGATTTGGCGGGTATCGTGTATAATAAAAACACGCCTCAACCATGGCGGATCGGGGCATGTAAACTTCAGGTTGCGCGGATCTTTTCGAAAAAAACACAAACGCAACTTGAAGTTGATAGACATTTTCACAAGGTATGGTACGATATTTTCAGAAAGAAACGGAGGGAAGCAGACATGGCGTTTGGCGACCGGCTGCAGGAGGTGCGGCGCAATAACGGACTGACCCAGGAGCAGTTTGCCGAGGCGCTGCAGGTGTCCCGCCAGGCGGTGAGCCGGTGGGAATCGGGGCGCAGCTATCCGGAGGTGGATAAGATCCTCTATATCTGCAACCGCTACGGCGTGTCCATCGGCACACTGTTTGCCGAGGAGAACCCCACTCCCGACAGCGGCGGCGTGCAGCCGTCTCAGGAAGCAGCTTCGCCGCCCAAGGACAGCCTGTTCTCCTCTTTGGATTCTTTCATTACCAATCTGTCCCCCAAGAGCAAATGGATCGGCGCGGGTATCCTGATGGGCGTGGCGCTGCTGGCGCTGCTGATCGGAGCGTGCCTGAAAGGAGGAAGCGGAGAT
Organism: uncultured Oscillospiraceae bacterium; assembly: GCA_934597125.1. Lineage (GTDB taxonomy): Bacteria > Bacillota > Clostridia > Oscillospirales > Oscillospiraceae > Vescimonas. Next base: position 6,903 of record CAKTQM010000023.1, read on the forward strand.
ATGTCAACGATCGTATGGATCGGCGCCATCGTCATTTTCGGCGTGGTGGAGGCCGCCACGGTGGGTCTGGTATCCATCTGGTTCGTCATCGGCAGCGTGGCAGGATTGATCGCCGCGGTGCTGGGCGCGGCCATCTGGCTGCAGGTGGTGGTGTTCTTCATCGTGTCCATCGCAGCGCTGATCGCCACCCGTCCCCTGGTGCGGAGGCTCAGCAAAAAAGGCGAGGTAGCCACCAATGCCGATCGCGTACTGGGCGGCACGGCCCGGGTCACCGAAACCATCGACAACACCATCCCCACAGGCGAGGTGTATATCGACGGCAAGACCTGGACGGCCCGCAGCCAGTCCGGCGCGGTGATCGCACCGGAGACGCTGGTAAAGGTCATCCGGCTGGAGGGCGTGAAGCTCTATGTGGACGTCCCCCACGACTGCAAGCAGTAAGCAACAAGCGGGAACTTGTACATTATTTTATGAAAACAGGAGGATAAGAAAATGGGAGGTTACATTGCGATCGGCGTACTGGTGGTTCTGATCCTGATTCTGGTAGTCAGCAGTATCCACGTGGTGCAGCAGTCCAAGGCATTTGTGGTGGAGCGTCTGGGCTCCTTCAGCGCGGTGTGGGGCAACGGTCTGCACTGGAAGTGGCCCTTTATCGAGCGGGTGGTGAAGAAGATCAGCCTGAAGGAGCAGGTGGCGGACTTTGATCCCCAGCCGGTCATCACCAAGGATAACGTTACCATGCAGATCGACACCGTGATCTATTTCCAGATCACCGATCCCAAGCTGTACACCTACGGCGTGGAGTACCCCATGAGCGCCATTGAGAATCTGACCGCCACCACCCTGCGTAACATCATCGGCGAGATGGAGCTGGATCAGTCCCTCACCAGCCGCGACGTCATCAACGCCAAGATGCGCTCCATTCTGGACGAGGCCACCGATCCCTGGGGTATCAAGGTCAACCGCGTGGAGCTGAAGAACATCCTGCCGCCCCGTGAGATCCAGAACGCCATGGAAAAGCAGATGAAGGCCGAGCGTGAACGCCGCGAGTCCATCCTGCAGGCCGAGGGCCAGAAGGCCAGCCAGATCCTGGTGGCCGAGGGCGAACAGCAGTCCGCCATCCTGCGGGCTGACGCCGCCAAGCAGGCCAAGATCATGGCCGCCGAGGCCGAGGCCCAGTCCATCCTGAAGGTGCAGCAGGCCATGGCCGACTCCATGCGGCTGCTGAACGAGAACGCCCCCAACGATCAGGTCATCAAGCTCAAAGCGCTGGAGGCTATGCAGAAGATGGCCGACGGCAAGGCCACCAAGATCATTATTCCCAGCGAGATCCAGGGCTTGGCCGGTCTGGCCGTCAGCGCCAAGACGCTGGTGGAGGGCGACAAAGCGGAGTAACGTATGGCAAAGAAGGACACTCGTTTCATCAAGGTCTTGGAGGAAGGCGGCTTCCTTGGCGGCAGCGAGATCTGGGTGGATACCCAGACTGGCGTGCAGTATCTGCTCCATTACAACGGCAACGCCGCCGGCCTCACCGTGCTGGTGGATGCCGAGGGCAGGCCCCTCCTCTACCGCCGCACACCGGAAGCACCGGAATATTGACCCGCGAAAGGGGCAGGGCGATGCCCTGCCCCTTATGTTATTGTACATGGTATGCCGTGACGGAGGGGTCGTCCAATCACCGAAAGCGCCATCAGACAATCCCTCAGTCACCTTCGGTGACAGCTCCCTTTACACAAGGGAGCCTTTATCCCCCACAACAAAGAAAGGAGACCCGATATGTTCGCCAATCTGTTTTTCTGGACGCGCATTTATCTGCTGAATTTCAGCTTTATGTGGAAGCTGCCTGCAGCGGCATTCGTCACGCTGCTGGCCCTCCGCCTGCTGATGGGCGGCAAGCAGCCCTGCAAGGGCCTGCTGTTCATCATGCCCGCCCTGTATGTGGTGCTGGGCTTCGTCAACGCCTGGCTCTCCGTCGCCGACAATATCGCGCTGGTCGGCCTGATGGGTGTGCTGGGCAGCCTGGAGGTCTGCCTGATCTTCGGCTGGCTGGGACTGCTGCTGGGCACGGTCATCGACACGCTGATCCAGCGTGGGAAGGGAGCTGCCAATGCCTGACGCCATCCAGCGCCTTTGCCCCATCTGCCGTGACACGGAGATCGAGCTGGAGCCCTACCGCTCCGGCAGCCTGAGCATCAAATCCTCGCCCATCGCCATGGTGGAGGACTATCTGGAGACGGAGATCTATCTCTGCCCCCGCTGCCGCTATGCGGCGCTGTTCGTCCCGCCGTCTCCGGCGGAGGCGTTTGAGAAGCAACAGCAGCTTCAGGATTCCATGACGCCGGTGGAAAAATTTGAGTACACCTTCCGCCATTACAGCGAAAAACAGCTACAGAAGGTCATTGACGGCAGGGACTACGTCCCCGACGCCAAGAAGGCCGCGAAAAACCTGCTGTACCGCCGCCGCTATGGCGAATGACAAAGGGGGATGCTTCATGGCAAACGCCTATTCCGATCACGCGGCGGAAACTGCGGCTATTCCCCACTGCCTGCGCTGCCCCGACACGGCGCTGCGGCTTATTGACCGCGGCGCCTTCACGGTGGCTTCGGACATCGTCGGACTTCCGCCCGCCATACGAGACAACGCCCTGACGGCGGAGGTCTGGGTCTGCCCCGTCTGCCGCCGGATGGAGCTGCGCTACCCCGATGAACTTCCCCTGCCGGAGACTCCGGCAGCACAGCAAGCCCGCCAACTGGACATGCGCATGAATCAATATTCCACCGGCAAGCTGCGCCGCATGGCTGCGGATACCCAGCTGCCGGAGGAAGAACGGTCAGCCGCCGCCCGCGTTCTTGCCCGCAGGCAGGAGTAACCGGCCGCCGGCGGTGGATGCGGAGCTGATCCGGTATCGTAAACGGAAATCCGGTTTTCATAACCAAAGCGCGGCGCCCGATGGGCGCCGCGCTTTTTCCTTATAAGAACACATGGATCCCGCTGATGGTGTGCATCTCGGTGCGGATATCCTCCAGCAGCAGCTGCGCCGCATCGCTGAGGGCCTCGCCCCGGCGGGTCATCAGATAGGAGACACGCTCCGGCGGTGGATCGGTCAGGCGGCAGACCCGTGCCCGCCCCTCCTTTTCCAGTGCGCGTGCCGCCGCCGTGGGGACGATGGCCCACATCATTTCGCTGCCCAGGAAGGTGTTCACCGCCTGCATGGAGTCGGCGTACAGCAGGGGCGTGGTAGTCAGGCCGAACCAGTGATCCCGCCAGTCCTGCACCGCCTTGCGCCAGGACACCACGATCTCGTTGTTGGGATCCAACTCCTTGGGAGAGATCACGTCGCCATAGGGGCTGTCCGGCGAGCAGGCCACCACCGTCTCCTCGCTGCACAGGGGGGTGATCTCCAGCTGAGGATGATAGAAGCTGTCGCCGTCCATCAGGGCCATCTCCAGCTCACGGCGGGCCACGGGCTGAGCGCCGTCATAGCCGGTGCCCGGCAGGGTCTGCACCCACAGGGCCACCGGCAGCTTGCGGTGCAGAAAACGGCGATAGGCCGCCGGAAGGATATATTGATTGGTGGAGAACACCGCGCCGATGCGCAGATATTCCCGTGTGGCGGCCTCCGCCACGCCTTTTGTCTCCTCCAGCAGCGTCTGCCAGCGATAGGCCAGAGGCAGGAAGCGCTGGCCCGCCTCGGTCAGCTCGATATGGCGGATGCCCTTGCCCCGATGGAACAGCTGCGCGCCCACCTCCGCCTCCAGCGCCTGGATGCGGTTTGTCAGCGTGGGCTGGGTAATAAACAGCGCCTCGGCGGCTGCCGTCAGCGTCCCGTGCTCCAGCACCGCCCAGAAGGTTTCCATATCTGTGTTGTTCACCGCGAAGCCTCCCTTCAAAATATAATTTCTGTTTATATTATACGGGGTTTTTATCCGTTTTACAAGATAAAAAAACTGTGGTATGGTTATCGTACAACAGGAGAGGGAAACACTCCCTTCCAACGAATTGAAGAGTGGCGCCAACTTCTTCCTTCGTTTTCAAAACGGATCGAATGTGACGGCTTGTACCGTCCGGAAAGGAAGATGTATTATGAAGAAGACTACCGCTATGGTCGTTACTGTTGTTGCCGCTGTGCTGGCGATCGTCTGCTCCGTGCTGATGTGCACACTTTCCACCGAGGGTACGATTTGGGGCGTATGCATGCTGGTTTGCTTTGTCGCCATGGTCGTGGGACTGATGAACCGTCTGCTGGTGCAGAAATAAGGCTGCCGCCCCGTATTTCATTTGCTTTCTCTATTTTCTTTCTTATTTTCTCTCTTTGTTCCTGCATCCCTGTAAAGAAGAAACCGGACGGAAGTCCGGTTTTTTCTTTTTTATGAAGTTGTTGTGCGGCAGTATCAACAGCGAGTGCGCTTAATCGTATCCCCGCTTGTCTGTTCTGCCTACCAGATAATCAATACTCACGCGAAAATAGTCCGCAATGCGGATAAGCTCTGCGATCCCAGGTTCTCTTTCCCCGTTTTCGTAGCGGCTGATCGTATTTTGCGACATATTCAAGTCCATTGCCAGCTTCAATTGCGTGATATGCTGTTCATTTCGTAACTCTTTAATTCTCATATGCTCCCCCTTGACTTAATTATCCCAAATCGGTATAATGAAAATATCCCAATTCGGTATTTTTTGATTAAAGGAGAGTAAATGATGGAAAACAAAGCTTCTTTTTGCAGAAATTGTGGCGCAGAGCTCAGCGGAGCCGCAAAGGTATGTCCGCAGTGCGGCAGCAAAGTCCCGCCCGCAAAACGACCCATCTACAAAAAATGGTGGTTTTGGGTCATTATTGTGATAATCGTACTGGGCATTATCGGCGCAGGTAGTTCCGGCCCCAAGAAAGTCGGAGAGAATACCCCCGCAAGCAACAATGCGGCATCGCAGCCTGATGCTTCCGGCACCACGAACACCCCTGCTGCCGAAAGCAAATTCAATGTAGGCGACAAAGTCGAGTTAAACGGAATCGTCGCTTCTCTGGATTCTGTTGTAGAAAATTCCGGCTCCGCATACAACAAGCCCGGCGACGGCAATGTGTTTGTGCTTTGTACCTTTACAATCGAGAACAACTCCTCCAGTGAGATCAACATCAGCTCTTTGGTCTGCTTCGATGCTTACTGCGACAGTTATGCCTGCAACTACAGCCTCAGCGCGCAGTTAGAGAGCAGCGCCAATCAGTTGGACGGCACGATTGCCCCTGGAAAGAAAATGAACGGTTCCATTGGTTATGAAGTGCCCGCGGACTGGTCTGAACTGGAGATCCACTTTGCACCTGACTTTTGGGCACAAAAGAATATCGTATTTGTTGCGACACATTGATCAGAAAAAGCCGCACACTTTCAGTAACAACCTCTCAGTCTGCGCGTTAAGAATACATGCTGGCGGCCATGCCGCCGTAGCTGACGCTTCTCTTGCACAGGGAAGCCTTTGAGGTTGCGTTGCATGGCAATCTTTTGATAAACAGAGAAGGGCCAAACGGTTTTGCCGTTTGGCTCTTCTTATGTCTCCCCTTGCAAACCGCTGCTTTTCTTTTGGCGGGGGTTGTGGTATACTGTTATTTGTAATGTTATGCGTAAAAGGAGGTCGTCTCCATGCCGGACACCATTGCCGCCATTGCCACCGCGCTGGCGCCCAGCGCCATCGGCATCCTGCGGCTCAGCGGCCCTGACACAAGGGACATTCTGGACGCTGTGTTCTTTCCCATAAACGGTAGGGCCATATCCCGCCAGACGCCCCGCACCATGGTACTGGGGCGGGTGCTGGACGGCGAAGGGCGGATACTGGACAGCGCCCTGTGCGTGCTGTTTCCCGCCCCCGACAGCTATACCGGCGAGGATTGCGCCGAGATCCACTGTCACGGCTCACCGGTGGTACTGACGGAGGGGCTGAAGCTCCTTTTTGCCCACGGGGCGCGGCAGGCGCGGGGCGGCGAATTCACCCAACGGGCCTTTTTGAACGGCCGGATGGATCTGATGCAGGCGGAGGCCGTGGTGGACGTGATCGACGCGGAGACCGCCCGGGCTGCCCGCAATGCCGCCGGACAGCTGGAGGGCGCGCTGAGCCGCAGCGTGCAGGCGGTATACGACACGCTGATGGACGTGGTGAGCCGGTTTTACGCCATTGTGGACTATCCCGACGAGGACATTGAGGAATTGCAGCGCTCCCAGCTGCTGGACGCCTTGCGGCAGAGCGAGGACAAGCTGTCGGCGCTGCTGGCCACCTACTCGCGGGGGCGGCTGATGAAACAGGGCGTCCCCACGGTACTGTTGGGCAAGCCCAACGTGGGGAAATCCTCGCTGCTGAACGCTCTGGTGGGCTATGACCGCGCCATCGTCACCGACGTGGCGGGCACCACACGGGACACGGTGGAGGAATCGCTGCTGCTGGGCCACGTGCTGCTGCGGCTCACCGACACAGCAGGCATCCGCCGGACAGAGGACACGGTGGAGCGTCTGGGCGTAGAGCGCAGCCGCAAGGCGGCGCGGGGTGCCGCGTTGGCGCTGCTGCTGCTGGACGGCTCCGTGCCGCTGGATCAGCAGGACGAGGAGGCCATGACGGTGGCGGAGCAGGCTCCCCACTTGCTGGTGGTGGTTAACAAGAGCGACCTGCCCCAGCGGCTGGACAGGGACGCGCTGGCGCGGCGGTTTCCGCAGGTGCTGTCCGTCTCCGCCAAGACCGGCGAGGGGATGACGGCGCTGTGCGAGGCCATCGGCGCGCTATACCCCGCGGGGACGGAGCCACAGGGTGAGCTGCTAACCAACGCCCGTCAGGCGGACGCGGCGGAGCGGGCGCTACGCTGCGTGAAAAATGCCCGGGCATCCCTGGAATTGGGTATGACACCGGATGTGGTGCTGACCGACGCAGAGGGCGCGCTGGAGGCACTGGGAGAATTGAACGGAAAACGGATTCGGGAGGATCTGGTGGACACCATCTTCTCCCGCTTCTGCGTGGGAAAGTGAGGAGACCATGGATTGGCTGGAATTGAAAATTGACGTGGCGGCCGCCGGCATTGATCCGGTGACGGCGCTGCTGGAAGAGCAGGGCATCACCGGCGTGATTATCGACGACCAGCGGGACTTTCAGGATTTTATGGCCCACAATCAGGCCTATTGGGACTATGTGGATGAGCAGCTGGTGAAGGAAAAGGAAAATCTCTCCCGCGTGACGTTCTATGTGGAGAACTCGACCGCGGGGTACGGCACCATCGCCGCCGTACGCATAGCCATGCACGCGCTGAAGCAGAAGCATCCGGAGTACGCGCCGCTGCTGCTGACCGTGGAAAACGTGAAGGACGAGGACTGGGAGAACAACTGGAAGCAGTTTTATAAGCCCATGGAGATCGGCGAACGGCTGCTGGTGATCCCCGCATGGGAAAGAGCCGAGGCTGGGGATCGGGTGACGCTGACGCTGAACCCGGGGCTGACCTTCGGCACCGGCAGCCACGCCACCACCCGCCTATGCCTGACGGCGCTGGAGAGCCGTATCCACGGCGGCGAGCGGGTGCTGGATCTGGGCTGCGGCAGCGGCATCCTGTCCATCGCCGCCCTGCGGCTGGGGGCCAAGAGCGCCTTTGCCTGCGACATCGACGAGAAGTGCATCGACGTGGCCTATGAAAACGCCGCTCTGAACGGCATCGGCCGCGACAGACTGACGGTGCGGCAGGGCGACGCCACGAAGGAGGGGCCGCTGCGCACCGCCATCGGCACCGGCTATGATGTGGTGGTAACCAACATCGTGGCGGATGTAATCATCTCTCTGGCGCCGCAGGTACGGCATTTCCTGAAAGAAGACGGCTGGTTTTTGACCTCCGGTATTATTGACGACCGTGCGGACGAGGTGGCCGCGGCGCTGACTGCCGCCGGCTGGAACATTGTAGAAACCTGCACCAGCGAGGGCTGGTACTGCTATATCTGCCGCTGAGGCGGCATATGACGGGAGGAGGCTCTTATCATGAAGCAATATGACGTAATCATTATCGGCGCAGGCCCCGGCGGTATTTTCTCCGCCTATGAGCTGGCCCGGCGCAAGCCGGAATGGAGGGTGGCCGTGCTGGAGGCCGGCAATCCGCTGGAGAAGCGGCGCTGTCCCATTGACGGCGTGAAGGTGAAATCCTGCATCCACTGCAAGACCTGCGCCATCATGAATGGCTTTGGCGGCGCGGGTGCGTTTTCCGACGGCAAGTATAACCTGACCAATGCCTTTGGCGGCACGCTGTACGAATACATCGGCAAGCAGAAAGCCATGGAGCTGATGCGCTATGTGGACGATATCAATATGCAGAACGGCGGCGCGGGCACCAAGCTGTACTCCACCGCCGACAGCGGCTTTAAGCGGCTGTGTCTGCAGAACAATCTGCACCTGCTGGATGCCTCGGTGCGGCATCTGGGCACCGACATCAACTACAAGGTGCTGGAAAACCTCTATACCCAGCTGAAGGATAAGGTGGACTTCCACTTCCTGACGCCTGTGAAGGCGCTGACTATCACCCCGGACGGCCAGTACGAGGCCCAGACCGACGCGGGGGCCTTTGTGGGCCGCAAGTGCATCATCTCTGTTGGCCGCAGCGGCAGCAAGTGGATGGAATCCGTGTGTGAGGAGCTGGATATCCCCACCAAATCCAACCGCGTGGATATCGGCGTCCGTGTGGAGCTGCCCGCCGAGGTGTTCGCCCCCATCACCGACGAGCTGTACGAGAGCAAGATCGTCTATAAAACCGAGAAATATCAGGACAAGGTGCGTACCTTCTGCATGAACCCCAAGGGCGCGGTAGTCAACGAGAACACCAACGGCATCGTCACCGTCAACGGCCACAGCTACGAAGATCCCGCTCTGCATACGGAAAACACCAACTTTGCCCTGCTGGTCTCCAAGCATTTCACCGAGCCGTTCCGCGACAGCAACGGCTATGGCGAGAGCATCGCCCGCCTTTCCAACATGCTGGGCGGCGGCGTGATGGTGCAGCGGTTCGGCGACCTGATCCGCGGCCAGCGCAGCACCCCCAAGCGCATCGAAAAGGGCTTTATGACCCCCACGCTGGCCGCCACCCCCGGCGATCTGAGCCTGGTGATGCCCAAACGTATTCTGGACGGCATTATTGAGATGATCTACGCGCTGGACAAGATCGCCCCCGGCACCGCCAGCGATGACACGCTGCTGTATGGTGTGGAGGTCAAGTTCTACAATATGGAGGTGGCGCTGGACGAACATTTGGAGACGCCCCACAAGGGCCTGTTCGTCATCGGCGACGGCAGCGGCGTGACCCATTCCCTGTCCCACGCCAGCGCCAGCGGCATCTTCGTGGCCCGCTATCTGGCGGAAGAAGAATAACTCACGCTTCAAAGAACAGCGGCCCTCCCCGCCCCACGTCGTGGGCGGGGGAGGGCTGCTGTTTTGTGGACAAATATCCTCCGCGAAATCACTTGCTTACAACAACATAGATGTTGTCAGAAAGCGGCGTATCCGTGTGCCATATCGCTTCAAACTCCGCTGTGGTTAACTTTCTGTTACTGGCCGTTTCGCCGCTGTCCGCAGTCTGGGCCAAGGAATCCGCCAGATACAGGTATTGCGCGTCATACCCCACCACAACCAGATAATGGGTGTCACCAGGGATGCTGACAAAGGCGATGACCGGCACGCCGGCGGCCAGCCTTTGCTTCAGGGAGGCAATATCTCCATGATAGGCCCGGGCGGAATAGCCGCGCACCGCAAAAAAGGCCGCGATGCTTTTCGCTGACACAAAGCCCAGCGTCCGTCGGATCTCCGGGTAGACGGTCTCGCCGTCGGCCTGTTCACCGAAATGCCGCAGGACGTAGGCCGAGGCATACGCCGCGCATTTGCCGTCCGTCTGCCGGGCGATATGATTGCCGCGGGTGTCACAGAAATATTCCGCTGGCGGCGCGCCGCATTCCACGTTGTCTTTTGGCGGGTTTATCTCCGCAAAATACGCCGCAGCCGCTGCGGCCAGCAGCACGATCGCCATTGCGGCAACAGCGGCCCTTTGTCGTTTTCTGTTTTTCAAGCTGATCACCCCGCCTCCGGTTTCTCTGTCTGTCCACGCGCTTTCCACGGGCCGCGGCGAAAACGGCCGTAAGTGTTCTCTTTTGGCGTTCCGTCAGTGCCGGTCTCCGCTTCTTCACTTGAGCCCTGTTCAAGCCTTAGCCTGCAATCACAAAAATGAAACCCCATCCTGAAGGATGGGGTTTCATTTTTGGAGCGGGCGACGAGGCTCGAACTCGCTACCTCGACCTTGGCAAGGTCGCGCTCTACCAGATGAGCTACGCCCGCAAACGCAAGGTTGATTTTAACACAAGATCCCGCGTTTGTCAATTCTTATTCTCTAATTTTTCAGCAAAATTTCGATGATCCCCGCGGCGCTCTCATTGGGATAGAACTCCACCTGCCAGGAGGGCTCTCCTTCACCCAGCTGCTCGGCGGCCACCTGCGCCACAATATCCCGCACCTCCTGAGCCTGATCCTTGAAATAGCCCATCTGCACCACCAGTTCGGCGGCGTCATTTTCAACAGCGGCGGTCAGCAGGGTATGCAGAGCGGAGATGCTGGTGGCGTGAACGATGGCCTTCACCTGTGCCTCCGTGCGCCGATAGCCCAGGGTAAGCTTGATCTCGCTGTAGGCACGATTGTCCTGGGAGACGGTATAAGTGATATACTCCACGGCATAAGCCCCCATGGGGGTCTCCCGCTGTACCTCCTGACAGGCCTGCTCGATGGCCTCTTCGGGATTGGCTACATCACCGTCCGATGACAGCCAGATGGTGCCCTCTGCCGCGTGGTCGTCCACCAGCACCAGCAGGGCATTCACCAGATCCTGATAGGTCTCCGGCTGCAAAACGTCCTTTTCCGTACTCTCATAATAGGAGTATTCATGGCGGTTCACGCTGCTGTAGCCCCGCTCCAGCAGCGAACAGCCCGCCAGCGGCAGCGCCATGGCAAGGGTCAATATCAGAGCGATCATACGGCGTTTCATGATAGCGTCCCTCCTTTATGCCGCTGTAAAGCGGTGTGTAGGGGCCGACGACTCTCTCGGCCCTATAGTTGTATAACCGTGTACTGTCGGACGGATACCCAGAGGGCTCTCGTTCCGCTGCGTGCCATAGTGCTCAGCCTCCGGAACCTGCCTTTATGCCAGTTACAGCAGCGTGATCTGCTTCTCGTCGCTGTCCTCCGGCTTCACAAGCGCTCCCACGGCGGGAATGGTGCGTGTGCGGTAACGGGCAGGGTTGGTGATACCCGTTTCCTCCACCGGCACCACACGCTCCAGATGATACTTGGGCTTGATGGTCATGACCGCCACGCCCTGTGTCGCGCGGGTGGTCTTGGGTGTCAGGGAGGCCGTGTGCATCAAAAGGCACCGGGGCTCGTTGGTATACAGGGCCAGTTCCGTATCCTCCCGCAGCGCCAGGATCGCCGTCAGCGGCGCCTTGTCACTGTAGGCGCCGGTCAGGCGGCGGCGGTTGGAGGTGGTGGCGTAGGCACTCAGGGGCACCTTGGCGGCCTTGCCGTTTGCAAAGAAGAACAGCAGGAATCCGTTATAATCTCCGGCCAGAGCCAGATAGATCACATTCTCGCCCTCGTCCATACCCAGCTTGGCGGGCAGATAGTCTCCCAGAGCCGAGGCCTTGGTCTCGCCAAACTCGCTGGCGCGGGTCTTGTAGACCTGCTGACGGTCGGTAAAGAACAGCAGCTCGGCGGCGTTGGTCGTCTCGAAATACTGGGCGGGGCCGTCGCCCTCCTTGTACTTCTGCTCGCCGGACATACGCAGGGATTGGGGGGTGATCTTCTTGAAGTACCCCTGACGGCTGAGGAAGAGATGCACGGGGTAATCGTCCACGGGTTCCTCCTCCGGCTCCTCCGGCAGCTCGTGGCCGTAGACGATCTCGGTATGGCGGGGGATGGCGTATTTCTTCCGTACCTCCGTCAGCTCGTCGATGATAATGCGGCGGATGCGCTGGGGCTTGGACAGTGTGTCCTCCAAATCGTCGATCTCGTCCCGCAGGGAATCGGTTTCCGCCACACGCTTGAGGATGTACTCCTTGTTGATGTTGCGCAGCTTGATCTCCGCCACGTATTCCGCCTGGGCCTGATCGATGCCGAAGGCGATCATCAGGTTGGGGATGACCTCCGCCTCCTCCTCCGTTTCACGGATGGTGCGGATGGCCTTGTCGATATCCAGCAGGATGCGTTTCAAACCCAGCAACAGGTGCAGCTTGTCCTGCTTCTTTTTCAGAATGAAGTACACGCGGCGCTTAACACAGTCGGTACGCCAGGCCGTCCACTCCTCCAGAATGCCGCCCACGCCCAGCACCCGAGGCTGTCCGGCGATGAGGATATTGAAGTTGCAGCTGACAGTGTCCTGCAGGGGCGTCAGGCGATAGAGCTTGGCCATCAGCTTGTCGGGATCCCCACCCCGCTTCAGGTCGATGGCCAGTTTCAGGCCGCTCAGGTCGCTCTCATCCCGCATGTCGTTGATCTCTTTCACCTTTCCGGCCTTCACCAGCTCGGCCACCTTGTCCAGAATGGCCTCAATGGAGGTGGAATAGGGGATCTCATAGACTTCGATGAGATTTTCCTTCTTATCGTAGCGGTAGCGGCCCCGTACCTTTACGCCGCCGCGGCCGGTGCGGTAGATCTCCCGCAGTTCGTCACCGTCGCAAAGGATCTGCCCGCCGGTGGGAAAGTCCGGCGCCAGCAGGGTGGAGGCAATATCGTGGTCGGGGTTTTTCAAATAGGCGATGGTCGTATCGCACACCTCGCCCAGATTGAAGCCGCAGATCTGGGACGCCATACCCACGGCGATGCCCTGATTGGCGCTTACCAGCACGTTGGGGAACGTAGTGGGCAGCAGGGACGGCTCCTTCATGGTGTTGTCGTAGTTATCCACAAAGTCCACGGCGTCGCAGTCCAGATCCCGGAACAGCTCAGCGCAGATGGGAGCCAGCTTTGCCTCGGTATAGCGGCTGGCGGCGTAGGCCATATCACGGGAGTAGACCTTGCCGAAGTTGCCCTTGCTGTCCACAAAGGGGTGCAGCAGGGCCTCGTTGCCCTTGGCAAGGCGCACCATGGTCTCGTAGATAGCCTGGTCGCCGTGGGGGTTCAGGCGCATGGTCTGGCCCACGATGTTGGCGGACTTGGTGCGGCTGCCGGTCAGCAGCCCCATCTTGTACATGGTGTACAGGAGTTTCCGGTGGGCAGGCTTGAAGCCGTCGATCTCCGGGATGGCGCGGGAGACGATGACGCTCATGGCGTAGGGCATATAGTTTTCGTCCAACGTGGCGGTGATGGGCTGATCCACCACCGCGCCCCGCAGGCCCATCACATTGGGGTCGGCAGGCCGATGAACGGTACGGTCGGTTTGTGTTTTCTTTGCCATAGGAAACAGGTTCCTTTCTTATTTACTGGCATGAAATCTGACGATCTCCTTGCCAAAAGGGATGGGCTTGCGTCAAATGTGTAGGGGCGGCGGCATAGCCGCCGAGATCGGGACTAAAAACATGCCGCCGGCATGTTTTCTTAACGCCCCGACACCTTTTTCAGCTCACGTCGATCATGTCCATGTATTTATGGCCGTTTTCCGCAATATATTCCTTTCGTCCGGAGAGGTTGTCGCCCAGCAGCAGATCGAAGACCCGGGCGGTCTCCTCGGCATCAGCGGGCAGCACCTTGATAAGGCGCCGTGTCTCGGGGTTCATGGTGGTCAGCCACATCATCTCCGGATCGTTTTCGCCAAGGCCCTTGGAGCGGTCGATCTTCACCTTTTTTCCCTCCAGTGAACGGAGGATATCCGCCTTTTCCTTTTCGGAATAGGCAAACCAGGTCTTTTCGGCGGCCTTGTCCTTATAGGTGATCTCAAACAAAGGCGTTTCCGCGATGTAAACCTTGCCCTCCCGAATCAGGGTGGGGCACAGGCGGTAGAGCATGGTGAGGATCAGGGTGCGGATCTGGAAGCCGTCCACATCGCCATCGGTACAGATGACCACCTTGCTCCAGCGGAGGTTGTTGATGTCGAACTGGTTCAGATCCTTCACCGCCTTGCCGGACACCTCCACGCCGCAGCCCAGCACCTTCATCAAATCGGTGATCACGTCGCTTTTGAAAATACGGGGATAGTCGGCTTTCAGACAGTTGAGGATCTTGCCGCGGACGGGCATCAGCCCTTGAAATTCCGCGTCGCGGGACTGTTTACAGGCGCCCAATGCGGAGTCACCCTCCACGATGTACAGCTCACGGCGCTCCACATCCTTGGTGCGGCAATCCACAAACTTCTGCACACGGTTGGCAATGTCGATTTTTTCGGTGAGCTTTTTCTTCTGGTTGATGCGGGTCTTTTCCGCCGTTTCGCGACTGCGTTTGTTAATGAGCACCTGCGCGGCGATCTTCTCGGCGGCGTCGCGGTTCTCAATGAAATAGATCTCCAGACGGTTGCGGAGAAATTCCGCCATGGCGTCCTGAATGAACTTGTTGGTGATGGCCTTTTTGGTCTGATTCTCGTAGCTGGTCTGGGTGGAGAAGTTGTTGCTGACCAGGATCAGACAGTCCTGCACGTCGGGATAGGTGATCTTGGCCTCGGATTTCAGATACTTGTTGTTCTCCCGCAGGTATTTGTCGATGGCGCCCACCAGCGCAAGGCGGGTTGCCTTTTCCGGGCTGCCGCCATGCTCCAGAAAGCTGGAGTTGTGATAGTGCTCCACAACAGACACGCGGTTGGAGAAGCACAGTGCCACGCTGAGCTTCACCTTATATTCCGCCTTGTCGGCGCGGTCGCGGCCGCGGCGCTCCGCCTCCCAGAACACCGGCTCAGTGAGGGCGTCGTCCCCCGCCAACTCGGCGATATAGTCCTGGATGCCGCGGGGATAGAGAAACTCCTCGGTTTCAAACTTGCCCGCCGCCGTCTCATTCAGCAGCCGGAAGGTAACGCCGGCGTTAACCACCGCCTGACGCTTCATGGCGTCCCGATAGTAGTCCAGGGGCACAGCGATGTCGGTGAATACCTCCAGATCCGGCAGCCAGCGGATGCGGGTGCCGGTCTTTTTCTTGTTGGCGGTTAGCTCCTTCACTTGAAGGCCGCCGATATTCTCGCCCTTCTCAAAATGGAGGTCGTATTCCTTGCCGCCGCGCCAGACGGTGACATCCATGTACGCCGAGGCGTACTGTGTAGCGCAGGAGCCAAGGCCGTTGAGTCCCAGAGAGAATTCGTAATTCTCGCTGTTCTCGTTGTCGTATTTGCCGCCGGCATACAGCTCGCAGAACACCAGCTCCCAGTTAAAGCGGCCCTCTTTCTCGTTCCAGTCCACGGGGCAGCCGCGGCCCATGTCCTCCACCTGCACGGACTTGTCCAGATAGCGGGTAACGGTAATCAGGCTGCCGTGGCCCTCGCGGGCTTCGTCGATGGAATTGGAGAGGATCTCGAACACCGCATGCTCGCAGCCCTCCAGTCCGTCGGAGCCAAAAATAACGCCCGGGCGCTTTCGGACACGATCCGCGCCCTTCAGGCTGGTAATACTGTCGTCGCTATATACGTTCTTCTTTGGCATAGGGGAAAAACCTCCAAGGATGGTAGGAATATTGTCATCATACGCGATATATTGTACCGCATTTCTGCTTCCGGCGCAAGGGGCTTGCTGTCGGAAGGCGCTGTTTCGGGGGTGGTTTTCGTGGAAAAGTTGACGCGCGGCACGAAAAATAATGGAAAGGCAACCGGAGAAATTCACTGTGTAAACAGGGTTTTTCACACTTTCCACATCTTTTTCCACCGTTGTTATGTTAACTGGTTTTTTGCGGAAATGTTGCGATTTTTTGCTGTAAAAACCTGCCATTTCCCGTTTATTTTTGAAAAATGCGCTCTACGCCGCAAGAAAAGACAGGGTATGCGTTTTCACGCATACCCTGTCGGGTGGATCATACGCTTGCCTTATTCGGCCTTGGGAGCCTCGGCAGCGGCAGCCTCCTTCGCGGCCTTTTCAGCAGCGGCCTTCTTTTCGGCAGCAGCCTTCTGGGCAGCCTTGAACTTCTCCTTCTCCTCGGGGGTGGGGATGGGCTCAATGGCGTTGCGGGGGCAGGCCTTGGCGCACATGGTGCAGTTGCGGCACTTGCTGTAGTCGATGACGGCCACGTTATTCTCCACGTGGATGGCATCGAACTTGCAGGTACGCTCGCACATGCCGCAGGCGATGCAGCTGGCGGCGCAGACCTTGGTAACAGCGGGGCCCTTGTCCTTGTTGGAGCAATTGACGAACACCTTCTGCTTGTAGGGCACCTCCACGATCAGGTGGTGCGGGCAGGCAGCGCGGCAGGCGCCGCAGTTGGTGCACTTTTCCTTATCCACAACAGCAACACCGTTCTCAACATGGATGGCGTCAAACTTACAGGCAGCCACACAGGAGCCGAAGCCGAAGCAGCCGTACTTGCAGGCCTTGGCGTCGCCGCCGCAGACCTTGGTGGCAGCCAGACAATCCTTCACGCCGCGATACTCGAAGTTATCCTTGGCGTTGCAGCCGCCGTTGCACAGCACGTGCGCCACCATCTTGTCACCGGAGGGAGCCTCCATGCCCATGATGGCCGCGATCTTGGCGGCATTTTCGGGGCCGGCGGGGGCGCAGGCGGTGACGGGAGCCTTCCCGGCCAGAATGGCCTCGGCGCAGCCGCCGCAGCCGGGATAGCCGCAGCCGCCGCAGTTGGCGCCGGCCAGACATGCCTGAATCTCAGGCAGGCGGGGATCGACCTCGACCTCAAACACCTTGGCGGCAACGGCCAGGATCAGGCCGAACACGATGGCCAGAGCGCCCAGAACGACGATCGCCCAAATCAAAGTCATACTCATTCTTCTCTACCTCCTTACCAGACCTTCAGGCCGCTGAAGCCCATGAAGGCCAGCGCCATCAGGCCGGCGGTGACCAGCGCGATGGGGAAGCCGTCAAAGGCCTTGGGGTTGTCGCTGGAGACCTCCAGCTGCTCACGGACGGCCGCGAACAGGAAGATGGCCAGCAGGAAGCCCAGACCGCCGGTGATACCGTAGACCACAGACTCGATGAAGTTGTAATCATTCTGGGTGTTCAGCAGAGCCACGCCCAGAACGGCGCAGTTGGTGGTGATCAGAGGCAGGTACACACCCAGGGCGGTGTACAGGGTGGGGATGTTCTTTTTCAGGAACATTTCCACGAACTGCACCAGACCGGCGATGACCAGAATGTAGGCCACGGTCTGCATAAAGGCCAGGTTCAGGGGGACCAGCACCAGATTCACCAGATAGCAGAACGCGGAGGCCAGACCCATAACGAAGGTCACGGCGGCGCCCATGCCGACGGCGGTGTCGATCTTCTTGGACACGCCCAGGAAGGGGCAGATGCCCAGGAACTGGGAGAAAATAAAGTTATTGGTCAGAATAGCGCCAAGAGAAATGGCGAGCAAAGTAGTAACAGACATAACTTACTTGGCCTCCTT
>CAKTQM010000024.1 GCA_934597125.1 uncultured Oscillospiraceae bacterium
CTTTTGAGAATGCTCTCGTGCCTTCTGGAGCTTCTGGCTCAGAACAAAAATTTGGCACTTGTTCAGTAGATATTATTGTACCTGAAATCGAGGGAGGATGCAAGGCCTTGCGGAGAGGATACGGTGTTATGGCATATTGTACGGCGCTGTTCGTTAGAACGTTGTAGGGGCGGACGACTCTGTCCGCCCTAACGATGACCGTACCATTTCCGACAGGGCCGACAGAGTCGTCGGCCCCTACAGAAGTTCTATCGGTGGTCAGTGCGTAGGGGAGGGGCTCTGCCCCTCCCGTTTTCTATAATACGAGGGCACGTTGGTAAACGGTGGGCGGGGTAAAACCCCGCCCCTACGAATGGCCTTTCTGATGCAAAGCGTTTAAACTCAATTCACCCGCCAGCTTAAACAGTGTGTCACCGATGACCTGCTCCGCTGTTAGGCCACCCGCCTGCTGGCCGATCTTCCGGTAAAAATCGTATAGGTACTCCGGAAGACTTATTTTGACCTCTTTCATAGAACGCCTCCTTTAACTAATGGAAAAACGATAACACATTGTTTGTAGATAGTCAACGCTATTTTGGGTAAAATGTAATCAAACTGCGTAAGGGGTGTTATCACTTGGCTACGGATCGAATTCAAACGGGTATCCGTTTTCCGGAGGCGCTGCTGCGCAAGATCACCTATATTGCGAAAAAGAACCATCGCTCGCTGAACGCGCAGCTGGAGCATCTGGCACAGGAGTGTGTAGACGCCTATGAGCAGGCACACGGCGAGATCTCTCTGCCAGAAGAGGAATAAAAAATAGCGCCCCATCGCCAAACCCGGCGACGGGGCGTTTCTATCTCTCAGGACGACAGGTGCCTGCCGAAATTGCCGCCCACGCGGATGCCCTCCTGAATAATGGTAAAGGCATGGGGGTCAATCTCGCTCAGCGCCATCTGTACCGAGACCACCTCATACTTGCTCAGACACACGCACAGCACGTGTACCTGATCGTGGGAGTAGCCGCCGCGGCCCTCCCACAGCGTGAAGCTGCGATCCAGCTTTTCCAGGATCGTCTGGTTCAGCCGCTCAGGATCCTCTTTGGTGAAAATCAGCATCTGCACGGAGATGTTCTGCTGATGCACCCGATCCAGAAACAGCGCCTGAAATACCACATAAATGGCGGAGTAAATAGCAGTGCTCAGATCAAACAGCACGGCGCACAGGGTGTACAGCGCGGCGTTGAAGGTGATGGAGAACCGCCCCACGGTAAAGCCCTTGCCCAGCTTGCTGAGATACAGGCCCAGTACGTCCAGTCCGCCGGTGGAGCAGCCACAGGTCAGGATCAGTCCGCCGGAAAAGCCGCTGATGATGCCGCCCAGCAGACAGGAGGTCAGCTTGTCGGCAATGATGGGCGTTGCGGGCGATGGGATCACCGCCAGCGCCACGGAGTTGACTACCGTTACCACCGCCATACCCAGCACGAACTCCCGCCCCAGCGAGCGCCACGCCAGCGCGATCAGCGGCAGGTTGACCAGCAGATACAGGATACCCGCCAGATCCACAGAGGTCTGTACTCCCAGGTTCGTCACGATTAATGTACGGATCACCTGACAAAGGCCGTACAGGCCGCCGCTGTACATGCCCTGCGGCACGATAATCAGGTTGATGCCCGCCGCCATCAGAATGCCGCCGAACACGCCCGCGGCCAATCGCAGCCATTTATTTTGCTGAACCTTTTGCAGCATGGGTGAATCCCCTCCTTAATATGGGGCAATTTCGGTACAAATAAGGTACACTTTTGGTACATAAAAGGCCGTTTTGCGCCCCATTATCAAGCGCGGCGTGAAATCTCCGCGCATGTGTTAGCATTTGCGAGGCGATTATAATATATCCCCCCAGGCTTGTCAAGGATTTCCGACCTTTTTACAGGGTGAACCGCAGGCGGCTGTACAACCGGCGCCGTGCGCGGCTCAGGCAGCGGGACACGGTGGATTTGTTCACGCCCAGCCGCCTGGCGATCTCGGTGCCGGACAGGCCCTCCTGAAACTGCATGTGGATCATCTGCTGCTGGCGGGGCGTCAGCTCCGCGATGGCGTCCGGCAGGCGGCGGCGCAGACGGCGCAGGCGCTGGCTGTTGTCCCCGTTTCCCTGCCGCCATTCGGCCAGCTGCGCATAATCAAAGAGTAAATCGTTCATCCTTGTGATAGCTCCTGTCATAGTAGTGGGCGGTCAGACGCCAGAGCTGGCGGCATTGCTGCAATAGCGGCGTCAGGGCCAGCTCCCGCCGCCGCAGGCGAAAGCGCAGCTCCGGATCGTCCGTCTGCTGCTGTTCCTGCCGCAATTGGGCCAGACGGCGGGACAAAAGCTCCGCCGAATAGGCGTAGTCCGCGGATAATTGTTGTAGTGTCATGAAACATGCGCCTCCTCTTTTGGGAATAATACAAAAAATAATGGGGAAAAACGGGCCAATTTGTGAAGATTGTTGTTGACAAATAAAGTGAGTTCTGCTAATATAATCTTCGCTGGTAGCATGCTGGTGTAGCTCAGCTGGTAGAGCAGCTGATTTGTAATCAGCAGGTCGGGGGTTCGAATCCGTCCACCAGCTCCAATTTCATATGGGGGATTTCCCGAGTGGCCAAAGGGGACAGACTGTAAATCTGCTGGCAACGCCTTCGGTGGTTCGAATCCACCATCCCCCACCAAAAGTACCGATTACCCGCCAGGGTGGTCGGTATTTTTATTGGGTGGTGCGGTGGAGTCGAAGTTTATGCCCCGAACGGGGTAAATCCACCATCCCTATCAGAAAAAGCATCGACGTTGTCAGTGCTTTTTCAATTCGCTTCGCTTTGACAGAAACCGAAGTGTTTCCGATAGGGCCGACAGAGTCGTCGGCCCCTACGAGCATTCTCTCCCTGCTCGGCACGTAGGGGCAGCCTTTGCGGTCGCCCGCATGACCGCTCTTTTACTCAAACAAGAATCTTGTTAACAATGCCATAGTATCACAAGAACATTGTTTTGTCAAGCGTGTTTTTACAAGATTCTTGTTATTTTTCTTGACATATGCCCGTAGTCCTTGTAAAATGGAGCCAAGCAACAAGTTTCTTGTGATAGGAGGACGTGTCATGAGCTTTGGCGAGCAGCTGCGGAAGCGGCGGGAGGAGCTGGGTATGAGCCGCGACGTGCTGGCGGAGGCGCTGGGCGTCAGCCGCAGTGCCATCGGCAATTACGAGACCGGCGTCAGCGTGCCGAAGGAGGATGTGCTGCTGCGGATGTTTGACGCCCTGCGGATCGACCCCAACTATTTATATCAGGGCAGTTTTCACCACGCATTTGCCTGTTCGGATGAAGAACGGCGGATGGTGGAGAAATACCGTGTTCTGCCGCTGAGCGCCCGCCAGCTGATCCATACCATTTTGGAGGGCCTGTCCGATCTGCGGCAGGAGTGGCAGCAGGACGCCCCGGAGGAGGACATCCGCACCATTCCCCTGTACGCCTCCCCCGCGGCCGCGGGCTTTGCCGCGCCGGTGTTTCAGGAGGATTATGAGCTGATCCCCGTCACCGGCGATGTGCCCCGGGGCGCGGAGCTGGCCGTGCGGATTCAGGGCGACTCCATGGCCCCGTGGATCGCTGACGGTGCGGTGGTGTATGTAAACCACGACCCGCTGCAAAACGGCGATGTGGGCATCTTCTGTGTGGATGGCGACATGCTGTGCAAGCAGTACTACCGTGATCCGCTGGGTATGGTGTATCTGTTTTCCCTGAACCGGAAGCGCGCGGAGATGGACGTGGTGTTCCATCGGGGCAGCGGACGCAGCCTGACCTGCTTTGGCCGCGTGATGATACACGGTCTGCCTTTGCCGGAATAATATTCCGCGGCGGCGGGCATACTGCAGCCATTCCATATTGAATAAAGGAGTGTGCTGCCATGTACGCAAATGTGAACCAGAAAGCCTGCATCCAGTGCGGCCTGTGTCCCAGCATCTGTCCGGAGGTGTTTTCGCTGGACGACGGGGCGCCTGCCCACGCTATCACCGACCCCGTGCCGGAGGATTGCCGCCTGACGGCCCAGGAGGCCGCCGACAGCTGCCCCACCGGGGCCATTGAGATCCGGGGGTAGAACAAAGCCTCCCCTGTGTAAGGGGAGGTGGCAACGCGAAGCGTTGACGGAGGGGTTGTCGGTGCGTAAAAAAATATGCCGGTGGCATATTTTTAGCATCCGATCTCGGCGGCTATGCCGCCGTAGCATCCATCTGGGCTTCCACGGCACTATCTTATTGGGCAATCCCCCAGTCACGGCTTACGCCGTGACAGCCCCCTTTACACAGGGGGCCTTATTTTGCTTCCCCGAATCTCCCCCGAAAATATCGCCAGATCGCGGAAAATAATGCTTTACAAGCTTGATTTTCTGTGGTATGCTATTCAAGCACGTTAATGTGCATGATTATGGCCGTCCGGCTTCGTTGCGCGGATCATTCACCTGTCCCGTGACGCAGCGGCGCGGCAAAAAATGAGAAAGGTGGAAACACACTATGATGCTGAAAGACCAGAAGACCGCGATTATTGAGAACAATCGTACCCATGCGACCGACACCGGCTCCCCCGAAGTCCAGGTTGCCATCCTGACCGAGCGTATCAACCAGCTGACCGCTCACCTGAAGGTGCATCCCCATGACTTCCACAGCCGCCGTGGTATGCAGATGATGATTGGTAAGCGCCGTCGTCTGCTGGACTATCTGGCCAAGAAGGATATCGAGCGCTATCGTGCCCTGATCGCCAAGCTGGGTCTGCGTAAGTAATTTGTTGAAACAGGGTGATGTGCGCCGCGCATCACCCTTCTTTCACGTTTTGCCGTCTGTGCCAAGACTGGCCTTTAGCAGTTGAAAATGCGCCGAAACGGCGGAGTTCGGGGCGTTTTCAAGTGCTAAACGGTGGTGGCGGCATGGAGGGCAGAGCCATATTTTTACAAAAAGGAGAAACGACATGTCGACTATCATCACTCATCGCCAATTCCCCCAGTACCACAAGTACACCATGGATCTGGCCGGCCGTCCTCTGACGCTGGAGGTGGGCAAGCTGGCCGAGCTGGCCAACGCCGCCGTCATGGTGGGCTACGGCGACACCCGCGTGCTGTGCTGCGTCACCGCCGCGCCCCGTCCCCGCGACGGTATCGACTTCTTCCCCCTGAGCGTGGACTTTGAGGAGAAGCTGTACTCCGTGGGACGTATTCCCGGCAGCTTTAACCGCCGTGAGGGCCGCCCCGGCGAGAAGGGCATTCTGACCAGCCGTGTCATTGACCGCCCCATCCGCCCCCTGTTCCCCTACGATTTCCGCAACGACGTGTCCGTGATGTGCACCGTCATGGCCGTGGATCACGATTGCTCCCCCGAGATCGCCGCCCTGATCGGCACCAGCGCCGCGCTGGCCATCTCCGACATCCCCTGGAATGGCCCTGTGGGCGCCCTGAAGGTGGGTCTGGTGGATGGCAAGCTGGTGCTGAACCCCGACAGCGAGCAGCGCAAGGTCAGCGATCTGGACGTGACCGTGGTCTCCACCGGCAAGAAGGTGGTCATGATCGAGGCCGGCGCCAATCAGGTGACCAACGACACCATGTTCGAGGCCATCAAGCTGGCCCACGAGGAGAACCAGAAGCAGGTGGCCCTCATCAACCAGATGGTGGCCGAGATCGGCAAGCCCAAGTTCGACTATCCCCATGCCGACTTCGATCAGGAGCTGTTTGACAAGATCGTGGCCGCCACCATGGACGAGGCCAAGGCCGCCATGGATACCGACGACAAGAACGTCCGCGAGGCCCGCTGGAACCAGCTGATTGAGAAGTGGCACGAGCTGTTCCTGGAGGACTATCCCAACATGGATCAGTACCTGGACGAGATCACCTATAAGTTCCAGAAGAAGATCGTCAAGGCATGGCTGCTGGAGGGTCACCGCGTGGATGGCCGCCAGAAGAACGAGATCCGTCCTCTGGACGCCGAGGTAGGCGTGCTGCCCCGTGTTCACGGCTCCGGCCTGTTTACCCGCGGCCAGACTCAGGTGCTGTCCGTCTGCACCCTGGATACCCTGTCCGCCAACCAGAAGCTGGACACCATCTGGGAGGAGACCGAGAAGCGCTACATGCACCACTACAACTTCCCCGGCTACTCTGTCGGTGAGGCCAAGCCCGCCCGCAGCCCCGGCCGCCGCGAGATCGGCCACGGCGCGCTGGCTGAGCGCGCCCTGTTGCCTGTGATCCCCCCTGTGGAGGAGTTCCCCTACGCCATCCGCGTGGTGTCCGAGGTAGTCAGCTCCAACGGCTCCACCTCTCAGGGCTCCATCTGCGGCTCCACGCTGGCGCTGATGGATGCCGGTGTGCCCATTTCCGCGCCTGTGGCGGGCATCTCCTGCGGTCTGATCCAGGACGATGAGGGCGGCTTCACCACCTTCATCGACATTCAGGGCGTGGAGGATTTCCACGGCGAGATGGACTTCAAGGTGGCCGGCACCAAGAAGGGCATCACCGCCATTCAGATGGATTTGAAGAACGACGGCCTGACTATGGAGATCATCCGTAACGCGCTGGATATCACCTATGACGCCCGCTGCCAGATCCTGGATCAGGTGATGTTGCCCGTCATCAGTGAGCCCCGGCCCGAGGTCAGCCGTTACGCACCCAAGATGATCACCATGCACATCGACCCCGACCGCATCCGCGAGGTCATCGGCAAGGGCGGCAGCGTGATCCAGAAGATCGTGGCCGAGTCCGGCGCCAAGGTGGACATCGACGACGACGGCACCATCCATATCGCCTCCCCCGATGCGGAGAGCTGCGACAAGGCCAAGAAGTTCATCGATGACATCGTCTTCGTCCCCGAGGTGGGCAAGCTGTACTACGGCCGCGTTGTGCGCCTGATGACCTTTGGTGCCTTCGTAGAGATCGCCCCGGGCAAGGATGGCCTGGTGCACATCTCCAAGCTGGCCGACAAGCGCATCGAGAAGGTGGAGGATGCCTGCAAGGTGGGCGACATGATGTGGGTCAAGTTCATGGAGATCGACGAGAAGGGCCGCTGGAACCTGTCTCACAAGGACGCCATGAAGGAGATCGCCGCCAAGGAAGCCGCCGGCGAGAAGATCCTATAAGGACAAAAGCAGATACAAAAAGAGCAAGTCGAAAGACTTGCTCTTTTTTATCCTTATGGCTCCAGCGTTTCCTCCTGGAACAGCGGCGAGGCAAAAAATTCGTCCAGTCCCAGGGACAGACCCTGACACAGTTCATGCAGCACCCGCAGCTTTACGGAGTCGTAGGTGCAGTTGATCACATTGCCGATGGTGGATTTGGGCACACCGCTTTTCAGGTATAGCTGATAGGGCGTCATATGCCGCTGGGTCAGCAGTTCGGTTAACCGACGGCTGACCGCCTCATTCAGTTTCATGTGCCATCACCGCCCCTTGTCACTGTAGGGCTATTATATGGAGATTTTATAAAAAAATAGTCCACGTAGCTGCACCAATGGCGGTTTTTATGATATAGTGTAGGTGACAAGGGAAAGGAGCGCGTATGAAACAAGTTACGATTATGTTAGAAGACTACCTGTATGATTTCTATCGAAAGATAGGAGAAAATGTCGGAAAAACAACAGAAAAGACCGTTGAGGATGCTCTGCTGCGCTTAGCCGGAGAAATGGCAATGGAAGCAATTTATCGTAAAGAAAAACAGTAAAAAAGAGAGCCGGTTGGCTCTCTTTTTATGCCTTTTGCGCTGCGCGGGTTTTGGGGATGCGGATGGTCAGGAAGATCTCGCTGTCGGTGTCGCGGCGGCCCAGGTCGGCATCCACGCCGCTTTGCCGCATGACCTGAAAGCTGCGGTCGATGCTGTTGAGAAACAGGCGCACATCCTTGATGATATAGGTGGCGCGGCCCTGGGGCGGCGTGTCCGGCTGCTGTGTCAGCATGCGCTCGATGTAGCTCTCGGTCTGGGCAACGTTCAGGCCGCGCCCGGCGATCACCGACAGGGCGGCCATGCGGGCGGGATCGTCTGGCAGCCGCAGCAGCGCACGGGCGTGACGCTCGGTCAATCCCGCCTGCCGCAGCGCCTGCCGTACCGGCTCGCCCAGCCGCAGCAGCCGCAGCTTGTTGGCTACGGCGGATTGGGATTTGCCCAGCTTTTCCGCCGCCTGCTCCTGACTGAGACCGTAACGGCTGATGAGACGGGCAATGGCGGCGGCCTCCTCAAAGCAGTCCAGATCGCGGCGCTGCAGATTTTCGATCAACGCCAGCATGCCGGCGTCCTGCTCGTCCACCTGGGCCACCAGGCAGGGTACCTCCCGCAGCCCCGCCAGGCGGGCGGCCCGCATCCGGCGTTCACCTGCCACCAGTTGATAGCCGCCGCTGACGCGCCGGACAGTCAGCGGCTGTAAGATGCCGTAGGCACAAATGCTGTCGGCCAGCTCCCGCAAGCCAGTCTCGTCAAAGGTGCGGCGGGGCTGTTGTGGATTAGGGGACAGCTGCGACAGGGAGATGTACTGCACCCGACTGGACAGAAAATCACTCTTGCGGCGGTTTTTCATGGTGTTTCACTCCTTTTCCACCATTGTACGCCATCCCCCGTGCGGAAGGCGGCGATTCTCGTCGGACGGGTAGAATTTTGTGGAACACCAAGACGGAGGCTGCCGGGATTTTGAGACGTATACGCGAAAAAATAAAAAGGAAACCACCCACGGGTGATTTCCTTTTTGGTGGACCTGAAGGGATTCGAACCCTCGACCTCTCGGATGCGAACCGAACGCTCTCCCAGCTGAGCTACAAGCCCGTACTCTCTTATTATACACAGTTTTTTCAGAAATGCAAGAGGGAATATATTAAGTATCACTTATGCTGAGTATTAAAAATGGGTATTTTACTTATGCGTAAAAGCTTGCTATAATAAGCTGCAAAACGAAATTGGACAACCACGAAAGGATGAACGATATGATGAGAACGCTGGGAACTGTTGTGCGGGGCGTGCGCGCGCCCATTTTCCGTCAGGGTGATGATGCCGTGGCGATCACCGTGGAGACCGTGTTGAAGGCACTGCGCGAAAACGGCATCGAGCCTCACGACAAGGATGTGGTGGCGATCACCGAATCCGTGGTGGCCCGCTGCCAGGGCAACTACGCCACCGTGGCGCAGATCAGCGCCGATGTCCGCGCCAAGACCGGCGGAGAGACTGTGGCTGTGGTGTTCCCCATCCTCAGCCGCAACCGCTTCTCCCTGCTGCTGCAGGGTATCGCCGGCGGCTGCAAAAAGGTGGTGCTGATGCTCAGCTATCCCTCCGATGAGGTGGGCAACCATCTGGTGTCCATGGATCAGCTGGATGAGGCAGGTATTGATCCCTGGCACGACGTGCTGTCCCTGAAGCAGTTCCGTGACGCTTTCGGCTCTGTGATCCATCCCTTTACCGGTGTGGATTACGTGGATTACTACAAATCCATCATTGAATCTGCCGGCGCACAGGCGGAGATCGTCTTTGCCAATCGCGTGCAGGCGGTGCTGGACTATACCGACACCATCATCTGCTGTGATATTCACACCCGCAAGCGCAGCAAACGGCTGCTGAAAGCTGCCGGTGCCAAGACGGTGCTGGGCCTGGATGATTTGCTGACCGCCTCTGTGGATGGCAGCGGCTATAACCCCCAGTACGGCCTGCTGGGCAGCAACAAGGCTGACGACGAGCGCGTCAAGCTGTTTCCCCGTGACGCCATGGCTGTGGCCGAGGGTATCGGCAAGGCCATGTGCGAGGCGACCGGCAAGCAGATCGAGGCCATGGTCTACGGCGACGGCGCCTTCAAGGATCCCGCCGGCAAGATCTGGGAGCTGGCTGACCCTGTGGTGTCCCCCGGCTATACCGCCGGTCTCATCGGCACTCCCAACGAGTTGAAGCTGAAATACCTGGCCGACCATGACTTTGGCGACCTGACCGGCGAGGCGCTGCAAAAGGCTGTGGCCGAGAAGATCCGCCAGAAGGACGCCTCCGTCAGCCTGGTGGGCAACATGGTGTCCGAGGGCACCACCCCCCGCAATCTGACTGACCTGATCGGTTCTCTGTGCGACCTGACCTCCGGCAGCGGCGACAAGGGCACCCCCATCATCTACATTCAGGGGTATTTCGACAACTATACCAACGAGTAAGGTTCAGCGGCCCGCTATTCGGCGGGCCGCTGCTTTTCTATAGACCGGCGGGAACATTTTTCCTCGGGCTTTCGTCAAAATAGTACTTGCTTTTTAAGGAAAACGCGCTATACTTGTCGCGGGCGTAAGGAAGACGTCCTTGCGAAAGAAAGGAAATGATGAAATGAAGAAATTGTTTTGCGTATTGCTGGCAGCCGTGATGGTGCTGGCCCTGGCTGCCTGCGGCGGAAAAGACACGCCTGCGGATAACGCCAATAACGATCCCCAGCAGGATCAGCAGACACAGTCTGTGGATCTGAAACAGGCAGCAGCGGATGCCGTTGCCGCGTTGGGGGACGAATACCCCATGCTTCCGGTGGAGGACGCGGAGGAGCTGGAGGGGCTCTACCCCGGACTGAGCGCCATCGAGACTAAGCAGATCGTGGCCTATCAGCCGCCGGTATCCGGCTTCGGCTGTGAGCTGGCGATGGTAGAGGTAGCCAACGCCGCCGACGCCGAGACGGTTCGCGGTATTTTCCAGGCCCGTGTGGATGGCTTTGCCAACGACACCGCCTATCCCGAAAATGCCCCTGCCTGGAAGAATAACGCCGCCGTCACCGTCAACGGCAGCTATGTGGTGCTGGGCGTTCTGCCGGAGGGCACCGACCTGCCGCCCGTGTTTAAGGCGGAGTTCTGAGAACAGGATAAAAAGCACCCCCGCGATGCGGCAGCATCACGGGGGCGCTCTGTTTTTGATCCGATGAATAAAGGGGTGTCCTGCTCAGTCATTTACATCGTAAAAGATGCGCTCGCCCTCCTCTGCCAGACCCAACAGGTCGCGGGCAAGGGCTTTGATGAAGCTTTCGTCGTTTTTCTTGGCCAGATCCGAACGCAGGGCGTCATTTTCCTGCTGCTGTTCCTGCAATTGCTGGGACAGGACGGCCTCCTCCGAGCGGGCGGTTTTCAGCTGGCCGTAGACCCGAACGATCTGCACGCCCAGCGCGGTCACCAGTAGGATGAGTACCAGTAAAAGCACAGGGTTGGTACGTTTTTTCGTTTTTTTGCGGTTTGCTTTATCGGCCATTGCCTTGCCTCCTTCCTGCGGTACGGATGGCTTCCGTGCACGGCGGGAGCGCCATGCAGCCACCTTCATTGTAGCGCACTTCCGGCAAAAAGAAAAGCCTTTTTTCGTCGCCAACGCGGCTTTTTTTGCCTGCCGTGCCGCAAACAGGATGGGGCGGCGCAGCAGGCGGCCTGTTTCCAGCAGGGCCGAAGCCCAGAAATCCCACACCGGACGCAGCAGCGCCGACAGCAGAAAGAACCACAGTACGGCGCCCAGCAGCACGCCCGTCACCATGTAAAACCGCAGTTCCCCCTCTCCCACCACAAGAGCCAGCCATAGAGCGCCTGCCCCCAGCAGCGCCACGAACAGCGCATCCAGCAGGTGGGTCAGCCGCCGGTCGCGGCGATCCAACAGGCGGGCGGCGCGCAGCACGTCGTA
Organism: uncultured Oscillospiraceae bacterium; assembly: GCA_934597125.1. Classification (GTDB taxonomy): domain Bacteria; phylum Bacillota; class Clostridia; order Oscillospirales; family Oscillospiraceae; genus Vescimonas. The sequence continues at coordinate 11,621 of CAKTQM010000024.1, forward strand.
TATTAGCCCGCCGGCGGCGCCCAGCGCCACCGACGCGCCCAGCTGCTGCAATTGCGCCGACACATAGTTTTCCATCAGGCGAACAGGCGGCTGAACAGGCCGGTGCGCTGGGGCTGTTCCTCTTCATAGTTGATGCCGTCAATGTGGCCGTCCACATGCAGCTCGCCGCCATCCAGACTCAGCTTGCCGATGTGCAGGGCCTCACCAGTGACGATCAGCGTTCCGGCGCAGGTGGACATGACGATGCAGGTTTCATCAAACCGCTCCACATCCTCCACGCCGGAGACCGTCAGCTTTTCCCGTCCTTCCATCGTCAGCCGGTGATACATGGCGCCGCTGCTGCCGTTCATGTCGTATGCCAAATCAAACACCCTCTCCTACAAAGCGTTAATGCATTGTATGAGAGGGTGCGGAAAATTATAACGTCTTGTCCGTGGTTTCCCGATACATGGCGGCGGCGTCGGCCTTACCCACGTTATCGGCCACCGACAGCACCTCCACCGACAGGGCCTTTTGGCCGAAGCGAATGGTGATGACATCGCCCACCTTCACATCGTAAGAGGCGCGGGCCACCCGTCCGTTGACGGTGACACGCTCGTTGTCGCAGGCCTCGTTGGCCACAGTGCGCCGCTTGATCAGGCGGCTGACTTTCAGGTATTTATCCAGTCTCATGCTACATCCCCCTAAAAAAGAAAAGCGGCACAGCCGCTTTTCTTTCTATCCGAAAAGATTGCTTACTTAACAGCGTCCTTCAGCGCCTTGCCGGCCTTGAAGGTGGGAACTTTGGTGGCGGCGATGGTGACGGGCTTGCCGGTGCGGGGATTCAGACCGGTACGCTCGGCGCGGTGCTTCACCTCGAAAGAGCCGAAGCCAACCAGCTGCACCTTCTCCTCGGCCTTCAGGCTCTCGGTGACAGCGGACAGGGTGGCGTTGACGGCGGCCTCGGCGGCCTTCTTGGACAGGCCGGCCTTCTCGGCGACGGCGGAGATCAGTTCGGTTTTATTCATGGGTGTTTCCTCCTGTAATTTTTTCCTTGGTAGAACCAAATCCTAAAACGAAGCGTATCGCATTAAGAACAAACGGATGCCCAATCACAAAGGGCAATAGAAAATTTACCATATTTGCCGGCCTATTGCAAGCCCTTTTCCGCAGAAAAGCTAAAAAAATCACCGCAGACCCAGTCGATGCACCCATTTTTCACTGATTTTCAGGTGCCGCAGATCCTCCGCCGTCACCGCGCCCAACGCCAGCGCCAGCACGGTATACACCAGCGCCGCGGCGGCGATGGTCACAAGGGTTGCCAGATTCTGGGAAATGTGGGCAGAGAGAAGGGTGAAGCAGGGACGGCTGGCCAGGGCCATCACCGCCGCGCACAGCGCAGGACGCCACAGGCAGCGGAAGAAGTCCACACGTCCGCGGGTACAGCGGTAGACGGCGATCATGTTCAGCACCACAATCAGGGCATAGCTGTACAGCGTGCCCACTGGCGCACCCTGAATACCGATGGCGGGATCGGCCACCATCAGGTAGTTGGTGACCACTTTCAGCACGCCGCCGGAGAGCAGCGTCCAGATGGGAAGCTTCTCCTGCCCGTGGGCCTGCAGAATGCCGTTGGTGACCACCATCAGACATACGAACATGCTGGCGATGCCCAGCACCGTCAGATGTCCGGCGGCGGCCCGTGCCGTCTCCGGCACGGCGGGATAGAGCAGAAGAAGGATCGGCTCCGCCAGCACCGACAGCCCTGCGCCCATGGGCAGCGCCAGCAGCGCGGTCATCCGCAGGGCCGACGCGGTCAAGCGCGCCGCGGCGTCTTCATCGTGCCGCGTGCGGGCCTGAGTGATGGCGGGGATCAGAGACACGGACAGAGGATAGATAAATGACGGAGGCAGCACGAACAGCGTCATGCCGAAGGTGTACTGTCCGTACAGCTCGGCGGCGGTCTGGGCGGAAAGCCCCAGCCTGCCCTGCAGGGTGCCCAGCACCAGCGATTGATCCAGCAGCGTCATCAGACTCATGGCGCCGCCCGCTACGGTGATGGGCACGCCGATCTGCAAGAGCTGCCGCACCGTGTCGCCAACAGTCGCCGTTATGCCGCCGTGCTGACGGGGACAGCGCCGCAGCGACCACAGCAGATAGAGAAGTCCCAGCACCGTGCCGCAGGTGACGCCTGCGATAGCGCCCGCCGCGCCGATCTCCGGCGATGCGCCGCGCCGCAGCAGTACATAGCACAGGCCCAGACCCACCATCAGCTTGCAGGCGGATTCGATGATCTGGCTGACGGCGGTGGGGGTCATGCTGCCCAGCCCCTGAGTATAGCCGCGAATGGCGGAGGTCAGGCATACGCACAGCACCGACGGCGCCAGCACAGCGATGGCGGCCGCCGCCAGGGGATCGTGCAGCGCCTGCGCCATGGCCTGAGGCAGACACAGCATCAACGCCGAGAACAGCAGCCCCAGCGCCCCCAGCAGCCCCACGGCGCAGCGAAACACCTGGCGGGCCTGATCGTGACGGCCCAGCGTCTCCGCCTGAGCCACCAGACGGGAGGCGGCCAGCGGCAGTCCCGCTGTGGACAGCATCAGCAGCAGATTATACACGTTGTAGGCCGCGTAGAAATGGGCCATCCCCTGACTGTCCAGCAGATTGCCCAGGGGGATCTTATACAGCGCCCCCAGCACCTTGGTGACGGCCACGGCGCCCGCCAGAATGGCCGCGCCGCTTAAGAAACTCTGTCTGCGCTGCAAGCCGTCACCTCCTTGCCGGAAATAAAAACATATCGCAGATACGTTGTAGGGGCGGACGACTCTGTCCGCCCTATCGGAAATGGTAGGGTTATCATTAGGGGCGGACAGAGTCGTCCGCCCCTACGATCAGTTATCCGGGCGCGCCATGCACCCCTACTTCCCCAAATTCTCCAGCATTTCCCGATGAAACGCGGCGAACTTTTCCAGATCTGCCGCGATCTGCTCCTGACGCTGGATGTACTCCGTGGGATATTTGGGGTGGAAGATCCGGTCGATACGGTCGTCCCGCCGGATGTCCACCATCTTGGTGGAGCCGCCCGCCCCGAGAGACAGGATGCTGTGCAGTTCCTCCATGATGTAAATATTATACAATCCCTCCGCGCCGGATATGCACCAGCCTACGTTTTCAAAGCTGCCGGACATGTACTTTTGCCGGTAGAGATAGTAGGGGGCAAAGCCTGCCGCCCGCAGGGCCGGATCGGCGTAATCCAGCATCTCCGCCACTGCCTCGGCCGAGGGGATGGGGCTGCCTTCCAGTGTCAGGCGGCTGCCCTTTTTCAGCGCCAGCGTGTGGACGGTGATGTTGTCCGCGCCGCTTTTGATACACTGATCCAGCGTTTTGCGGAAGCCCTCCGGTGTGTCGGCGGGCAGTCCCGCGATGAGATCCATGTTCACATGGGGAAAGCCCATGGACGTGGCCAGCTCCATGGCGGCGAGAATGTCTGCCGCCGTGTGCTTGCGGCCGATAGCCTGCAGCACCTTGTCGTCCAGCGACTGGGGGTTGACGCTGATGCGGTCGGCCCCGTGATCCAGAAGCACCTGCAATTTCTCCCGGTCAATGGTGTCGGGCCGTCCCGCCTCGATGCAGTATTCCACCGCGCCGCTCAGGTCAAAGCTGCGGTTCAGGTGGGTCAGCAGATGATCCATCTGTCTGGCGGACAGTGTGGTGGGCGTGCCGCCGCCCATGTAGAAGGACTTGATGTGCAGCCCGGTGTCCTTTACCATCTCCGCCGCCAGCGTAATTTCCCGCTCCAGCGCCTGGAGATAGGGCTCCATCAGCTTGAAGGAGCGCTCCACCGCCTGGGAGACGAAGCTGCAATAGGCGCAGCGGGTGGGACAGAAGGGGATGCCGATGTACAGGGAGATGTCGTTGGGGGCAAGCGCCTCCTTGGCGGCGATGCCCGCCTGCGCCGCTTCGATACACATGCAGCGGCGGGGGGCGGACACCTGATAGGTGTTTGCCAGCTCACGATCGGTCTGGCGGGGCGTCATACCGCTGCGCAGCAGCCGCGCCGCCAGCTTGGCGGGCCGCACGCCTGTCAGGCTGCCCCAGGCGGGGACGTGGCCCAGGATCTCCACCGACGCCTTGAAAAAGCTCATTTTCAGCGCCCGCTGCCGCAGTCCCTCCTGCTGATAGGGGGTCAGGGCGGGATCAATGCGCACGCGGGAAAGGCCGCGGCCCTCCCGTCCCTCATGGAGGATGCGGGTGGTCGCGGTGGTGTATGTCTTACCCTCGGACAGTTTGACCCAGGCGCAGCTGTCCTCTGCCGCGTCCGGATCATACACCGGACGCTGGTTGGGGAAAAAGGCCAGCAGATCCTGCTCGATGGCATAGCGGTCATTGTGGCCGGTAAAGATCAGCTTCATACGTTCATGCCCTGCTTCATATAGGGGTTATACTTCCGTTCAAAGTCCATGTCGGTGGCGGAATCGTGGCCGGGATAGACAGTGTACTGTCCCTCCAGCGCCGCCAGACGGGCCAGAGAGCGCAGCATGGCCCGATAGTCGCCGCCGGGGAAGTCGCACCGGCCGCAAGAGCCCCGGAACAGGGTATCACCGGCGAAGAGCACGCCCTGTCCCTCCACCAGCAGGCAAACAGAACCGGTGGAATGGCCCGGGGTCTCCAGCACGTCCAGCGTCAGGCTGCCGACAGACAGCTTGTCGCCCTCTTTATAGTACCGCTGGTTTTTTTTGCTCAGCCGGTGGAAGCGCAGTTCGCCGCCCATGTCGTCGGTCACGTCGCCCGTGTGAATATATACCGGCAGTTCCGGCCATTTTTCCAGCAGGCCCGCCACACCGGTGCAGTGGTCGAAGTGGCCGTGGGTCAGCAGGATCATAATGGGCGTGCAGCCGCTGGAGGCTACCATGGCGGCAATACGCTCCGCTTCGTCGCCGGGGTCGATGACGGCGCAGACCCGGGCTTCTTCGTCGCAGAGGATATAGCAGTTGGTCATGATGGGGCCCACCATCAGAGAGAGTACCTTCATTCGTGTGCCCTCCCGATTACAGCTGGTCGGTGTCCACCACCAGCGTCAGGGGGCCATCGTTCAGGCTGTCCACCTGCATGTAGGCGCCAAACTCGCCGGTCTCGGTGCGGAAGCCCTTGGCGCGGCACAGCTCCACGAACTTCTCGTACAGGGGGATGGCCACCTCGGGACGGGCGGCCGCCAGAAATTCGGGACGGCGGCCCTTTTTGCAGTTACCGTACAGGGTGAACTGGGATACGATCAGCAGCTCGCCCTTCACCTCGTCCAGTCCCCGGTTCATTTTGCCGTTCTCATCCTCGAAGATGCGAAGGCCCGTCAGCTTGTCCGCCAGCTTGACGGCCTGAGCCTCGGTATCCTCGTGGGTAATGCCCAGCAGGATCAGGAAGCCCTCGCCAATCTGGCCGTGAACTTTTCCGTCAATGGTGACGGAGGCGTGCTTCACGCGGGTCAATACAGCGCGCATAATTTGTTCTCCTTTATACAGAATGTTATCAGATTGATATGTGGGGAATGCTATTTCCAAGGCCTCCTTGTGTAAAGGGGGCTGTCAGCCGCAAGGCTGACTGGGGGATTGCCCAATAAGATAGTGCCGTGGAAGCCCAGATGGATGCTACGGCGGCATAGCCGCCGAGATCGGATGCTAAAAATATGCCACCGGCATATTTTTTTACGCACCGACAACCCCTCCGTCAACGCTTTGCGCTGACACCTCCCCTTACACAGGGGAGGCTTATTTTTATCCCGCCGGCCGCGTCACCTTCATGACCCCCTGGATCTGCTCCAGGCGGCTGGTAACGGTTTTCAGCTGATCCCGACCCGACACGGCGATGCCCAGATCCAACAGGGCAAAGCCATCCGGCGTGGAGCGTGCGTTCAGGGACAGCACCCGTGTCTTGGTGGCCGACAGTACCGTGGATACATCCACGATCAGGCTGATGCGATCCTTGGCCACGATCTGCAGCATGGTGTGGTACTCCTCGCTGGTCTTGGCGGCCCAGCTGACGCGGATCCAGCGTCCCGCCTCGTTGGGGTCGTCCCGTGAGCGCAACACGTTGGGACAGTCGGAGCGGTGTACCGACACGCCGTAGCCGCGGGTGATATACCCCACGATGTCGTCCCCCGGCACGGGAGAGCAGCACTTGGAAAACTTCACCAGACAGTTGCTCAGGCCCTCCACGATGATGCCGTGCTCGCCCTTGCGCTGGGGCACGGCGGGACGCATGACCTCCGGTTGGCCCTGAACGGGAACCTCCGCCTGCCGCTCGGCCTGATGCTGGTGCAGGATGCGCTGAATGTCCTCCCGCAGCCGGCCGATGACTTTCAGCGCGGTGACGCCGCCGTAGCCGATGGCGGCGTACATATCGTCCACCGAGTTGAAACTGAGCTTTTTCAGCACGTTGGGGACGTTCTCGTCGGCCAACAGCTCTTTCAGGGATACGCCGGTGCGTTTCAGCTCCGATTCGAAGCTCTGGCGGCCATTGACGATGTTTTCATCCCGTTTCTCCCGCTTGAACCACTGGCGGATTTTGCTGCGGGCGTTGCTGGAACGGGCAATCTTGATCCAGTCGCGGCTGGGGCCGTGGGCGCTCTGGCTGGTGGTGACCTCCACCACGTCGCCGTTTTGCAGCCGATGGTTCAGCGGCACGATGCGGCCATTTACCTTGGCGGACACCATGTGGTTGCCCACGGCGGAATGGATGTTATAGGCGAAGTCGATGGGCGTGGCCCCGGCGGGCAGGTTGATCACATCGCCGTTGGGGGTAAACACAAATACCTCGTCGGCAAACATGTCCACCTTCAGGGAGTGAATAAAGTCCTCGGCGTCGGCGCCCTCCTGATTCTCCAGCAAGCGGCGCACCCATTCGTAGCGGCCTTCGTCGCCGCCGCCCTGACCGTTCTGCTTGTACTTCCAGTGGGCGGCAATGCCGTATTCCGCCACCTCGTGCATCTCCTTGGTGCGGATCTGCACCTCAAAGGGAATGCCGCTCTCGCCCACCACGGTGGTGTGCAGGCTCTGGTACAAATTGGGCTTGGGGGTGCCGATATAGTCCTTGAACCGGCCCAAAATGGGCTTGTACAGGTCATGGACGATGCCCAGTACGTTGTAGCAGTCCGCCACCGTGTCCACGATGACGCGGAAGGCAAACAGGTCAAACACGTCGTCCAGACTCTTGTTCTGGGTGTACATCTTGCGGTAGATGGAGTAGGGGTGCTTCATGCGGCCCTGAACGGTGGCCTCGATGCCGGATTCTTTCAGCCGGCGGGTGATCTGGTCGTGGATGGCGGACATGAAGCCATCATACTCCGCAGCCTTTTCGTTCAGCGCCTCCGTGATCTCCTGGTAGCCCACGGGATCCAGATATTTCAAGGAGAGATCCTCCAGCTCCCACTTCATCTTCTGCATGCCCAGTCGGTGGGCGATGGGGGCGTAGATCTCCATGGTCTCAAAGGATTTCTGCTTCTGCTTTTCCGGCGTCTGATACTCCATGGTGCGCATATTGTGCAGCCGGTCGGAGATCTTGATGAGGATGACCCGAATATCCTTGCTCATAGCCATGAGCATCTTCCGCAGATTCTCCATCTGCTCCTCCTCTTTGGAGGTGTAGTGGACGCGGGTCAGCTTGCTGACGCCCTCCACCAGATCGGCCACGGTGGGGGAAAACAGCTTGGCCAGCTGCTCGTGGGTGGCGGCGGTATCCTCAATGGTGTCGTGCAGCAGCGCCGCCTCGATGGATTCGCTGTCCAAGTGCAGCTCCTCCGCCACGATCTGGGCCACCGCCAGCGGATGGGTCACAAAGGGGGAGCCGTCCTTGCGCAGCTGGGTGCCGTGCAGGTCACGGGCAAATTCGTAGGCCTGCCGGATCAGGGAGAAGTTGGCGGAGGGATTATACTCCCGCACGGTGTCCTCCAAATGCTGATACATGGCGTCGATATCCACGGTTTTGCTCATTGCGCGTCGCCTCCTCCCCGCCCCGCTTCCGCGTCGGTCAGACGTTGTATGTATTGGGAATCCTCCAGACGGACTTTCTTCTCGCCGACCAGACGCAGAAGAACATCATCGCCCCGGGACGTAAGCTCCAGCAATCCCCGCTCGTGAAACAGCGCCAGACAAAAGGCGCTGCGCAGAAAGGCATCCGTTTTGCCCAGCGATACCGACAGTGTCCGCAGCAGCGGCAGATACGGCGTGTGCAGGCCCTCTGCCGGAACAAGGTGTTCCAGCGTGCGCCATACCGCCACGTACTGCTCCCGCGTGGGCAGCATCCGCCGTGCGTTTTTGGCGGATACCGTGCTGCCGGCGGTGCATTGCGCCACCAGATTCAGGGCCTCCTGCTCCCGACTGCTGGCCAGCAGCGAAGGGCGGATATCCACCATCTGCAGCTGCACCGAGCGGCTGCCGCGGAATTCGTTGACCTGCAGATAAAAGGCCGCATCCACCCGATCACCCTCCTGACAGCCGCAGGCGGCAGCGGTGGTGGAAAAGAAAATGCCGTCAAACTGGGTACTTCCCTTTCCCAACCGCAGCTTCAGGTGGCGGTTTTGTCCCACGTTCTGGGTGCGCAGCAGCGTGGCGCCCATCAGGCAGAACAGGGGCCGCGCGTTGCCGCTGCCGTAAGGCTCCAGCGCCGCCAGCGCCTCCACCTCCTGCAAGGTGACGCGCCCGGGCTGGCGCAGCTCCATGTCGATCTCCAGTGCCGATTCCGGCGCCTTGCCCACCCAGTATTCGGCGGCGTATTGGTTCATTCGCGCCCGAAAGGCGGGAATATTAGCTTCCTCGATAGTAAAGCCCGCCGCCAGCTCGTGACCGCCGAAGCCCAGCAGCAGATCCGAGCAGCTCTCCAGGGCGGCGAACAGGTTGAAACCGCCCCAGCTGCGGCATGAGCCCTTGCCCACAGTACCGTTCAGGTGAATCATAAAGCTGGGACGGGAGTATTTTTCACTGAGACGGGAGGCCACGATGCCCACCACGCCCTGATGCCAGGTGTCAGAGGCCAGCACCAGCGCACGGCGCTCCTCCTCCGGTAATTGCTCGATCATCTCCTCCGCCTGGGAGTAGATGGTCTGCTCCACGCACTGCCGCTCACGGTTCAGGGCGCACAGCGCCTTGGCCAGCTCCTCCGCCTGTGTCTCGTCCTGACACAGCAGCAGATCAGCCGCCATGTCTGCCGCGCCCATGCGTCCCGCCGCGTTGATGCGTGGCGCCAGCACGAAGCCGATCTGTACGGAGGAGATCTCGCGTCCCGCCAGTCCCGCCTCCCGCAGCAGGGCGTGCAGCCCGATAAAGTCCGACCGATCCAGCGTGGCAAGGCCGCGGGATACGATAGTGCGGTTTTCGCCGGTCATCTGCATCACATCCGCCACCGTGCCGATGGCCGCCAGTGTGCAGTAGCGGGAGAACAGGGCCTCCTCCCGATCCGGCCCGCCCAGGGCCAGCACCAGCTTCAGTGCCACGCCGCAGCCGGCCAGATGCTTGAAGGGATAGCCGCAGTCGCTTCTGCGGGGATCCACCACCGCCGAGGCGTCCGGCAACGTTTCCTTGCACTCGTGATGGTCTGTCACCACCACGTCCATGCCGATGGAACGGGCGAAGGCCACCTCCTCCACGCCGGTGATGCCGCAGTCCACGGTTACCAGCAGCGTGGCGCCGCCCTTGCGCAGCCCCTCGATGGCGTCTCGGCTCAGACCGTAGCCGTCTTCGATCCGGCGGGGGATGTAGTGTACCACATGGGCGCCGCGGCCCTTCAGATAGTCGACCAGAATACAGGTGGCGGTGATGCCGTCCACGTCATAGTCGCCGAAAATGGCGATCTTCTCGCCATCCGCGACGGCCTGGGTAATCCGCGCTGCCGCCTTGTCCATATCCCGCATCAAAAACGGGGAATGGCTCAGCGCCGTTTCCTGCGCCAGAAACTCGGCCGCATCCTCGACCCGTTCCACACCGCGGCTTGCCAGCACGCCGGATACCAGATAGGGATAGCCTGCGTCCGCCAGATGTTCCGCCGCGGCGCTGTTCTCCCGCGCCACATGCCAGGACGGAAATTTCATGGCTGGCATGCCTCCTTTCGTTTCCTTCTATAATAAATTATAGTATACCAAATTTCCGGAAAAAGGTAAAGAAAAAATTCTTGCCGGCATATGGTTGCAATCCGGAGGGCAATACCGTATAATATTGTCGAAAATTATGGAATCGAGGAGATGCCTTATGCGTCCGGACGGCACTCGTGTCAAAGACCTTCCGCCCATTGTGGCGGCCATTCCCTATATCATGCCCAAGCGGTATGACGCCCAGAATACCATTACCGAGTATATCGACGAAGAGGTCATCAAAGCTTACATCCGTGAAAAGCGCCGCGCCGGCGTGCGGATCAACCACATGGCCGTGATCATCGCCGCCTATTACCGCGCGGTGATGTATAATCCCAAGCTGAACTATTTTGTGATGAACAGCAGGGTCTACAAGCGCAACCACTTCTGCGTGTCCTTTGTGATCCTGAAAAAGCTGGCGGACGGACGGCCCGACGAGACGTCGCTGAAGATCTTCCTGACACCGGAGGATACGGTGTTCACCATCCAGCAGAAGATCGCCGACGCCGTGGCAGCCAACTCCGCCACCGAGCAGAAGAATAACACGGATAAGTTTGCCCGCATGATGTTCTCGATCCCCCTGCTGCCCAAGATCATCATTTGGCTGGCCTATCATCTGGACAGGATCGGTCTGCTGCCCCGAAAGATCATTGACCTGAGCCCCTTCCACACCAGCATGTTCATCACCAATCTGGCTTCCATCAAAACCAGCTATATCCACCACCACTGCTACGAGTTCGGCACCACCAGCGTGTTCGTCTGCATGGGCAAGCCCGTGCCGGATTACATGAGCGGAAATCTCAACAAGAAGATCATGCCTCTGGGTGTGGTGATGGATGAGCGGATCTGCACCGGCTATGAATACGCCGCCTTCTGCAACGATTTCCGCAAATACCTCCGCAAGCCGGAGGAGTTGGAAGTTCCCTATGAAGCGTAACAAAAGCTGCCCGATTGGGCAGCTTTTTGTGCCTGCAGCGGAAAAGGGCGTTTCGCACCCCGGTACGAAATGCCCAAAACTAACAGACAGGAAAAGGGAGGACTTGCGTCCTCCCTTTTCCCTACCATATAAACCACAAGGCGACAAATCCGCGGCGCATCACGAAGATGCGTCCGCACAGCCCACACGGGCTGGCTACTTCATTATAGCGAAAAACGCGGGAAATGCAAACCGACATTTTCACAAAAAATGAACGGTGTACTTGTACAAATTGTCAAAAACACAAAAAACCGCTGCCAAAATGTGCTCTGGCAGCGGTTTTATAAGCTTATTGCCGGGGGCCTTCGCCAAAAGAGCCGCCGTCAAAGCGGTCATCGGTATGGAATCCGCCATCCTCCCGGGGCGGCAGGGCGCCCACACCGAAAAGCTGCTTGATGGCCTGAAAATAGCCGATGTCCGTCTGTTGGATGTAAGGCATGATCCAGATGGACAGGATGCCCAGCGTCAGGCTGCACAGAAGATTCCAGCCGATAAAGCTCAGATCCAGCACGAACAGCTCCCATTTGTGGCCCCGCGTCTGGGCCTTGCTCATGTTCAGGGCCTCCATCACGCCGATCTCCGGATTTTCACACAGGTTGTACAGGGCGAAGCGATAGCGGTACCCCGCGACAATGCCGGGAATGATGAACAGCAGCGTCCACAGGAAAACGAAAATGCTGATGACGATTTCCAGCAGGATGATCTTGCCGACAAACAAAAAGCCGTCAAACAGCGTGGTGTAGGGGGCGATCATGCCCTTGCGGACGCGCATGGTGTACAGGACGTATCCGGCGCTGAGCACCATGGACACCAGCGACAGCACGATGGAGAGAAAGCCCGCTATCAGCGGCGGCAGCTGCACCAACGGCCCCGAAAACTGGAGATACTGAGAAAATTCAGGCATGTAATTTTCGGCATAGGCGGCCATCTCCGCCTGTGTGCCGCCGGAGATCAGCCAGTCGATGCCGTTGATGCCCAGGCTGATACCCAGGAACAGCAATGTGAATACATAGGCGGAGACCTGGGCGTTTTTGGTGATCGCCTTGGCCTCATATTTCAGTTGTACACGGTTGAGCATGGAAAAGCTCCTTTCTGCGCGCAAAATTGAATATCGTATTTTGGGAGACCCCTCAGATGTTTCCAACCTGAATCCCAATATATAGTAGCACGAAGCGAGCGAAAACGCAAGAGCGGAAAAAACAGGATAAAAACAGCTAAGTTATCGACAAAAAAGGCAAATTTTCAGGAAGAATTCCAGCATAAGACTGGACAACAGCGAGTTTTTGTTGTATGATAAAACGCAGTGTGAGGTGGTATCTCACCACCTGAAGTAGCCGATGGTGAAGATCAGGCGTGCGGACTTGGAACCCCCGCGCGTGTGATACTCACCATCAGATACGAATGCAGTAAGATGAGGTGAAGACAATGGCACAAGCTTTCTTTGGCGGCGTTCATCCCAATGACATGAA
>CAKTQM010000025.1 GCA_934597125.1 uncultured Oscillospiraceae bacterium
GGTATAGCTCAGTTGGTAGAGCAGCGGTCTCCAAAACCGCGTGTCGAGAGTTCGAGCCTTTCTGCCCCTGCCAAAAATATCACCACCTATCGGGTGGTGATATTTTTATGAAGATTCAGGCGCGGACAGGGCAGTCATACTTTGGCATGATTGACAAAAACTGGTAGACGGGTAGAATAGAGGATAAATGCGGAAGCCGCAGGGCTTTTTGGAACGAAAGGAGCAAAGCATGACGAAGAAGATCACGGGGGCTGTGCTGGCCCTGCTGATGGCGCTGCTGCTGGTGCCGGTAATGGCATTTGCGGAGGGCGGACATAGAATTGATGGCAATTTGGATTTGGTGAACGTCAGCCACGAGGATAAGACGCTGGCGGAGAACGGGTATACATGGGACGCGACAGGCAATGTTCTGACGATGCAGGATCTTACGGTCACGGGAACGGTCATACTGCCGAAAATGGACTGCACGGTCAATGTGAAGGGGACGTGCTCGGTTGGGACGCTGAACAGAGGTGGAGACACGTCTTCTGAGCCCCAGAAGACCGCCATCAACGGAGTTGATGGCGGGAAATTGAGCGTCAACATCGAAGTTGCGGGCGATTTGGAGCTGAACAACTTGACGATGACGGATGGGACAATTACAAGCACAAGTGTATCCCATATAAAGGTACTTTCCCTGAACAACAGTAAGATCACACTGCACCACTTGAGCTGGATGACGGATGGAGGTATCCAACTGGTCAGCAGTGTGCTGCAGGTGAAAAAGGAAAGTGAAACTAATCAGTTCTGGGTGGAAAAAATCGTCATGGATGAAGCGTCGGTGATCGAGTCAGAACGTCCATTGACGAATTATGGACACATGGACGTCATCACAAAAACTTTTATCAATGTGAGCAACGACTATATTTTAACACCTGTGGGCGGGTATTTTGCCAAGGTGGGCGAAGCCAACACGGTTGCTGAGGAAGTAGAGATAAACGGTGAGACGGTAGTGGAGCGAGCAACGTCCTTCACTCTGGGAAAGCCGAAGGCGACGCAGCCGGAGCAGCCTGCGGAGAATGAGCCGGTGAAGGAGCCGGAAAAAGAGCCGGAGAAGCCCGCCGAGCGGCCGGTGCGGCGGTACAGCAACGTAACTGCCGCGGTGGAGGAGGCTCCCAAGACGATCGAGGCGGCCAAGACCGGCGATCCGGGCGTGGTGCTGTATGCGGCGTCCGCGGTGCTGAGCGCCGCCGGTATGGCGTGGGCCGGCAGGAAGCGCGGCCAGTAAACAGGATATAGGGCACAGCGGCGCCTCTCCCCGCGCGGCTGTGGGAAAGGACACCCCGAAAGGGGTGTCTTTTTTTGGGGTGGGGGAAACGCAGCGTCTATGTTAGGGCGGATATCCCGTGGGCATTTGTTCCGCTGCGCTCCACACGCGCACCGTTCGCCCCTGCGGGGGCGGTTGCGGCGGGACGGTGGCGGGTGTTCCTGTTTCCCTGCGAAAAGTTTGTCAAAATGGGGGATCTGGCGAAAAAAGCCTTGCAATTCCGGTGGCGGTGTGGTATGCTTCTTACTGGTAGTATGTGTTGACTGAGAGTGGACGGTTCGTCCGCTCTTTTTGTTGAGCAAAATCCGTTTCTTACCCATCGCGGAGAGACGGGAAAAGGAAACGAGGAACGATATGAAAAAAGTCACCGACATTGTATGGGAGCTGGCGGAGCCGGTGGTGAAGGAGAACGGCTGCGAGCTGTGGGACGTGGAGTACGTCCGCGAGGCGGGGCAGTGGTATCTGCGGATCTATCTGGACAAGGCGGGCGGCGTGGACATTCTGGACTGCGAGGCCGTCAGCCGCAAGGTCAGCGACCTGCTGGACGAGGTGGATCCCATCGAGGGCAGCTATATGTTCGAGGTGTCCTCCGCCGGAGCGGAGCGGCAGCTGAAGCGGCCCGCCGACTTTGCCCGGTTTCTGGGGGAGCCGGTGCTGGTGAAGACCTATCAGAACCGGAACGGGCGGAAGGAGTTCGCCGGCAGGCTGGCGGGCTATGACAGCGGCGCGGTGCTGCTGGACATGGGCGGCGGAGAGCCGGAGCGGTTTGAAAAGGCCGAGGTGGCGCTGGTGCGCCTGCGTGTGGAATTTTAAGAGACAATCGTTTGAGATAGAAGGAGTTTAGACCATGAAATGTGACGAGATTTTCGCGGCGCTGGCTATGCTGGAGAAGGAGCGGGGCATCCCCCAGAACTTCATGATGGGCAAGATCATTCAGGCGCTGACTACCGCCTATAAGCGGGATCACGAGGGCGTGGAGAACGTGATTGTGGACGTGGACGAGGAGAAGCACGACCTGCGGATGTACGTGCAAAAGGAGATCGTGGAGGAGGTCATGGATCCCGCCAACGAGATCTCTCTGGAGGAGGCGCGGCACATCAGCGCCAGGAACGAGCTGGGCGGCATGGTGAACTTCCCCGTGGAGAATGTGGAGTTCGGCCGCATTGCCGCCGGCAACGGCAAGCAGGTCATCATTCAGGGCCTGCGGGAGGCCGAGCACGGCATGATCTATGACGAGTGGGGCAGCAAGCAGCACGAGATCCTGACGGGCACCGTGACCCGTATTGACCCCCGCAACGGCAACGTGATCTTAAAGATCGGCAGCGGCAACGAGAGCACCGAGGCCGTGCTGACCCTGAACGAGCAGGTGCCCGGCGAGGAGCTGCGGGAGGGCCAGATGGTAAAGGTGTATCTGGTGGAGGTGCGCCGCACCACCCGCGGGCCCCAGGTGCTGATCTCCCGCACCCATCCGGGACTGGTGAAGCGCCTCTTTGAGCTGGAGGTGCCGGAGATCTATGACGGCACGGTGGAGATCCGCTCCATCGCCCGCGAGGCGGGCAACCGCACCAAGATGGCCGTGTGGTCTGAGGATGAGAACATCGACCCCATCGGCGCGTGTGTGGGCCCCCGCGGTCAACGCGTCAACGCCATCGTGGAGGAGCTGCGGGGCGAGAAGATCGACATTATCAAGTACAGCGAGGATCCGGCGGAGTTCATTGCCGCGGCGCTGGCACCCTCTGACGTGGTGGAGGTGCGTCTGGCGGCGGAGGGCAAAGCCTGCCGCGTGATCGTGCCGGATGACCAGCTGAGCCTGGCTATCGGCAAGGAGGGTCAGAACGCCCGTCTGGCGGCGCGGCTGACCGGCTATAAAATCGACATCAAGCCCGCATCCTACAGCGGGGAGTAAGGACAGGAGGTGGCCGGTATGGCTGTCAAGCCCAGGAAAATACCCCAGCGGCAGTGTGTCGGCTGCCGTGAGATGAAGGAGAAAAAGGCGCTGCTGCGGGTGGTGCGCACGCCGGAGGGCGACATCCAGCTGGACGGACGGGGCAAGGTATCCGGACGGGGCGCGTATGTGTGTCCCGACGTGGCGTGCCTGAAAAAAGCCCGCAAATCCAAGGCGCTGGAGCGGGCGCTGGAAACGGCCATCCCCGAGGCGGTGTACGACGCGCTGGAGGCGCAGATGGAAGGCGGCGGAACATGACGGAACAGGTATTATCCCTGCTGGGTCTGGCAAAAAAGGCCGGACGGGCAGAGGTGGGCGAGGAGCCGGTGGGCGCCGCCGCCCGGGCCCGCAAGGCGCGGGTGATCCTGACGGCGCGGGACGCGGGGCCCTCCAGCCAGCGAAGGGCGTTTTCCTTCGCCCAGAGCGGCGGGTGCCTGTGCCTGACGATTCCGGCGGACAAGGACGCGCTGGGCCGGGCGCTGGGCCGCAGCAGCGTGGCTATGTGCGCGGTGACGGACATCGGCCTTGCCGGGGCCATCGTCAAAAAGCTGGCGGCCATGGAGCCGGAGAAGTACGGCGCGGCGGCGGAGCAGCTGGACGACAAGGCCCGGCGGGCTATGGAGCGCCGGGCCGAGCAGGCGCGGCATGAGAAGAATCTGCGGCAGGGCAAGTACCGCGTCCACAGCGGCAAGCCGCCGGAGCCGGCGCGGGAGAGCGCGGCGGAAAAGACCGTCCGGCTGCCGAAGGAGGGCGTGAAGCGCTGTCACGGCGCGGCGGGAAAGAGCCCGCGGCAGAAAAAGGCCCAGCCGCCCCGTGAACGGTTCGCCGGTTCGCTGCCGGTGAAGCGGGGCAAGGGAAGCGGCCGGAAGAAGTCCGGCCAACAGTAAGCAGGAACATACGCGGCGCGGCAGCGCCGCTGACTTAAGACGGAGGTGGCTTTATTTGGGCAGCGTAGCAAACAAATACAGAGTGCATGAGGTGGCGAAGGATTTCGGCATCGCCACGAAGGATATTACGGAGATCCTGACCAAGTACGCCGAAACACCCAAGAACCATATGCAGGTGCTGGAGGATCGGGAGCTGAGCCTGATCTTTGAATATCTGACCCAGCACAACCAGATCGACAGCATCGCCACGATCTTTGCCGAGGGCGCCAAGACCGAGGAGAAGAAGCCGGAGCCGAAGAAGCAGGGCGACAAGCCCCAGGCCCAGAAGCCCCAGCAGTCCCAGCAGGGCAGCCAGCAGGCGAAGCCTGCCCAGCCCCAGGGCAATGGCAGCAGCAACAGCAATAATAACAACAACAAGAACCAGCCCCAGAAGCCCATGTCCCGCGTGCCCCAGAAGCAGGTGGTGGACACCCGCAAGGCCACCAACGTGAATCTGGACAAGTACGATGAGAAGCTGCAGGATATGGCCGACCGCACCAGCGGCGGCAACCGCGGCCGCCGGGACAAGGATCAGCTGCAGGGCAAGGAGAAGTTCCGCAACAACAAGCAGCGCCAGAACGGCCCCATGACCAACAAGCGCAAGCAGGAGGAGGCCGACCGGCTGCGGAAGCTGCGGCTGGAGGTCATCAAGAACACCCCCGTCACCGTGCAGATTCCCGATGAGATCAGCGTGGGCGAGCTGGCCAGCCGCATGAAGAAGACCGGCGCCGAGGTAGTCAAGTGCCTGATGAAGAACGGCATTATGGCCTCCCTGAGCCAGATGATCGACTATGACACCGCCGCCATCATCGCCGAGGAGATGGGCTGCAAGGTGGAGAAGGAGGTCGTGGTCACCATCGAGGAGAAGCTGATCGACGACCATCAGGACAAGGAGGAGGATCTGGTGCCCCGCGCCCCCGTCGTGGTGGTTATGGGTCACGTTGACCACGGCAAGACCAGTCTGCTGGACTATATCCGCAACGCCCACGTGGCGTCCGGCGAGGCCGGCGGCATTACCCAGCACATCGGCGCCTATCAGGTGGAGATCCACGGCAAGCCCATCACCTTCCTGGACACCCCGGGCCACGAGGCCTTTACCTCCATGCGTGCCCGCGGCGCCATGGTGACGGACATCGCCATTCTGGTGGTGGCCGCCGAGGACGGCATCATGCCCCAGACCGTGGAGTCCATCAACCACGCCAAGGCGGCGGAGATCCCCATTATCGTAGCCATCAACAAGATGGATAAGCCCGAGGCCAATCCCGACCGCATCAAGCAGCAGCTGACCGAGTACGGCCTGGTGTGCGAGGAGTGGGGCGGCGAGACCATCGTGTGTCCCATCTCCGCCAAGACCGGCATGGGCGTGGACAATCTGCTGGAGATGCTGACCCTGACCGCAGAGGTCAGCGAGCTGAAGGCCAACCCCAACCGCGCCGCCCAGGGCACGGTGATCGAGGCCCGTCTGGACAAGGGCCGCGGCCCTGTGGCGACCCTGCTGGTGCAGAACGGTACGCTGCATCAGGGCGATATCATCATCGCGGGCACCTCGGTGGGCCGCGTGCGCGCCATGGTGGGCGACAAGGGGCAGCGGATGACCGACGCGGGCCCCAGCGTGCCTGTGGAGATCACCGGTCTGAGCGAGGCCCCCTCCGCCGGCGCGGTGTTCAACGCCGTGGCCGATGAGAAGCTGGCCCGCGAGCTGGTAGAGCAGCGCAAGGCCGAGGAGAAGGCCAAGGCCAACGCCCCCGTCACCAAGGTCTCCCTGGAGGATCTGTTCAGCCAGATCCAGGCGGGCGAGATGAAGAATCTGAATCTGATCGTCAAGGCCGACGTGCAGGGCAGCGTGGAGGCCGTGAAGGCCTCGCTGGAGAAGCTGAGCAACGAAGAGGTGCGCGTGCGGGTCATCCACGGCGGCGTGGGCGCCATCAACGAATCCGATGTGATGCTGGCGTCGACCTCCCAGGCCATCATCGTGGGCTTCAACGTGCGGCCTGACGCCGCCGCCCGGGACAGCGCCGCCCGCGCCAACGTGGACATGCGGATGTACCGCGTGATCTACGACGCCATCAACGAGATCGAGGCCGCCATGAAGGGTATGCTGGCCCCCAAGTTCCGGGAAGTGGTGCTGGGCCATGCCGAGGTGCGCCAGACCTACAAGGTGTCCGGCGTGGGCACCGTGGCGGGCTGCTACGTGCAGGACGGCAAGCTGCAGCGCAAGGACTGCCAGGTGCGTCTGGTGCGCGACGGCATCGTGATCCACGAGGGCGTGCTGGCCTCCCTGCAGCGGTTCAAGGACTCCGTGAAGGAGGTCGTGTCCGGCTACGAGTGCGGCTTGAGCATCGAGAAGTACAACGACATCAAGGAAGGCGACATTGTGGAGGCCTTCACGATGGAGGAGATCCCGCAGTAACGTAACTGGCGCAAAAGTCTGATCAGACCGTTGTAGGGGCGGACGACCCTGTCCGCCCAAAACGGTATACGAAAGCGTCCCAGTAGACGACGGGCCGACAGAGTCGTCGGCCCCTACAGGTCTCTGCTTTTCAATGGCGTTTCATCACAAAACATCACACCACCAAGGGGCGGGCGCTGCGCCCGCCCCTTTTTTGAGAAAGGAATGAGGTTATGGCAAACAATCGGATCGGACGCATCAATGAAGAGATCCAGCGGGAGCTGTCCGGCCTGCTGCGGACGGTGAAGGATCCCCGCGTGGCGGATGCCATGCTGACGATCACCCACGTGGACACCACCAGCGACCTGCGCTACAGCCGCGTCTACATCAGCGCCATGGATCGTACCGACGAGAAGAATCTGATGCGGGGCTTGAAGTCCGCCGCGGGCTATCTGCGCCATGAGCTGGGGCAGAAGCTGCAGCTGCGCTATACGCCGGAGCTGCAGTTCTTTGCGGATGATTCCATTGCCCACGGGGCCCACATTCTGGACATGCTGCACCATGTGAAGCCCGCAAACCCCGCCAACGCGGACATCGTACTGCCGGAGGACAAGTGAGATGGAACGACAGATCCTTTCCGCCCGCGAGGCCGCGGGGTATCTGGAGGCGCTGGATAACGTGCTGCTGCTGACCCATGTGCGGCCCGACGGCGACACCATCGGCAGCGCGGCGGCCCTGTGCCGGGCGCTGCGGGACTGCGGCCGCACCGCCTATCTGCTGCACAATCCGGAGATCACCGCCACCTATGAACCCTACGCCGTCCCCTACTGGGCGCCGGAGGGCTGGCAGGCGGAGCACATCGTCAGCGTGGACATCGCCGATGTGAGCCTGCTGCCGGAGAATGCACAGCCCTATGCCGGACGGATCGAGCTGGCGATCGACCACCATCCGTCCCAGGGCTTTTTTGCCCGCAACACCTGTCTGGAGGCCGACAGCGCCGCCTGCGGCGAGATCGTGTTTGAGATTATCCGGCACCTGACGGCGCTGACGCCGGAGATCGCCCTGCCGCTGTACGTGGCGGTCAGCACCGACTGCGGCGGTTTTCAGTACGGCAACACCACGGCCCGCACCCACCGCATCGCGGCGGCGCTGATGGATACCGTGGACGTGGCGGCGGTGAACAAGGCCCTATTCCGCACCAAGAGCCGGGTGCGGCTGGCTATGGAGTCCCGCATGGTGGCGGAGATGAAGCTGTTTGACCGTGAGCGGGTGGTTATTATGGAGATCCCCCTCAGCCTGCGGCGGGAGATGCAGGCCACCGACGCGGACATTGAGGAGCTGAGCGCCCTGCCCGCTCTGGTGGAGGGCACCGACTGCGGCGTGACCCTGCGGGAGCTGGGCGAGGGACGGATCAAGGTCTCCGTGCGCACGGGGCCCCGTGTGGACGCCTGTGCCCTGTGCCGGATCCTGGGCGGCGGCGGCCATCACGCCGCCGCGGGCGCCACGGTGGAGGGTACGCTGGAGGAGGCCCGCATGGCGGTGCTGGCGGCGTACCGGAAGGTGATTGGGGCGTGATTGGCAGGGGCGCAATGCTGCAAGCCAAGGCTCCCTTGTGTAAAGGGAGCTGTCAGCCGTAAGGCTGACGGAGGGATTGCCCCAGACCACCTCGTCCGTGTGTTGACAACCCCTCCGTCACGGCATACGCCGTGCCACCTCCCCTTACACAGGGGAGGCTTTGAAGTTCCCCAAAAACAACCGAAAGGAGTCCCCATGGCGAACGGTATCATCATCATCGACAAGCCCGCGGATTGGACAAGCATGGATGTGTGCGCCAAGCTGCGGGGGATATTGAAGACGAAAAAGGTGGGCCACGCGGGGACGCTGGATCCCATGGCAACCGGCGTGCTGCCGGTGTTTGTGGGACAGGCCACCCGGGGCGTCTCCTTTGCCGAGAGCGGCGAAAAGGAATATGTCGCCACGCTGCGGCTGGGCCTTGTCACCGACACGCAGGATATCTCCGGCCGGACACTGGCCGGGGGGCCTGTGACCGTCACGGCGGAGGAGCTGGCGGCGGTGCTGCCCCGGTTCACCGGCGACATTACACAAATTCCGCCCATGTACTCCGCCATCAAGATCAACGGGCAGAAGCTGTACGATCTGGCGCGGCAGGGACGGGAGGTGGCGCGTAAGCCCCGCCCCGTCACCATCTATGAGCTGGAGCTGCTGGAGCGGCTGTCGGATGTGGATTACCGCTTGCGGGTGCGGTGTTCCAAGGGGACGTATATCCGCACGTTGTGCCACGATATCGGGCAGGCGCTTGGCTGCGGCGGCTGCATGGCGGCGCTGCGGCGCACCATGGCGGCGGGGTACACCCTGGCGGAGAGCTGCACCCTGGAGGAGGTTCAGGCCCGGGGCGAGAGCCTGCTGCGGCCGGTGGACACCCTGTTCCGGCAGCATCCGGAATACCGCATCACCCACCCGCGGGTGGAGCAGCTGTGCCGCAACGGCAACGCCTTTACGGTGAGGACGCCGCTGGCGGACGGGCTGTACCGCGTGTACGGCATGGAGGGGGATTTTCTGTGTCTGAGCCGGTTGGAAAACGGGCAGATGACCTCCGTAAAGAACTTTTTTGGAGCGTAAACTATGAGACCTACTGTCATTGCACTGGGATTTTTTGACGGCGTACACCGGGGACACGGGGCGCTGCTGACGCGCACCGTGGAGGTGGCGCGGCAATTGAACGCCACCCCTGCCGCCTTTACCTTTGACCGCCCACCCAAGGAGGTGGTTACGGGAAAGCCGGTGCCCCTCATCAACTCCACGCAGGAGCGGCAGGAGCTGATGGAGCGGCTGTACGGCATCGAGCAGGTCATCATCGCCCCCTTCGACCGCGAGATGATGACGATGCCGTGGCAGGACTTTATCACCGAGCTGCTGGTGAAGCGGTACGGTGCGGTGCATCTGGTGGCGGGGCACGACTACCATTTCGGCCACAAAAACGCCGGAGATCCGGCGCTTTTGCAGCAGAAGTGCCGCGAGCTGGGGCTGGGCTGCGACATCATTCCCAAGGTGGAGCGGGAGGGCATCACCGTCAGCTCCACCTATATCCGCCAGCTGGTGGAGAGCGGACAGGTGGAGCGGGCGGCGGAGTTTCTGGGCCACCGCCACTGTCTGAGCCAGACGGTGCGCCACGGGTTCCGGTTCGGCCGCACCATCGGCATCCCCACCATCAACTTCACCGTGCCGGAGCACGTGCTGGTGCCGGAGAAGGGCGTGTATATCACCCGCGTGTATCTGCCCGACGGGGGCAGCTTCGCCGGCGTCACCAACGTGGGGACGCGCCCCACCGTCAGCGACAGCGATCAGGTGTCCATCGAGACGTTTCTGCTGGACTTCGATGGCGACCTGTACGGCAAGCGCATCCGGCTGGAGTTCTGCCGCCGCCTGCGGGCGGAGCGGCGCTTTGACTCCCTGCAGCAGCTGAAAGACGAGATCGAACGAAACGTGGCCCAGACAAGGGCGTATTTTCGGGAGATGGGGGAATAAGTAAAATAAGCTCCGTCCCGTGTCACACGGGGCGGAGCTTATTTTGTGGGTTCGTCCGGTACAAATTCCACCACATCTTCGATGCGGCAGTGGAGTATGCTGCACAGGGTGTCCAGGATGACGGTTTTCACCACGCAGTTGTCACGCAAACGCTGCAGCTGCGCCTTATCAATGCCGTAGTCTTTGATGAGACGGTATTGGCTGATATTCTTTTCTTTCAGCGTCCGCCACAGCGGATCATAGCGTATCATGGCATCACCCCTCTTGTATTTTACGGGGAAGTGTGGTAGAATCATATGGTGCGTGTATGCACCATATATAAGGAGGATGACCATGGAATTAAATTATATGAAAGACCACCTGTTTGATCTGGTAAATGAGAGTGAATTGCTGGACGTGAAAGGGATCGAGACGGATGACCGGCGGAACACCCTTCGTGTCACAGTGGCGGACGGCACGGTGTTTGTGATCGAGTGCCGGAAGGAAGCGGGAAAATAAAAGAAAATCAGCCCATAAAATGGGCTGATTTTCTTTTATGAAAACACATTCATCACAATATTTTCCCCTCCCCCATTTCCCGACGGAATGTGAAGGGGGATTCGTCTACAATGGGGACAAGTCAAGTGTGTCCCTTGCGGGGCGGGAGGAGGACAAGCGATGATACGGCCATTGGCGCGGGGAAGATCCCTGCCGGAGGCGCTGCGGCGGGGGCTTTTGCAGGCGGCGGCCACGGCGCTGCTGGCGGCGGCCCAGGTGGGCGGCCTGTACGGGGCGTGGGCGCTGGGCGCCGTGGCGGCCTTTGGCGGCGGACAGGGCGGCCTGTGGGCGCTGCTGGGCGCCGGAGCGGGCGCACTGGTGTTTTTCGATTTTCAGCCGGGGCTGCGGTTTGCCGCTTCGGCGGTGCTGATCTGCTGCGCCAGAATGGTGTTTTGCGACACGAAGCTGGGGGCAAAGCGGGGCTTTGCCCCGCTGCTGGCGGCCGCGGCGCTGCTGGCGGTGCAGACCATCTATCTGGTGGGGCGCAGCCCGGCCCAATGGGCGCTGGGCGCTGCGGCGGCGGCAATGGCCGCGGCGGTGGCCTGGGGTCTGGCGGAGCGGCCGGACGACCGGCGGGGGCAGCGGCTGGCGCTGATGACGGCGGTGGTGGCGGCCCTGTCCGCCGTGCAGGTGGAGGGCTATTCCCCGGGCGGCATGGCGGCGGCGTGGCTGGCGCTGGTGTGCGGCGCGGGGACGACGCCGGTGTATGCCGCGGCGCTGGGCGGCGCCATCGGCGCCTGCGTGGATCTGGCGGCGGAGACGCCGGCGGTGCTGTGGGCGGCGGTGTGCGCCGTGGGCGCGCTGGGGGCGGCATTGACCGCCAGATGGCCCCGCCTGCTGCGGGGACTGGTGTTCTGCCTGTGCGGCGGGTTCATTCCGCTGGCGCTGGATATGGACAGGCCCTGGATGGTGCTGTATCAGGCGGCGGTGGGTGCGCTGGCCTTCGTGGTGACGCCGGAGAAATGGCGGGTGGGGCTGACGGAGGCGGAACGGCCTCAGGCGGCCCCGGCCATGGCGGCCCACAGCGGCGCAAAGGAGCGGGCGGCGGCCTTTCAGGATCTCTACAACGCCATGTTCCGCAC
The DNA here is from genome assembly GCA_934597125.1 of uncultured Oscillospiraceae bacterium. Classification (GTDB taxonomy): domain Bacteria; phylum Bacillota; class Clostridia; order Oscillospirales; family Oscillospiraceae; genus Vescimonas. The sequence continues at coordinate 11,732 of CAKTQM010000025.1, forward strand.
CCGCCCCACGGAGCGGGGCGAGAATCCGGCGGTGATCTTTGACCACGCGGCGGCCCAGACCTGCCGCGGGTGCGTGCTGATGAAGCGCTGCTGGCAGACGGAGTATCAGACCACCTACGACGCCTTCAACGGCGCGTGCGGCCCCATGCTGAAACGGGGACGGGCGGAGACGGAGGATTTTCCGCTGTTTTTCACCAGCCGGTGCATCCGGTTTCCGGAATTGCTGAGCGCGGTGAACACGGAGCTGTACGCCTTCCGCCTGCGGCGGCAGTACCGCATCCGGCTGGAGGACACACGCCAGCTGGCGGAGGAGCAGTACCGGCATTTGGGAGAGGTGCTGGACAGCGAGACCGCGCCGGAGCCGGAGGGGGCGCTGCTGCGGTGCCGCGTGGGCACGCTGCTGCGGCCCAAGGAGGGGGAGAGCCAGTGCGGCGACCAGCTGGCGGTGTTCACCAGCGGCCCGACGCTGTACATGCTGCTGTCCGACGGCATGGGCAGCGGCCCGGCGGCTCACGCCGAAAGCGCTATGACCGTGCGGCTGCTGCGGCAGTTTTTGAAGGCCGGCATCCGGCCGGAGTCGGCGCTGAAAACCATCAACAACGCCATGACGCTGCGGTGTCAGGAGGGGGGCGGATTCACCACCATCGACCTGCTGGCGCTGGATCGGCGCAGCGGGGCGGCCACGCTGTACAAATACGGCGCGGCGGCGTCCTATGTGAAGCGGGGTGAGACGGTGAGCCGTCTGGAGGGCGGCAGTCTTCCGGCGGGGCTGCAGACCGTCCGCCAGCCGCCGGAGGCCACGGGACTGCAGCTGGAGGCCGGCAGCGTGCTGGTGATGGTCAGCGACGGCGTCACCGGCGAGGGCGATGACTGGCTGCGGGAGCTTCTGCGGCAATGGCCGGGGGGCGACAGCCAGGAGCTGGCCCAGATGATCCTGGCGGAATCCCGCCGCCACGGCGGGCTGCGGGACGACTGCGCCGCGCTGGCGCTGCGGCTTGAAAAATCTGAGGAAAAGCGGACAAAACGGGTATAAGCCGCCGCCCGGAGGGACATACTTTTTCCATAACGAGCGCAAGGAGGGCATGGTTTTGGTAAAAGGCGTTTCCCGACGGGTCATTGTGGTGGACAGTCCCGATCCCCAGGTATTTGAACAGGCGATCTTTATTCTCAGCGGCGATGGGGCGGGGGTCAGCCAGCAGCAGCTGGTGGATCAGGCCGTTCGGGTGGCCAAAAGCTACGCCCGCACCCACGGCATGCCGCAAAAGGGCTTTCATATGACGCCGCCCCTCTGGATGGCGGCGGGCAGCGCCGTGATCGGCGCGGTATGGGCAGCGGTGGCGCTGCTGTAAGGTATTTGCTTTTGATGGTGCATAGGGCGGCGTCCTTGGCGGCCCGTCTGCCGGCCGGAACGCGGCGGCAGGCCGCCCGGGGCGTCGAGGACGCCGGCCTGTGCAACTTTCTTTCCACATTTTTCTCCTCATTTGGGGCGGACGCGGCGCGTCCGCTCTCTTTTTTTACCCCCTTTTCTTCCGGCGGGGAGTGTGGTATAATGTGCGGACATGCTTTAGGATATGTGCTTTACATGGAGGATATGACCCAATGAGGATCGGAAATGTGGAGGTGGCCTCCCGTCTGGCGCTGGCGCCCATGGCGGGGGTGACGGATCTGGCGTTCCGCCAGATCTGCCGTGAGCTGGGGGCGGGCTACTCCTGCACGGAGATGGTCAGCGCCAAGGCGCTGTGCTATCAGGATAAAAAGAGCCGCACGCTGCTGAAGCTGGCCCCCAACGAGCGTCCGGCGGCGGCCCAGATCTTCGGCAGCGACATCGCCTGCATGGCGGAGGCCGCCGTGATCGCGGCGGAGGTATCCGGTGCGGCGGTCATCGACATCAACATGGGATGCCCCGTGGGAAAGGTGGTGTCCAACGGCGACGGCTCGGCCCTGATGAAGGATCCGGAGAAGGCGGGGCGCATCGCCGAGGCGGTGGTAAAGGCCAGCCCTGTGCCGGTGACGGTGAAGATGCGGCGGGGCTGGGACAAGGGCAGCATCAACGCCGTGGAGCTGGCCGGAATCATGGAGCAGGTGGGCGTGGCGGCGGTGGCCGTCCATGGCCGCACCCGCGCCCAGATGTACGGCGGACAGGCCGACTGGGTGACGATCCGAGAGGTGAAGGAGGCGGTGTCCATCCCCGTCATCGCCAACGGCGATGTGTTTTCGGCGGAGGACTGCCTGAAAATTCTGCAGTTCACCGGCGCGGATATGGCTATGATCGGGCGTGGCTGCTTCGGCAACCCGTGGCTGTTTCAGCAGTGCGCCGCGGCGCTGGAGGGAAAGCCCGTCCCGCCCCTGCCGCCGCTTGCGGAGCGGTGCGACCTGGCGGTGCGGCAGATCGAACTGGCAAAAGAGGACAAGGGCGAGCACATCGCCATTCTGGAGGCGCGGCGGCACTACGCCTGGTATCTCAAGGGCGTGCCCCATGCCAACTACTATAAGGATCAGATCGTTCGGATGAACACCATGGAGGACGTGTACCGCGTGACGGCGGGCATCAAGAGGGATTTGAAATGAAGGATCAGGAAAACATCATTGCACGGGCGCGGCGGGGCGACGCCGACGCCTTTGAACAGCTGGTGGCGGCCTATCGGGATCAGGTGTTCCGCCTTGCCCTGCGGATGTGCGGCAGCGAGGCGGACGCGGACGAGGTGGCCCAGGAGGCGTTTTTGTCCGCGTGGAAGGGACTGCCCAACTTCCGGGGGGACAGTCAGTTCTCCACATGGCTGTATCAGCTGACCAGCCACGCCGCCATCGACCTGATGCGGCGGGAAAAGCGGCAGATCGCCGCCGAGGACATCACCGGGGTCAGCGCGCCGGATCCCGCTCCCGGGCCCCAGCAGCAGGCGGAGCGATCCGAGCAGCGGCAGGCGGTGCGGGACGCCATTATGCAGTTGACGCCGGAGTACCGGCAGATCGTGGTGCTGCGGTTTTTGGAGGAGCTGAGCTATGAGGAGATCGGCGCCATGCTGACGCTGCCCTCCGGCACGGTGAAATCCCGCCTGAATCGGGCCAGAGCCCAGCTGAAGGAGATTTTATCCCGAAGCGGGAACCTTTTCGGCACGGAGAGCGTCATACATACAGAAACCAATGGAAAGGAGGGGCGGCAATGAAAAACGAACAATGGGAGCACGACGCATTTGACGAACTGCTGCGGGACGCGCTGGCGTCCAACGCCGCGCCCTCTGGCGATTTTACGGAGCGGCTGATGGAGCAGGTGCGCCGCACGCCCCAGCAGAAGCCCCTGAAAAAGCAGCCGTGGGTCAAGCTTCTGGCGGCGCTGGCGGCTTGCGCGGTGATCGTGGCGGCCATCCCGCTGGTGCGGATGAGCGGCGGCATGGGCAGCGCCGCCCACGACGCCACCAACAGCATGGACTGCACCGCCGCGCCTTCGGCGGATACCGCGGGCAGCGACGACGCAAACGGCAGTGATGAGCCCATGCAGCAGTTTATGGTGGGCGCTGCCCAGAGCGACGGCGAGAACGACGACAACGGCAGCGAAAAGCTGGTGGAAAGCCGGAAGAACAGCGAAGATGCGCTGCTGGCCGATCAGGAGCTGACGCTGGTGGGCCAGAGCGCCGACGAGGCCAGAGCGGCCCTGGACACCATGGGCATCCAGCCGGCGGAGGAGACGGCGGGCCGCGCGGTCTACGTCCTGACGGCGGAGCAGGCGGCGCGGCTGGGTGAGTCCGTGGACGCCCTGTACGGCGTCGAGGGCGGACTGCACCTGACGCTGGAGGCGGCGGAATGAAGAATCTGACGACCCGCAAGCTGGCCGCGGCCGGTATGATCGGCGCGGCCTACGCCGTGATGGCGATTTTCGGCTCGGTGTTCGGACTGACCTTCGGGCCCATCCAGTTCCGGTTTTCCGAGGCCCTGTGCCTGACGCCGTTTCTGTTTCCCGAGGCGGTGGGCGGATTGTTCGTGGGATGCCTGATCGCCAACCTGTTCAGCCCCTACGGGCTGCTGGACATCATCGTGGGATCGCTGGCCACCCTGATCGCCGCGTGGCTCACCTCCCGGTGCCGCAGCCGGTATCTGGCGGCGCTGCCGCCGGTGGTGGTGAACATGGTGCTGGTGGGCGGCCTGCTGGCCTTTGAGCAGACCGGCTTCACATCGGCGTTTATGGCGGCCTTCTGGTACAACGCCTGCTCGTTGGCTGTCAGCGAGGCGGTGGTGTGCTACGTTTTGGGCCTTTTGCTGCTGAAAGCGCTGGAAAAGACGAAATTTTTCAAGGATCTGCAAAAAAAAGATTGACTTTTGCTGGGAAAATGGTAAAATAATTAGGCTCGCGTATTATGGCAAGATGCGGGCAAATCCTTGCTCCTATCGGAGAATAGGGGCCATAAGTCCAAAAGGAGGTGCAAAGTATGGCTAAGATTTCCGCCAACTATGAGGTCGTTTACATCATCGACCCCGCACAGGGTGAGGAGGCTGTTGCTGCCACTGTGGCAAAGTTCCAGTCCCTGGCTGAACAGCATGCTTCCAACGTCGTGGTTGACGAGTGGGGCAAGCGTCGTCTCGCTTACGCGATCGACTACAAGACCGAAGGCTATTATGTCCTGATGTCCTTCACCAGCGCGCCGGAATTCCCCCGTGAGCTGGATCGTATCCTGGGCATTACCGAGGGTGTCATGCGTTCCATGATCGTCTGCAAGGACGAGTAAGGAGGGCGGCATGCTCAACAAAATCTTTATCATGGGTCGCCTGACCCGTGACCCCGAGCTGCGCCGCACGCAGTCCGGGACGCCTGTCACCGGCTTTTCTCTGGCGGTGGATCGTGACTACAAGTCCGCCTCCGGCGAGAAGGAAACGGATTTCATCGACGTGGTCGCCTGGCGCGCCACGGCCGAGTTTGTGGCGAAGTACTTCACCAAGGGCCGCATGGCCGTTGTGGAGGGCCGCCTGCAGATCCGTGACTGGCAGGATAAGGACGGCAACAAGCGCCGCAGCGCGGAAGTTGTTGCCGACAACGTGTATTTCGGCGACAGCCGGCCCGCGGGCAGCGGCGGCAATTCCTTCAGCGATGCCCCCGCCTACGGCGCCCCTGCGGCTCCTGTCTATACCCCGCCTGCCGGCGGCGGTTTCGCGGCCCCCGTGGGCGGCGATTTTGCCGAGATCGACGATGCGGACGGCGATTTGCCGTTCTGATGACGTGTTCAGGAACACACAACTAATACGATAAGGAGGACTATTCCATGGCTATGGAACGTGAAAACAGACCCGCACGCGGCGGCGTCCGCAAGCGGAAGAAGGTTTGCCAGTTCTGCGTGGATAAGTGCGAGCATATTGATTATAAGGATGCTGCCAAGCTGCGTCGCTTCATCAGCGAGCGCTCCAAGATCCTGCCTCGCCGCACCACCGGTACCTGCGCCATGCATCAGCGCCAGCTGACCGAGGCCATCAAGCGCGCCCGTCAGATCGCTCTGCTGCCCTTCGTCACTGAGTAAGACGAAACGATTTGCATGAAAAAGCTCCACCCGGAAGGGTGGGGCTTTTTTTGCCGGCCGGATCAGCCCGCCTGCCGCGAAAGGAGAGGGGTTCTGGATCTGAGAAGACCTGTCAGCCGGGGGCATGAAAGAGTGACGCCGGTTTTTCACAGGTTTTCCACCGGGTTTTCCACATTTTCTGCACGAGCATGCGGAATGGGGTTTGGGGTTTTTGTTTTCAGAATATCTTTTTTCTTTTTCTCTTTTTTTCTTTTATATAGCATCCAATTGCATGCAGGCGGATTCCGTCTCCTCACAGGCTTCCGTGTCCTCGGTCATGTGGGCGGCCCAGCGGGCTCTGGCGGCGCGGCGATTGGATTCTACCCGCTGCTCATAGCGCTCGCGGTCTGCGTCCATGCGGGAGGCCAGCAGCGGCCAGCAGCACGACAGCGCCTCCTTTTGAAACGACGGCACCACGCCGTTTTCCGCGTAGTCCAGCAGAGCCAGCAGCAGTTCCTTTACGTCCTGAGGGGACAGTCTTTCCAGCAGGGGGCGGGTGTCGAAGTATACCAGCATGCCGGAGCGTTTGATCTTGCGCATTGTGATTCCTCCTTGATGTTGCGGGGGCATCCCCGTTTACCTGTAAAAAGAAAGCATGGAGGGGTTGCCCCGGTGTGGGCAACTGTATAAAAAAAGAGCCCCTCTTTTCAGAGGGGGCTTTCCGTTTCGGTCATCCGCCGTTCCGCCCAGTCGCTGAGCTGCTCCAGAATCGGCAGCAGGGCGCGGCAGTCGTCGGTGGGGCGGTATTCCACCCGTACCGGCACCTCCGGATAGACGGTGCGCACCACAAGGCCGTCGGCCTCCAGTTCCCGCAGGGAGGTAGCCAGCACGGTGTTGCTGATGCCGTCCAGCTTGCCCCGCAGGGCGTTGTAGCGCAGGGCTCCCGCGTTGGTCAGGGCGCAGACGATCTGCACCTTCCACTTGCCGCCGATGACGCTCATGGCGTAGTGCAGCGGGCATTTCTCCATACAGGGACAATCGTAGTGGGACATGGTAAGCTCCTCCTGACCTTGTTACAAGAATCTGCGCTCTTGCGGATTTTTTCGTTTGTGCTATGATTATAGCAGGTAAGCAAAAAGGAGTAAATAGCAAATGAACATTTATCTTCAGGGTCTGACTATGGGTCTGGCCTATGTGGCCCCCATCGGGCTGCAGAATCTGTTTGTCATCAACACCGCCCTGACCCAGAAGCGCAGCCGCGTCTATCTGACGGCGCTGATCGTGATTTTCTTCGACATCACGCTGGGACTGGCCTGCTTTTTGGGAGTCGGCGCACTGATGCAGGCGCTGCCCTGGCTGCAGAAGGTGATCCTGGGGCTGGGCAGCCTTATCGTCATCTGGATCGGCATAGGTCTTTTGCGGGCCAAGGCCAGTATGGAGGGCGGCAGGGATGTGAACGTGCCCATCTGGAAGGTGATCTCCACCGCCTGCGTGGTGACGTGGTTCAACCCCCAGGCCATCATTGACGGCACCATGATGCTGGGCGCCTTCCGCGCCAGCCTGCCGGCGGGCAGCGACATCTTCTTCATCTGCGGCTTTGCCAGCGCGTCGGTGCTGTGGTTCCTGGGGATCTCCACCGTCATCTCCCTGTTCAGCGCCAAATTCAACGACAAGGTGCTGAACATCATCAACAAGGTCTGCGGCGCGGTGATCATCTTCTACGGCTGCAAACTGGCGTGGAGCTTTCTCCAGCTGATGGGCTGGGTGGGCTGAGAAAAATTTGAGTATTTTGCCGAAAGAAACGCCGAAAGTTCTTGCATATTTCCTGAATCGTGGTATGATATGCCTACTTCCCCGCCCCCGCGCGGCCATCAGAAAGTGAGGAATGAGACATGACATATCAAGAGATCCTGGATCGCTCCCGCGATCAGATCGGGCCTTACTGCAAATCCTGCAGGATCTGCAACGGCATGGCCTGCAAGAACACCGTTCCTGGCCCCGGCGCAAAAGGTCTGGGCACCGGCTTCATCCGCAACTATCAGAAGTGGCAGGAGCTGTGCGTCAACATGGACACCATCTGCGAAAACGGCCCGGCGGACACCACGTTTGACTTTTTCGGCCACAGCCTGGCGATCCCCGTGATGGCGGGGCCTGTGGGCGCCATGCAGCTGCACTACGGCGATAAGTATGACGACCTGCAATACAACGACCTGCTGGTTACCGCCTGCGCCAAGGCGGGCATCCTGGCCTTTACCGGCGACGGCGTCAATCCCGCCGTGATGGAGGGCGCTGTCAAGGCCATCTCCGCCAACCACGGCGCCGGCGTCACCACCATCAAGCCCTGGAACCAGTCGCTGGTGATGGAGAAGATGGACATGGCAAAGGCCAGCGGCGCATGGGCCATCGCCATGGATATCGACGGCGCGGGCCTGCCCTTCCTGAAGAACCTGACGCCCCCCGCCGGCAGCAAGACGGTGGAACAGCTGAAGGAGATCGCCGACTACGCCGGCGTGCCCTTTATTCTCAAGGGCATCATGACCGTCAAGGGTGCGGAAAAGGCCGTGAAGGCCGGGGCAAAGGCCATCATCGTGTCCAACCACGGCGGCCGCGTGCTGGATCAGTGCCCTGCCACGGCGGAGGTGCTGCCGGAGATCGTGGACGCGGTGGGCAAGGATGTGATGGTGCTGGTGGACGGCGGTATCCGCACCGGCATGGACGTGTTCAAGGCGCTGGCGCTGGGCGCTAAGGGCGTGCTGATCGCCCGCCCCTTCGTCAACATGGTCTATGGCGGCGGCGAGGAGGGCCCCGCTGTGCTGGTGGAAAAGCTGAAAGCCGAGCTGGCCGACACCATGCTGATGTGCGGCGCGCATCGACTCGACGAGATTGACCGGAGCATGGTGCGGTAACTGAATAGAAAAAGCAAAGGACGGGGTGACCCGTCCTTTGTGTTTTGAAGGGGGATATTGCGCTTACCGCGCCGCGGCCTTCACCTTTGCGACGCCGCAGCAGACAAGGAATACCGCCAGATCCACCAGCACCACGGAGGCGCCCACGGGGGTGCCCAGCAGGTAGGAGGCCGTCAGCCCCACGCAGAAGGCGCTGACGCTCAGCACCGCGGAGCAGATCACCACGCCGCGGAAGCTTTTCAGCACCCGCATGGCGCTGAGAGCCGGAAAGATCACCAGACTGGAGATCAGCATGGCCCCCATCATCCGCATGCCCAGCACGATAGTCAGGGCGGTCAGCACGCTTAACAGCGTGTTGTAAAGCCCCACCTTCACGCCGGTGGCGCGGGAGAAGCTCTCGTCAAAGGTGATGGCGAACAGCCGGTGATAGAACAGCACGAACAGGGTCAGCACGGCGATGCTGAGGCCCACGCTCAAGGCCACGTCGGCGCGATCCATGGCCAGAATGGAGCCGAACATGTAGCTGTCCACATCGGTAGTCATGCCGGTGGTCAGGGACGTGACGATGACGCCCACCGCCAGCGAGGAGGCGGAGGTGACGGCAATGGCCGCGTCGGCCCCCATGCGGCTGCGCTCGGTCATCCGCAGCAGGCACAGGGCCGCCGCGATCACCACCGGAATGGACACCGGCAGGGGAGCCCAGCCGCAGGCCACCGCCACCGCCAGCGCGCCGAAGGACACGTGGCTCAGTCCGTCGCCGATCATGGAGTAGCGTTTCAGCACCAGCGGCACCCCCAGCAGCGCCGCGCACAGGGACACCAGAATCCCCACCACAAAGGCGCGGAGGATGAAGGGATAGGTGAACATCTCCCACAAAAGGCTCATTCCCCGTCACCTCCCAGCTTTTTGCCGCAGGGCGAGGCGGCGAATTCCGCCGCCGTGCCGAACCACCAGCCCTTGTGTCCCGCATGGAGGATGTGGGTGGCGTATTTCAGGGCGTTTTGCAGGTCGTGGGTCACCATGACGATGGCGAGACCCTCGCTGCGGTTCAGGTACGCCAGGGTGCGGTACATGTCGTGGGCGGCCTCGGGATCAAGGCCCGTTACGGGCTCGTCCAGGATCAGCAGCTCACCGGCGGCGCACAGGGCGCGGGAGAGCAGCACACGCTGCTGCTGCCCGCCGGACAGCTCGCGGTAGCAGCGGTCTTTCAGCTCCAGCACCCCCAGCTTGCCCATGTTCATCAGGGCACGGGACTTTTCGGCGGCGGTGTAGAAAAACCGCCGCCCGCGGGCGCTTAAAAAGCCGGAGAGCACCACCTCGTACACCGTGGCGGGGAAGTCCCGCTGGGCGCGGGTCTGCTGGGGCAGATAGCCGATGGCGCCGGCGCTTAGGGACTTGTCGGCGGTCACTGCGCCGTCCATGGGCTTCATCAGGCCCAGCAGCACCTTCAAAAGGGTGGATTTGCCGGTGCCGTTTTCCCCCACGATGCACAGGTAATCGCCGCTGCGCACCTGAAAGGACAGGTGGCGGCTCAGTGCCTTGCCCTCGTAGCCCAGCGCCACATCGCGGCAGTCGATCAACACGTTTTTTTCGTCCATCAGGATAGACCCTCCTTCAGCGCCTGCACGTTTTCCCACATGAGGCTGAGATAGGTGGCGCCCGCGTCCATGTCCTGCTTCGACACCGTCTGGCAGGACTGGAACGTCAGCACCTTTGCGCCGGTGGTCTCGACGATGGCCTGAGCCACCTTCCGGCTGCTGAGTTCAATGGTATACACCACGGGGATGTCCTCCGCCTCCACCTTGTCGATGAGGTATTTCAGCGTGTGCAGAGAGGGCTCCGTGTCGCTGGCGCAGCCGTGGAAGGCGGCGCGGTAGTCCAGCCCGTACTCCCGGCAGAAGTACAGCAGCGGGAACCGGTCGCCAAACACCAGCAGGCGGCGCTGACCCGCCGCCACCGTGTCGCGGAAGGCCGCGTCCAGCTCGTCCAGCTGAGCGAGATAGTCCGTCAGGCGGGCGCGGTAGCCCTCCTGATGGGCGGGATCGGCCTGACACAGCGCGTCGCAGACGGCGGAGGCCAGCTCTCCGGCCAGCACCGGCGACGTCCACACGTGCTCGTCATAGGCGATGGCGTCGCTGTCGTGGTCGTGTTCGTCGTGGGCATCGTCGTGGTGGTGCTCTCCGGCGCCCTCCATGCCCTCGGCCAGCTCCTCCGCCAGCAGGGATACCCGGGGCATCAGGGGCAGCGTCACGGCGATGTTCTCCCCCGCGGCGGAGAGAATGTCGTCCACCCACTGCTCGCTCTCGCCACCGTTGTAGAGGAACACGTCCGCTTCCGACAGGGTAATCACATCCAGGGGTGTGGGCTCGAAGCTGTGGGTCTCCTTTCCGGCGGGGATCAGCAGAGACACATCGACGTCCCGGCCGCCGATCTGGCGGGCAAAGTCGTAGTAGGGGAACAGGGTACACACCACGTTCAATTTGCCGTCGTCGGCCCGGGGGCGGGGGCCGCAGCCCCACAGAGGCAGCACCAGCGTCAGCGCCAGCAGCAGAGCCATCAGGCGCTTCATAGCGATTCCTCCTGTCCGCAGCGTTCGCACAGGCCGTAGAACAGGGTGCGGCGGGGGTCAATGCGGAAGTGGTGCTCCTGCTCCAGATGGCGGTACAACTCCCCCAGATGGGAGCAGTCCAGATGACGGATGGCGCCACATTTTTCGCATTTCAGCAGGAAGCAGCTGCCCTCATCGTGGCCGCTGCAGTACTGGTAATAGGCGCCCTGATCGGTGACGGCCTTGTGTACCAACCCCTGCTGAGCCAGCCGCTCCAGCTGGCGGTACACGGTAGTCAGGCCGATGGTCTGGCCCCGGGCGTGCAGCTGCTCCGTCAGCTCCGCGGCGGTGGCGCAGCCCTCCGGACTGGCCTTGACGCCGTCCAGCACCGCCCGCTGCTGCCGGGTCATATAGGTAACGGACATGAGTCTCGCCTCCAATTTGAAAATGAAATTCAATTTCAGATTATAGCCGGAGGCGGGGAATTTGTCAAGAGTTGAAGGGTCATATCCACGCTCGCCGAAGGTGTCGTGGAGACCGGAACGGACGCAGAGAGTTAACGCTGTCTTAACATACCACCGTTAAGAACTTAACGCGGAGAAAAGAGGTTTCCTGAGAAGAAAAGCTGGTAACGGCGGTAAAAAGATCGGGAAAACGACGGAGTAAGGTGGGTTTGCCGGACAATTGACTTGAAAATCATTCGTTAAGGACGGAAAAATACTTGTTAATAGATTGTTAAAATAGTAGATTATAGCGCTAAATTTTTATAAATATTACTAATTGCGGCAGCGCGGGAAATCCTGTATACTTTTGAGTAACCTGAAAGAAGCTCCACTTTTTTCGGGCGGTCGTCTTCAGGGTGTATGGCCGGAGGGCGGCGCACGCTTCCCAACAGGGTGGCGAATAAAAATAAGGAGAGAAAACAATGGAAGAAAGAAAAGGCTTTGGATCCAATTTTGGATTCCTGATGGCTGCTGTCGGTTCGGCGGTCGGTCTGGGCAACATCTGGGGCTTCCCCAATAAGATGGGTGCCTCCGGCGGCGCGCTGTTCCTGATCCTGTACCTGGTGCTGGCTGTGTTCTGCGGCTTCATCGTCATGGTGGGCGAGCTGGCTCTGGGTCGTAAGACCGGTCACGGTGCTGTCGGCGCTTACAAGGTGCTGAGCAAGAAGTTCAGCTGGATGGGCTGGCT
>CAKTQM010000026.1 GCA_934597125.1 uncultured Oscillospiraceae bacterium
TGGAACTCATCCGCCACCGACATGGAGGCGATCTTCCGCCGGATCAGGCTGGGCTGGGTCTTTTTCGACCAGGAGAATTCGTCCACCGCCAGATACACCTCGTACCCCATGTCCCGAATGGTGCAGGCCAGCGCCTTGTGGGACAGGGTAAAGGGGTCGAAGGTGCCCGGGAAAAACGCCACCTTCTGCCGCTGCCGGAAATGGAAGGGGCCGTTATCCGTCTCGTACCGGACAATAAACTGATACATCCGGTACAGCGCCGCCGAGCAGTACAGATCGTTCAGCCCGCCGGCGCGCTCCTCGCGGATCAGGAACAGCAGCTTGTGGGCGCACAGGGTAAACAGCCACGAGCGCCGCTCGTCCGGAAACCGGGGCGACGAGAACAGCGTGTCGCCCAGCACGTACATGGCCTCCTGCCGCACCCCCTGCCGATAGGACGCCATGCCCTTCAGCAGCAGTCCCGCCAGACGGCGGCGGCGGCGATCCCACACCGCCTCCTCCTCGGCAAAGCGGCGGGGATAGGTGCGGTAATTCTCCAGCACGCAGCCCACCACGTCCAGGGCCGATGCCGCCACGCTGTCCGCCGAATGGCTCAAAAGCTCCGCCAGATAGTCGATGACCTCGTCCAGCTCCGCCGGCGGCAGCCACAGCATGAAGGCCCCCAGATACTGGGGGATATATTTGGAAAATTCATAGTGTCCCGATTCCAGCGCCTTGCTCAGCTCCACGGCGATCTCGTTGCGCTGCTCGCCGGTCAGGCGGGGGACGATGCCCAGCAGGGCGCGGCCCGCCCGCTGGCGTACCACCACCGCCTCGCTGACCCGCACGATGTTGGCGAAATGGGCGGCGATCTGCATGGCGCTGCCCCGTCCGCAGGCGGCGTAGCGGGACAAAAGCTCCACGTTGACCACCTTCACCATCCACGGCGTGGCGGTTTTCAGGTTATCCAGCAGAATGTCGGACACCTCCTGATTGCTCAGCGCTCCCACCGCCTCCTCCGCCGGTATCCCGCACACCCGCGCGTAGCGGTAGCGCAGGGACGGCAGGGCGAAGCTGTGTTCCTCCTGCCGCAGCCGTGCCACGGCGGCACGCAGGGGATGCTCCGGCGGCAGCGTCTGGCTGGCGCGGAAAAACAGCTGCAGGGCCGCCGCCTGCAGAGACGGATCGCGGCTCTGGCACTGGGCCAGCACAAAATCGGCCACCTGCTGGGCCTGCGGCTTTGTCAGCCGTTTCAGGGGCAGATAGCTCAGCGTGTCCGTCAGGGCCAGTGCCGCCCCCTGATCCTCCACCTGCCGCGTCTGATAGTGGGTCAGCAGCGCACTCAGAAAGTGCTCCGTCTCCTGGGGCGCGCAGTTCTCCAGCGTGGCGGACACCACCAGCTTGGCCGTAAAGCGGATGTGGCTGATCTGCTGGGGCGTCAGCTTGTGATCGGGGTAAAACAGCAGGTTCAGATACTGCGCCCACAGGGCGAACTGGGTCTGCTCCACCGCCGCCTGGGGCGCCGATGCCGGCAGCTCCTTTTTATAGCGCAAACTGAATTTGGCGATGACCCGCCCCATCAGCGCCGCCGCCTGCCGGCGGATATCCCCCTCCGGATGCAGCAGCAGCTCATAGAGGAAGTACACCGTCTGGATCTTCTGGTTGGCGGACAGATAGGTGAAATAGTTCTCCAGCACGCACAGATAGGTGCGCACGCGCGTCCAGTCCTTCTCTCCCCTCGCCAGCTCCAGCAGATCGGAAAACAGCCCCTCGTGGCTGAGGCGGCGCATCATGTCCAGATTGTGCTCCACCGCCATCAGGCAGAAGGCGCGATAGTACTCCTCCGGCCCCATCAGCGCCACATCACGCTGCTCCAGCGGCGCCGTGTCCCGACCCCGCAGCGTCACATCCACGCCGTTGGCCCGCAGATAGTCCTCAAAATCCCGCAGCTTGCGGTAGACATATTCATACCGCCGCTTCTTGGCCTCGTCCACATTGTCCAGCTTGCTGAGGATCACGTCAAAGGCGTCTTTCAGTGTATACAGCGCCGCCGTCTCGCGGCCGTCCGCCTCCCGCCGCTGCTTCGAGCGGAAGTCGGCGTAGATCAGCAGCATGGACTCCACCGACAGGTTCGCCAGCTCCAGATCCCACGTGGAGTGGTTGCCGGCCACCTGGGCCACCTGGGGCAGTCCCGCGCGGGTCAGCCACTCATCGGTGTAGTAGTAGTGCAGATACGGCACCCGCTCCCCCGGCATGCAGCCGAATTTGCCGATGTCATGTCCCGCGGCGGCGGCCGAGGTCAGCGCCAGATCCACCGCCGCGCCGCTGCGGCGCAGCGCCCGTCCGGCGGTCATAGCCACATGGTGTACCATGGCGATGTGCCGCAGCGTGCTGAAGGGGGTCAACTCACCGCTCAACCGCAGCAGCTCATAGACAAAGTCCTGCCGCCACACCTGCAGAAACCGCTGATAAAAGGCGCTGCCCGCCGCCTCCTCATCGGTGCAGAAGGCGAAGTCCATATGCCAGTCAAAGGGCAGCGCCCGCCGCTCCTCCTCCAGCAGCAGCTGCAGCGCCCGCAGGGCGCACAGGGCGAGATCCTCCTGCTCCTCCGTGGCCTCGTGGCGGTGCCGGGGGTACAGGCGGGCAATGGCGTCGTTCAGGATATATGCCTGCCAGCCCTCCTCCGGCGCGGGGCACTCCGCCATGGCCGCCGCGGCGGCGTCCACCACCGCGGCGCAGGCAAGCCGCTGCCGCACCGGCAGAAACGCCTCAAAAAACTGCGCCCGAGCCCAGCGCTCCGCCTGCTCCGGATCGTGGAGCCGCCGCCGGAAGGCCGCGTCGCGGAACGCCTCGCTCCACCGCTGGCGAAAAATAGCCTTATGGGTCATATTGGTTCCCCCTTCCCGCCCGTTTCGGGGCTTTCGGATGGTGTTTTTGCTGTATTTTATGATATTGCAGTATAGCAAGCTTCGTTTTCCCTGTCAAACGGGATTCCTATAAATATCGGTTTTCCCGCCGGCTGCCTTATTCCCGCAAATTCGCCCGCACAAAAGCCAGAAACTGCCGCGCGGCGGGGGACATCAGCTCGGCGGGCGGCGTGGCGATGCCCACCTCCACGTATTGGGGCGGATCCAGCGGGCGGAACACCACGTTCCCCATCAGCATACCGGCGATCAGATCGTTGACTAGCGCGATGCCCAGCCCCGCCTCCACCATAGCCATGGCGGAAAAATCGTCCTCCACGCCGGCAAAGCGGTTGGCGGGCTGGATATGGTTTTTCTCCAAAATGCGGGAATTATCCGTCTCCCGCCCCGGAAAGATCTCGATATAGCTCTCCGTCTCCAGCCGCCGGATGGGCACGGCCTTCTCCTTCGCCAGCGGATGCTCCGGCGAGAGCATCACCATCATCTGATCCTGCCGCAGCGGCAGCCATTGCAGCGGGCCATCCCGCCGGCTGATGACGCACAGATCCGCCCGATGTTCCCGCAGCGCCCGGGTCAGCGTGGTGCTGGTGCCCTCAATAGTCTGGAACTGGATGCCGGGGTGCTCCTCCCGAAAGCGGGCCATCAGGTGGGCCAGCTGGCGGGCATAAAACCGGTAGTTGGCCCCCACGGTGACGGTGCCCCGCTCCAGCCCCCGCAGGGCCGCCGCCGTCTGGCGGCAGCTTTCGGCCTGATAGACCATCTGCCGCAGGGCGGGCAGCAGAGCCTCACATTCGCCGGTGGCGGCGACGCCGCCCCGCCCCCGATGCAGCAGAGGAAAGCCCAGCTCCTCCTCCAGCGCCGCCACCATGCGGCTGATACCGGAGGGGGTATAGCCCAGCTTATCCGCCGCACGGGCCAGAGTCCCCTCCTCCAGGGCGCACAGCAGCGCCGCGCATTTTTCTGTATCCATACGCACCTCACAAACCCCTTTATCGGGTACATAAACCGCCTTTATCGGTACATAAACCGCTGTTATTGGTACCTTATCTCCCACGCATACTTGCAGTTTTGTCACGCAACGCGTGATATACTATCGCTTTACACAAGTATAAAGCAGTGGTATGATGAAGTCAACCTAAGGGAAGCGAAAAAACAAAAATTTCAACATCCCAAATGATAAAAGGAGGACAAGACCATGAAAAAGAATGTGGGAAACGTCTGTGTGACCATCGCGCTGGTGTTCCTGGCTCTGGTGGTTGTGTTCGCCTATGCGGGCTGCGTGGCAGGCAGCGCGGCGCTGCTGGCGCTGTCCATGCTGGCGGGCACCGGATTTGTGGTGGCTGTCAACTGCCTGACCGGCCGCAGCCATGACCGCACCGCGTGGAAGCCGGCCACGGCGAAGTAAACCGTTTTCTCTCTCCCAACCAGCCGATCGGGGCAAGGCCGCGCCTTGCCCCAACGGCGCGTTTCAGGGGGAGAGCGTGAGAATAGAGAATGATACGGGAGGGAGATCCGATCATGAGCAGAAAAAGTGCGGAATGGCTGCTGGCGGCGGTGATCTTCGCCAGAAGCACATCGCTGCTGTTTGCCAAGGTGGGGCTGGAGAGTCTGAGTCCCCTGAACCTGCTGGCGGCGCGGTTTTGCCTGGCCTTTGTGGTATTGGCTGTTATTTTCTGGAAAAAGCTGCGCACGGTGACAAAAACCGACGTGCTGCACGGCATGATCCTGGGGGCGGTGTTTTTCGCGGTGATGACCTGTGAGACCTTCGCCCTGACCATGACAAGCGCCTCATCGGTGTCGTTTCTGGTAAACACGGCCATTGTGATCGTGCCGCTGCTGGAGGCGGCGCTGCACCGGAAGGCGCCGGAGCACATGGCGCTGGTCTGCGCGGCGGTAACGCTGGCGGGCGTGGGATTTTTGACGCTGAAGGAGGGCATCTCCGGCTTCGGACTGGGGGAGGCCCTGTGTCTGGTGGAGGCATGTCTGTACGCGGGAGGGATTATCCTGACGGGCAAATTCTCCCACGAGGGAGATCCCATTTTGCTGGGGATGTTCCAGATCGGATTTCTGGGCGTGTTTGCGGCGGCGGGAACGCTGCTGGTGGACGCGACGCCCCATCTGCCCCAGAACGGCATCGAATGGGGCGTGATATTGGCGCTGGCGCTGGTGTGCTCCTGCTTCGGCTTTACCTTTCAGCCGGTGGCGCAGCGGTACACCACCGCGGAGCGGGCGGCGCAGCTGTGCGCCGTGAACCCCCTGTCCACGGCGGTGCTGAGCGCCGTGTTCCTGCACGAGAGCATGGGCACCCAGGGCATGATCGGCGCGGCGCTGATCCTGCTGGGTCTGGTGCTGCACGGGTATCACCACCGGCCCGCGGCGGCCGTGGAATCGGCGCGTTAAAAACATGTCGGTGGCATGTTTTTAGCCGCGATCTCGGCGGCTATGCCGTCGGCGTGTTAAAAAAACATGCCGGTGGCATGTTTTTAACGCCGATCTCGGCGGCTATGCCGCCGTAGCATCCATCTCTGTTTCCACCGCACCATCTCAAGACAACCCCTCCGGCACGGCTTCGCCGTGCCACCTCCCCTTGCACAGGGGAGGCTTTGGGGCGGTGCTTGGCGGAACTGCTTGCGTACACCGATGCGGGCGGACAGGGACGTCCGCCCCTACGGAGGGTTTTACGATGGCTTGACGGTTATCGAACGGGCGGGGTAGAACCCCGCCCCTACGGAGGGCCTTACGATGGCGCAGCGCTTATTGAGTTGGCGGGGTAAATTCCATCGTAGTCGAGAGGGAGGGGCAGAGCCCCTCCCCTACGAATTTTTATCATACCCGTTGCGTTCATTGCACGGCGGGGTGAGGGCGTCCCGCCCTGCGGAACTTCAGTGTACCTTTCCGGCAAATATAAAAGACCGCCTTTGGCGGTCTTTTTTATGCTTCGGCCAGCTCCAGCACCACGGGGCAGTGGTCGCTGCCGGTGATCTCGGGCCAGATGTCGGCGTTTTTTACGCGGGGCAGCAGGCGCTGGGAGACGATGAAATAGTCGATGCGCCAGCCTGCGTTCTTTTCGCGGGCGTGGAAACGGTAGCTCCACCAGGAATAGGCGCCGGTACGATCCGGATACAGGGTGCGGAAGGTATCGGCAAAGCCGCTGGAGAGCAGACGGGTCATTTTGGCCCGCTCCTCGTCGGAAAAGCCGGGGTTCATGCGGTTGGTCTTGGGGTTTTTCAGGTCGATCTCCTGATGGGCCACATTCAGGTCGCCGCAGTAGACCACCGGTTTTTTTGCGTCCAGTTCCCGGAGATACTGAAGAATATCATCCTCCCACTCCATACGGTAGTCCAGGCGGGAGAGCTGATCCTTGGAATTGGGGGTATAGCAGCAGACGAGATAGAAGTCCTCATACTCGGCGGTGATGACGCGGCCCTCGTGCCGGTGGATGTCGGGGCCGAAATCGTAGGTGACGGACAGAGGCTGGCGGCGGGTGAACACGGCGGTGCCGGAATAGCCGGCCTTGTCGGCGCTGTTCCAGAAGCGGTGGTAGCCGGGCAGGTCGAAATCGGCCTGCTCCGGACGCATTTTCGTCTCCTGCAGGCAGATCACGTCCGCGTCGGCAAGGGCGCAGAAGTCCAGAAAGCCCTTGCTTAGGCAGGCGCGCAGACCGTTGACGTTCCATGAGATCAATCGCATGAGGGGTCTCCCTTCGTGGTTTTTCCTCAGCATACCACATTTTCGCTCTCTTGACAACCGGTGGAGGGCGGACTATACTGAATAAAACTGTTCCATTTGGAACAAAAGGAGTCGGAACGATGGAGGAACGATCGGCGCTGTTGGCGCGGCATTTTCTGTTTCAAGGGTTAGAGAAGCTGCCGGAGGAAGCGGCAGCGCTGCCGGTACGGCGGTTTGAACGGGGCGCGGTCATCTGCGGGCCGGACACGGCGGAACGGGGACTGGGCATCGTGCTGGAGGGCCGGGCGGAGGCGGTGTCCCCCGACCGGGAGCAGGCGGTGCTGGCCGCCTTCGGGCCGGGGGACACCTTCGGCGCGGCGGCGCTGTTCGGCGGGGGCGGGTATGTGTCCCGCGTCCGGGCGGTGACGGCCTGCAGCGTGGTGCTGCTGGAGGAGGCGCTGCTGGAAACGTGGTTCGCCCGCTGCCCCTCCATGGCGGTGAACTACATCACCTTTCTCTCCGGCCGGGTACGGTTTTTGAACGGAAAGATCGCCGTTTTGACCCAGGAGGGCACGCAGCAGCGGCTGTACCGCTGGCTGCAGGCCAACTGCGACGAGGCGGGGCGGGTGCCGGAGGGCATCAGCATGACGAAGCTGGCGGCGATGCTGTCCATGGGGCGCACCAGCCTGTATCGGGCCATGGAGGATCTGACGGCGGCGGGCATGATCGTCCGCGACGGAAAAAGAATCGAGGTCATACAATGAAGCACATCAAATCTTTTGCAAGTCTGCTGCTGGTACTGGCGCTGGCGTTGAGTCTGGCGGGCTGCGGCACCAAGGTGGCACCCGCGGCCGATGGCGGCGGGGAACTGACGCCGGCGGAGGTAAACCTGTACGTGCTGTCGGGCCCCACCGGCATCGGCGCCATGAATCTGTGGGCCGCCGCCGACGCGGGCGAGACGGCCAACACCTATCACATCACCATGCCCGGGGCCAATGACGAGGTAGTGGCCGCCCTGTCCAACGGTCAGGCGGACATTGCCGCCGTGGCTACCAATCTGGCGGCCACGCTGTACAACAAGACCGATGGCGGCGTGACGGTGCTGGCGGTGAACACGCTGGGGGTACTGTCGCTGCTGGGCTGCGGCGGAGAGGCGGACGCCATCTCCGATCTGGCGGGCAAAACCATCTATGCCCCCGGGCAGGGCGCCAATCCGGAGTATATCCTGCGCTATGTGCTGCAGGGCAACGGGCTGGATCCCGACAGGGATGTGACGCTGCAGTTCGTGGGCGAGGGCAGCGAGCTGCTGACCGTTTGGCAGACCGATCCGGAGGCCGTGATCCTGGCGCCTCAGCCGGTGGCTACCAGTATTTTGATGCAGAATGAAAACGCCCGGACGCTGTTTGACATGACGGAGGAGTGGGACAGGATATCCGGCGGCGAGAGCACGCTGATGATGGGCTGCGTCATTGTGCGCAATGCGTTCTTGCAGGAGCATCCCGACGCGGTGACGCTGTTTTTGCAGGAATATGCCGCCTCCATTGAGAAGGCGCAGGCCGACGCGGCGGGCACCGCCGCCCTGTGTGAGCAGTATGGGCTGATCCCCAAGGCGGCGCTGGCGGAGAAGGCGCTGCCTTACTGCGGGCTGACATTTGTCACCGGCGCGGAGATGAAGACGGGACTGAGCGGCTATCTGCAGGTGATGTTTGACGCTGATCCCAGAAGCGTGGGCGGCGCGATGCCGGGCGACGGATTCTATTACGGTGGGTAAGGCGCTGAAAAACGGCGGCGCGGTGGTCTTCTGGCTGATCGTGTGGCAGTTGGCGGCCATGGCCGCCAACCGGACGCTGCTGCTGCCGCTGCCCACGCCGGCGGAGACGCTGGCGGCGCTGGCGGCCATGGGGCGGACGGCGGGATTCTGGCGGTCGCTGGGGCTTTCGCTGCTGCGGATCGGCGCGGGGTTCGCGCTGGCGGCGGCGGTGGGCACGCTGTGCGCCGCCGCGGCACACCGGTGGCGGGTGTTCCGGTGGCTGGCGACGCCGCTGCTGGGGGTGATCCGCGCCATTCCGGTGGCGGTGTTTACCATTGTGGTGTTTTTGTGGGTCAGCCGGACGTATATCCCCAGCGTGATCGTGTTTTTGACGGTGCTGCCCATTGTGTGGAGCAATGTGGCGACGGGGCTTGACCACGCCGACAGGGGACTGGAGGAGATGGCCCGGGTGTTCGGCATGGGACGGTGGGAGGTGCTGCGGCACATCACGCTGCCTCAGGTGCGGCCCTACGCCGCCGCGG
This sequence comes from uncultured Oscillospiraceae bacterium, assembly GCA_934597125.1. GTDB lineage: Bacteria > Bacillota > Clostridia > Oscillospirales > Oscillospiraceae > Vescimonas. The sequence continues at coordinate 8,865 of CAKTQM010000026.1, forward strand.
CCATTGCCACGGGGCTGGGCTTTGCCTGGAAGTCGGGCATCGCGGCGGAGGTCATCTGCCGGACGCAGGGGTCGCTGGGCGACCTTTTGTGGAGCGGCAAGGCCGGCGTCAGCTATGACGAGGTATTTGCCCTGACGGTGGTGATCGTGGCGTGCAGCGCGCTGCTGCAGGGCGCCGCGGCGCATCTGACGGGAAAGGAGCAGGGACATGATCCGGTTTGAGCATGTAACCTTCGGCTATGTGCCGGAGCGGGCGGTGCTGCGGGAGTTCTCGCTGGAGGTGCCGTCGGGGGGACGTGTGTGCCTGACGGGGGCCTCGGGACAGGGAAAGACCACGGCGCTGCGGCTGCTGATGGGGCTGGAGCGGCCCTGGAGCGGGACGGTGACGCTGCCGGAGGGAATCCGGCTGGCGGCGGTGTTTCAGGAGGATCGGCTGCTGCCGTGGAAGACGGTGCTGGAAAACGCGGCGCTGTTCGGCGGACAAGAGGCCGCCCGCCACTGGCTGACGGCGGTGGGGCTGGGCGAGTGTCAGGACGCGCTGCCGGAGACCCTGAGCGGCGGCATGCGGCGGCGGGCGGCGCTGGCACGGGCGTTGGCTCATCCCTTTGACGTACTGGTGCTGGATGAGGCGCTGACGGGGCTGGACGAGGCGGCCAGAGAGCGCTGTCTGGCCGCCATCGACGCGGCGGTGAGGCCGCGGACACTGGTGATGGCCTGCCATGAGAGGCGGGAGGCGGAAGCGCTGGGGGCCGCGGTGGTGGCCGTTACTTGACAAGCGGGGAGCTTGCTCCTATAATAACATGCGCCGCACGGCTGTGCGGCGCATTCCTTTTTGATGCAGGAGAATCTTTTATGGCAAGAAAGAGCTTTCGAATTTCAGGCGCGGCGCTGCTGGCGGCGGTGTGCCTGCTGCTGACGCTGGCGCTGGCGGGCTGCGGGGAGAAGGCGCTGCTGAAGCAGCCCATCCAGCAGCTGACGTGCGTTTCGCCCGCGGCGCTGCCCACGATGCTCCCCCTGGACGGCGGGCAGGTGCTGACGGGATGGGTGGATTACGAGAAGGACACCACCTATCTGGCGGTGGTGGATGTTGCCGCCGACAAGGTGGTGCAGTACCGCGAGCTGGAGGGCAGCTGGGAACTGCAGGCGCAGCGGTTCACGGACGGCGGCGCGGCGCTGTTCTGCTGGGAGGAGGGCGGCTGGCTGCTGATCGGCAGCGATCTGGCGGATTGGGGCCGCTATGCCAACGACCAGTATGGCGGCGTATTCTCCCACGACGGGAGCCGCTATTACTTTATTCAGGATGACGTGCTGTGCCGCGCGGAGGTGTCCACCGGGCAGGTGGAGCGGGTGGCGCTGGAGGACGACATGCGCTTTTTGGATGTGGCGGGGATCGCGCCGAACTCCGAGACGCTGTTTCTGCACTGTCGCCTGTCGCCCTACAGCACGGAGAGCGGCACGGCCATTGTGGACGCGGACACCGGCGCGTACGCCATGCTGCAAACGCCGTGGTACGCCCCGTATCCCAACGGGGCGGGGACGGAGCTTTTGTGGTTCAACAACGAGGCCATGGGGTACGACGTGCTGTATCCCTATGACGGGGCCTACTATCGGGCGGAGAGCGTGGTGCTGGGCGGCGAGGAATCGGAGCTGCTGCCGGTGAGCGGTTCACCGTATCTGCTGGTCGTGGCACAGGATGTCACGCTGTACCGGCTGGCGGACGGCGTATCCGCGTGCCCGCTGCCGGAGGACAGCGTAGGCGGCGCGATGCGGGACGCGGTATGGCTACCGGAGAACGTGCTGGTGGGCTGCGTATACGGTGATGAACAGCTGCATCTGGTAGCCATTGATCCGGCGCAGCTGACTTTCACCCAAGTGGCTGACGCGGCGCAGATCGAGTCTCCCCTGACGGTGGACACGGCGCTGATGGAGGTATATTGGAGCGAGCTGAACGGCGCGCCCCTGCCGGCCACCCTGCAGGAGGCGCGGGACTACGCCGACCGGCTGGAGGAGCGCTATGGCGTGACGATCCTGCTGTCAGCCCAGGGACAGGAGGCGTGCGAGGCGGTGTGGGACGCCACGATAACCACCACGGATCAGTGGGGGCTGGAGGATGAGCCGCGGGCCATCGCCCGGATGCTGGAGGCGCTGGATCGGACACTGGCCCTGTATCCGGAAGGCTTCTTCCGCCAGATGCGCAACAGCATGGACGAGGGCGGCGTGCGGTTCATTCCGGTGGGCCACATTGAAAATGCCGTCAACGCCATTGGACTGACGTATGAAACCTACGGCTGGCAGAACATCTATATCGACGTGAACATCGACGCCTTTGAGGGCACCATCTGCCATGAGATCTGGCACGCCATTGAGGGCGTGCTGCTGACACGCAACTGGGACGCCATTGACCGGGAGGAGTGGGACGGCTGCAATCCGGAGGGCTTCCGTTACAACGAGGACGCTCAGGAGGCCGATCCCGACCCATCGCGGTGGACGTTCTTCGGGGAATCGGAGATGCGAAATGTCTACTTCGTGGACAACTACAGCCGCACCAACGCCAAGGAGGATCGGGCACGGCTGATGGAGTACATCATGGCTAACGAGGACGTGGCGGGCGCGCTGATGCAGTCCCCCGCCCTCCGGCAGAAGCTGGAGATCATGTGCCGTGCCATTCGGGAGAATTTCGATGCCGCCGGATGGGAACAGCCGCGGTGGGAACGGCTGCTTCCTTCAGCCTGACGAGAATGACCCTACGTTAAGGCCGCGGCAGTTGTTTGAAATTATACCGTGTCCTCATAGAAATTTCGCAGGAGAAGATCGGGCGCTGTGGAGCGCAGCGGAACGAGTGCCCGATCTTCCCTTTCCACCTGCGACGACGCTTCTGTTAAACGACGGGCGGGGTAGAACCCCTCCCCTGCGCACTTTTGTCGCACGCCTTGCGTCCACCGTGCGGCGGAGTACGGGCGCTGCACAGAATCTTTTGGTGCGTGAAAAGGCGGCCATCCGATGGATGGCCGTCCTTTTTTATTTCGTGATAGGGTAGCAGACTTCGGTGACGAATTCGTCTGGGTTCTGGGTCTCGTGGGGGGAGACGTGGTAGATATTGAACATGGGGCCGGCGTATTGATAGCCGTTGGCCTCGATCCAGGCGGCCACGGCGGCGTTGACCTCGCCGATATGCTCATAGCCGCCCTGATAGGTGCAGCCGGCATAGGTGACGGCGGGCAGGGTGCGGAACTTCACGTGCTCGGTGTCGGGGTACTGGCCCTTTACGGTTTTCTGGGCCTCCACCTCCACGTCGCGCTCTTTATACTCGGCATCCAGGAAGGTGACGCTGCAATAGCAGGGGTCGTCGGGGATCAGGTGCAGGTGGTCGGTCTCGGCGCAGAGGGTGTCCCACACCATGCCCTCCTTTTCATAGCTGGGGATAGTCATGCGGACGCAGGCGGCATAGCGCCGGGGCAGGGTCTTGACGGTAACATTATAAGCCATAGTATCTTCCTTTCTCAATCGTTTCCGGGCGCTGTCCAGCAGGCGCAGCTTCCAGGCCACCTCCGCCGCCTGATCCTGCAGCAGCGCCTGCTGGGCGACAAGGCAGTCGTCCAGCCGCCGACGGTCGTCGTAGAAGGACAGGATGCGGCAGATATCCGCCAGGCGGAAGCCCATGTCCTTCAGGGCCGTGATACGGCAGACGGTGGGCAGCTGAGACTCGCTGTAGTAACGGTAGTCGGTGAATCGGTCGATGTAGGCCGGGGTCAGCAGGTCGATGTCGTCATAGTGACGCAGCATACGGACGCTGACGCGGGACAGCTTGGAAAACTCTCCGATCTTCAACATTGCGGGTTACCTCCATGGGGGTGTTTTTTGAGCTCGGATATAGGATAAGGCCTGACAGTATGGCAGAGTCAAGACGGAAAATGAAATTTCTGATAAAAATATCCTCCGGCGGAGCCGGAGGATATTTTTCATTTGACAGATCCTTACAGGATGGAGAAGTTGACTACCAGGCCGGCGAAGACGATGGAGACCATGCTCAGCAGCTTGATGAGGATGTTGATGGCGGGGCCGGCGGTATCCTTGAAGGGATCGCCCACGGTGTCGCCCACCACGCCGGCTTTGTGGCACTCGCTGCCCTTGCCGCCGAAGTTGCCGGCCTCGATATACTTCTTGGCGTTATCCCATGCGCCGCCGGCGTTAGCCATGTAAATGGCCATCAGGAAGCCGGTGACGGTGGCGCCGGCCAGCAGACCCACGACGCCCTTGAAGCCCAGGATCATACCCACCACGATGGGGGTAACCACGGCGATGACAGTGGGCAGCACCATTTCCTTCAGGCTGGCCTTGGTACACAGATCCACGCAGCGGGCGTAATCGGGATCGGCCTTGCCGTCCATGAGGCCCACGATCTCCTTGAACTGGCGGCGCACCTCGATCACCACGCTCTGGGCAGCGCGGCCCACGGAGTTCATGGTCAGGGCGGCGAAGACGAAGGGCAGGCAGGCACCGATGAACAGGCCCACCAGCACCACGGGGTTCATGAGGGAGAAGTCGTTGAAGGTAACATCAGCGGCGCCCACTTCCTTGACCTTTTCGATATAGGAGGCCATGAGGGCCAGGGCGGTCAGGGCGGCGGAGCCGATGGCGAAGCCCTTGCCGGTGGCGGCGGTGGTGTTGCCCAGGGAGTCCAGCGCGTCGGTGCGCTGACGGACTTCCGGCTCCAGACCGGCCATTTCGGCGATGCCGCCGGCGTTATCGGCCACGGGGCCGTAGGCGTCGGTAGCCAGGGTGATGCCCAGGGTGGAGAGCATACCTACGGCAGCCAGGGCGATGCCGTACAGGCCCATGCCGGCGCTCTGGACGCCGCCGGACAGGAAGAAGGCCAGCAGGATGCAGACGGCCACGATGACGATGGGCAGCGCGGTGGACAGCATGCCCAGACCCAGACCGCCGATGATGATGGTGGCGGCGCCGGTCTGGCTCTTGCTGCTGAGCTCCTGCGTGGGCTTATAGGTGTCGGAGGTGTAGTACTCGGTGGCTTTGCCGATCAGCACGCCGGCCGCCAGACCGGACAGGATGGCTACGTACAGGCCCCAGTGCTCCAGACCCAGCAGCTTCCACACCAGGAAGAAGGAGATGATGGCGATGAGGATGGCGGAGAGGTTGGTGCCGCGGGAGAGGGCCTTGAGCAGCGTGCGCTGGTCGGCGTTCTCCTCGGTCTTGACGAAGAAGGAGCCCACGATGGAGCAGATGATGCCCACGGCTGCCATAACCATGGGGATGGCCATGGCCTTGAAGGCCTGATCGGAGAAAGCGGCCACGCCCAGGGCGGAGGCGGAGATGATGGAGCCCACGTAGCTCTCATACAGGTCGGCGCCCATGCCGGCCACGTCGCCCACGTTGTCGCCCACGTTATCGGCGATGACGGCGGGGTTGCGGGGGTCATCCTCGGGGATACCGGCCTCGACTTTACCCACCAGATCGGCGCCCACGTCGGCCGCTTTGGTGAAGATGCCGCCGCCCACGCGGGCAAACAGGGCCATGGAGCTGGCGCCCATGCCGAAGGTCAGCATGGCGCTGGTGATATTGCTGGCGTCCAGCTTGAAGACGAAGCGCAGCAGCATGAACCAGACGCTGATGTCCAGCAGGCCCAGACCCACCACGGTGAAGCCCATGACGGAGCCGGCGGAGAAGGCCACGCGCAGGCCGCGGTTCAAACCGTCGCGGCAGGCGTTGGCGGTGCGGCAGTTGGCCTTGGTGGCAATGCGCATGCCCACAAAGCCGCTGAGGCCGGAGAAGAAGCCGCCGGTCAGGAACGCGAAGGGCACGAACCAGGTCAGCAGACCGCAGGCGGCCATGATGCACAGCACCACGATCATGCAGGCGAAGAACACGCCCACCACGGTGTATTGACGTTTCAGATAGGCGTTGGCGCCCTCGCGGATGGAGCGGGAGATCTTGCTCATCAGGGGGGTGCCTTCGTCAAAGCTCAGCACCCGCTTGCCGGTGACGAATGCGAACACCAGCGCCAGGACTGCGCCCACGAATGTGGCCAGAACCAGATATTTTTCCATAATGTGTTTTCCTCTTTCTTCCCCTTTCGGGGAAACTTTCTTTTTTGTTCCGTCCCTTATTATAATAAAAAGTCACTTTTTTCGTCAAATTTTCAAACTAATTTTCAGCGAAAAATAATTTTTATGTGATTTTTCCGTCATTTTCCACAAAAACATTTTTTCGTTTAACGGGGCGCAAAATCCCCGTTTTTCACAGTTTTTGCAATACCATTTCAAATTTTTGTCAAAATTGTGTTGTTCTTGGTACATAAGCTGTGCTTAACCCTGCCATAAGAATATTTTTTCATGACGTTTTGGCGAAAAAACGGAATAAGAAATATCGTTTTCTTTTGTTTTTCCACCGCTCAAAGCGTTTTTCTTCAAATTTCTCCTGACAGTCTGTCTTTTGACACCCTTTGGCATTTTCCACAACGGGTTTGCGGCACTTTCCGGAAGGGTATGTCTGCCGCTTTAGCTTATAAGAGAGCGAAATGCCCGCCGTCCGTAGACGGCGGGCATTCCGCTCAGAAAGGGAGATCACTAAATGGTTACTTGAGCGCGCTTGGCAGACCAGTACTGCACCACCACGACGATGGCTACCAGCGCCAGACCCACCACGTCGGTGAGGGTGCCGGGGATCATCATACCCAGACCGCCCACCACCAGCAGGAGGCGGAAGTACCAGGGCACCTTTTTGTACAGGTGGCCGTTGAGGGCTGCGGCGATGCCGAAGATACCCAGCAGGGCGCTGATGCATATTTGGGTCACTTCCCACCAGCCGGAGACGTTCTCAAACAGCAGGGCGGGGGAATAGGCGAAGATGTAGGGGACGATGAAGGCGGCAATCGCCAGCTTGGTGGCGTTGATACCGGTCTTCATGGGGTCGGACTTGGCGATGGCGGAGCCGGCGTAGGCGGCCAGGGCCACGGGGGGCGTGATATCCGCCACGATGCCGAAGTAGAACACGAAGAAGTGGGCGGCCACCACGGGAATACCCATTTTGATGAGGATGGGGGCGCAGGTGGAGGCCATGATGCAGTAGTTGGCGGTGGTGGGCACGCCCATGCCCAGGATGATGCAGCAGATCATGGTGAGCACCAGACCGATGATGGTGGCGTTGCCCGCCAGACCCACGATGCCGTTGATGAGGATGGAGGCAAGACCGGTGACGGTGATGCAGCCGGCGATCATACCGGCCACGGCGCAGGCCACACCGACGGTGATGGCGCCGCGGGCACCGGCCTCCAGCGCCTCGAAGATCTTTTGGGGAGTCAGGCGCTCATCCTTATTCAGGAAGCCCACGATGACGGCCGCCAGAATGGAGGCGGCGGCGGAGAACTGCATGGTCTTGGCGCCGCTGGACACCAGCCACACCAGCAGGATCAGAGGCAGCAGCAGATAGCACTTGCGGCCCAGATCCTTCCAGGCGGGCATTTCCTCACGGGACAGGCCCTTCAGGCCCAGCTTCTTGGCCTCCAGATGGACGGCGATGAAGATGCCGGTGAAGTACAGCACGGCGGGCAGGATGGCCTTGACGGCCACAGTGGCATAGGGCAGGCCCATGTACTCCGCCATCAGGAAGGCGGCGGCGCCCATGATGGGGGGCATGATCTGACCGCCGGTGGAGGCGGCCGCCTCAACGGCGCCGGCGAACTCCGGCTTGTAGCCGGTCTTCTTCATCATGGGGATGGTGACGGAGCCGGTGGTGACGGTGTTGCCCACGGAGGAGCCGGACACCATGCCGCACAGGGCGGAGGAGATGACCGCCACCTTGGCGGGGCCGCCGCTTGACCAGCCGGCGAGGCGGTTGGCGAAGCTGATGAAGAAATTGGCGATGCCGGTGCGCTCCAGGAACGCGCCGAAGATGATGAACAGGACGATGTAGGTATAGCAGACGTTGACGGGGGTGCCGATGACGCCGTTGGTGGTATAGAACAGCTTATAGATGATGTTCTTCAGGGCCTGATAGAAGTCGGCGTTCCAGCTGAGCTGGTTATAGAAGGTATAGACCAGCAGGACGCCCACCACGCACAGAATGGGCAGGCCCACGCAGCGGCGGCACAACTCCAGCAGGATCAGGATGCCCACCGCGCCGATAACCACGTGAATGGGCTCGATACGGGTAGCCAGCTTGATGAGAGCCATGGCGTTGAAGGCGAAGTACAGGAAGCAGCCTGTGCCCACCACCATCAGCACGATATCGTACCAGGGCATGAAATTGACCTTGATGTGACCCTTTTTGATGGGGTAGGTCAAAAAGCCGATGAAGACGATGCAGGCCAGGAACAGGCTGAGGCGGGTCTCCGGCAGGGCGGTAGACCACAGAGTCATGGCGATACAGTACAGGGAGAAGGCCGCCATCAGGCCGCCGGTGATCCAGCGGAGGGGGCCCTCCCAGATACGGGTGTTGGATTCGCGGTCATATTTGCGCATCACCGCGTCCAGATCGGCGGCCATATCCTCGCCGCCGGCGGCGGAGGTATCTACGGGGGTGGGCTCTTCTACCTTCTTTTTGAACAGTTTCATAGTGGATCTCCTTGGTATGGTTTTGGAAAATGCTATGCCAAAGAACAGCGAGAACTACGGCAGGACGGGCCTGCCGTAGTCTCGAGAAGCGGTTTTTGCGTTAACGCGCCGTTCAGGATTTACTGGACGGTGAAGCCCTTCTCGGCGAAGTACTTGGCGGCGCCGGGATGATAGGGCACGGAGGTGATGGAGGAGCCGAACTCCAGGCTCAGCTCGCCATACTTGGCGTGGCTGCTGACCAGATCGGCGGCGTTGTCAAAGATGTCGGCGGTCAGGGCATAGATGGCATCCTCGGACACGTCGTTGCGGGCCAGGATCACGGCGGCCACGGCCACGGTAGTCACATCCTCATCCAGACCGTAGACATCCTTGGAGATGACAGTCTTGGTGTAGTAGTCGGAGGTCTCCAGCAGCTTGGCGATATGCTCGTCATCCAGGCTGACCAGATGCACGTCCTTGGTGGTTGCCAGGTCGGTGACAGCGGTGGTGGGGGCGCCGGCCACGATGAAGGCGGCGTCGATCTTGCCGTCCTTCAGGTCGTTGGCGCTGTCGCCAAAGGACTGATAGGTGGCGTTGATCTGGGTGAACTCGTCATTCTCGTTGACATCGCCCAGGCCGTAAGCGGTCAGGATATCCTTGGCGTTGAAGTACACGCCGGAACCGGCAGCGCCCACAGAGACCTTCTTACCGGCCAGATCCTCCACGGTCTTGATGGTGGGGTCGACGGTGACGATCTGCACCTGCTCCATGTACAGAGCGGCCACAGTGGAGAAGCAGTCCACCTTGCCGTGATCGGCAAAGATGTTGGTGCCGTTGTAGGCATAGGCCATAACATCGGACTGGCAGAAGGCCAGCTCGGCGTTGCCGTCCTGCAGCTCCTGCACGTTGGACTGGGAGCCGTTGCCCACCAGCCCCACCACGTCGATGCCGGCGTTGTTGGTGGCGTGCTGGGCGATGACGGAGCCGAAGGCGTAATAGGTGCCGGACTCGCCGCCGGTGACAAAGCGCAGCTTGGCCTTGGCGGTATCGCCGCCCTCGCCGTTGCTGCCGCCGCAGGCCACCAGGCTGAGAGCCATGGCCAGCGCCAGGATCAATGCAAAAAACTTTTTCATAATGTGATTCTCCTCGCTTTTCTGCTGCCGCCGGAGGCGGCAAAATTTACTCAACGGACGTATTATACTCCCATATTTGTTTTTTTGCAAGTCAAAACGCGAAAAAATTCATTTTTATCCTGACGACTTTTTTACATCAGGGTGCGGTATGCAGCAAATCCTTGATTTCATCCTGTTCTGATCGGTGTTTTATTCATTATTCCCGGCGGTTATTCATGTTTTTCGTGTGGAGAATCTTTTGTGTTTGGTGTGATTCTTGCAAAATTTGCAGTAAAAAGGCGGCAAAGCTGCAAAACGTTGCGCTTTACAGCTTTGCCGCCGATAGGGCCGCGGGTCTTACTTGCTGCGTTTGAGAGCTTCGCACAGGAGGTCGTACATCCGCTCGGTAGAGGGGACGTTGAGACGCTCACGGACGGAGTGGACATCATGGAGCTCGGGGCCCATGGAGATGGCGTCCAGACCGGGGATCTTCTCGATCAGGAGGCCGCACTCCAGGCCGCCGTGGGTGGCCTCCACCACACCCTCCTTGCCGGTCAGGTCATGATAGGCGTCCAGCACCATATCACGGAAGGCGGAGTTGCGCTCGTACTGCCAGCCGGGGTACTTGCCCCGCTCGGTGACGGTGCCGCCGGCGAACTCCACGATGGCATGGACGCGCTGGGCCAGCATCTCCTTCTGGGAGGCGATGCTGGAGCGGATGGAGAAGGTGATGTGCAGGCCGTCCGCCTCCAGTTTCAGGACGCCCAGATTCAGAGAGGTCTGGGTCAGGCCGGGGAAGTCCACGCTCATGGCCTGCACGCCCTGAGGCAGGGCCAGCAGGGTGTGGAGCATGAGGTTGGTGGTAACTTCGCTGATGGCGGAGGTGACGTCGGTCTTGGCGCAGGTGAGGGTGATGCCGTCGTCGCAGCCGGTGTACTCGTTTTTCAGGATGGCATCAAATTCCGCGACGAAGGCTTCGAAATTCGCCTCTTTGCCGGCGGGGATAGCCACGGCGGCGTCGCAGCGGGAGCAGATGACGTTGTCAAACTGGCCGCCGGAGACGGCTGCCAGACGCAGGCCGGGGAAGCGCTCCATGGCGCTGTAGAGCACGCGGCCCATCTGCTGGTTGGCGCTGGCGCGGCCCAGGTGAATATCCGCGCCGGAGTGGCCGCCCTGCAGGCCCGCCAGCGTGACGGAATAGCCCACCATGCCGCTGACCGGTTCCATGACGCCGGGCAGGTGGCAATCGGCCCGCATGCCGCCGGCGCAGGAGACGGTGAAGACGCCCTCGATCTCGGAGTCCAGATTCAGGAGCTTTTTGCCCTTCAAGTCAGAGCAGTCCAGGGCAAAGGCACCGTCCATGCCCACCTCTTCATCCACGGTGAACACCGCCTCGATGGGGGGATGGGGCAGGGTATCATCCGCCAGAATCGCCAGGATCATGGCTACGGCAATGCCGTTGTCGCCGCCCAGAGAGGTCTTATCGGCCCAGATCCACTCACCGTCGGTCATGAGATCCAGCCCCTCGCGGGTCATGTCCTTGGTGCAGTCGTCTGTCTTGGCGCAGACCATGTCGATGTGGCCCTGGAGAATGATGGGGGCGGCGTTTTCATAGCCGGGGGCCGCATCCTTCCAGATGATGACGTTGTTGCAGGGTTCCTGGCGGCAGCGCAGACCCAGCTCTTTGGCAAAGCCCACGCACATGTCGCTGATGATCTTGGTATTGCCGCTGCCGTGGGGGACGGAGCAGAGCTTTTCAAAATAGTAAAATACCTTTTCAGGCTTCAAGCCGGATAAAACTGCCATGATATTACCTCCCTATTGGTATCAAATGACAAAGGCGGATACAGCCCATGCCGCGGCATGGGCTGTATCGGATCGGATTACATATCGGGGATCGCGCTGTCGCCATCGCTGCCGGGGATCAGGTCGTCCTCGCCGCCGGGGGTCTCATCCACGGGTTCCTCGGTCACGACCGGTACGAACTCGGTGAGGTATGCCTCCTGAGGCAGGCCGGCCAGATAGCCGGGGATGTTGATGATGACGCCGTCCAGATTCTTGGGGACGGGGATCTTATAGGTCTGGGTCTCCTCGGCACCGTTCTTCTTTTCCATAACGGTCAGGGTGACGGTGAAGGTCTGGCCCAGGCAGGTGGTGGAGCCGCGCTCCTTGTCGTACAGCTTCGTCAGCTCCTCATCGCCCACGGTGATAGTCACCTTATAGGGGGCCTTGTAGGTCTGGCCGCCGTACTCCAGGGTCTTGTTGTCCAGATAGATGGTGTGGCCGCGGCCGATGATGCTCATGATGACGCCAATGACGATCAGCACCACAACGGCGGCGATCCGGATGATCCATTTACGTGTCTTCATTCCGTCTTACCCTCCTCCTCATCCTTCTGGGCCTGGGCCAGCATCTGGCCCATCAGACTCTGGGACTTGCGCTTCTTGGTCTCGTACATGACCAGGGCGATGGTGATGACGGCGTAGGAGATGAACACGCGGAAATACTCGCCGATCATGGAGTCACCGGTGATCTTGGTACCGGCGGAGGGCGCCACGATGAACATGGTGTGGAACAGGATCACGCCCAGGAACACGTTGCCGATGGACGCCTTTTCCACGGACGCGCCGCCCACCAGCAGCGCCGCGATACAGAACATACCCACGTTGGTATGGGCGCTGTAGGTGGGGAAGTTGCCCAGGTTCTGCAGGTAGATGATCATGCCGAAGCCGGCGAACACGGTGGAGATCACCATGGAGATGATGCGGGTGCGCTCCACGTTGATACCGGCGTCACGGGCCACTTCCATATCCTGACCCACGGCACGCATGTCCTGACCCAGCTTGGTCTTGCGGAACCAGACAATGAACAGGCAGGCCAAGGCGATGATGATAAGGGTCAGCACGGGGATCTTGACGCCGCCCACGTAGATCGCCAGGGCATTATCAATGGACTGGCGCATGGGCAGCAGGCTGACGGTGTTGCGGATGCCGTAGCCGCGGGGCAGCTTCAGGGTGTTATGAACGATGGGAATGATGGGGCCCATCATATACAGCACCACCAGCATATACACACCGTTGACGAAGAAGGAGATGATGTAGCTGGTGATCATCTCGCGGCCCTTGGCACGGTTCAGCAGCACGCCGCACATCCAGCCCAGCAGCACGGAGATGGGGATGGAGATGATGGCGGCCAGCACCAGGCCGGGGATACCCCAGATCTGCCAGTCGGCCACCAGGATCAGGCCGATCTGTCCCGCCATGGCACCCAGAGTCATGCCGAAGTTCAGACCCATACCGGCCATAATGGGGATCAGCAGGCTGAGGATCAGGAAGGCGTTGCGGCCCAGACGGGTCATGATCTCGTTGAGCAGATAGCTGCCGGAGAAGCCGGACAGCGGGATAAACACGGCGCAGATCAGGACGAACATCAGCGGCACGGAGTTGCCGCGGATCAGGTCAAGAACGCTTACTTTTTTCTTCATCAGATTATTCATGTTCAGCGCCCTCCTTCCGTCTTTCTGGTCAGTGCGTACAGGATCATGCCGTTGGAGACGATGATACGGATGACCTCGGACATATCCATGTGGAACGCGGAGTTCATGACGGTAGGCGTCATGGTGACGATGCCCTGGAACAGGAACGTACCGATGATGACGTTGGGGATGGACGCCTTATTCACGGACGCGCCGCCGATGAGGATGGCGGACACGGCGGGCAGGGCCATCCAGAAGGGGCCCATGTACAGCTGCACGAAGCCGAAGCCCTGCTCGTACATCAGGATGCCGACGGCGCCCAGCCAGGTGGACATGATGACGGAGATGAGACGCATCTTGTCCACATTGATGCCGGCGGCCTTGGCAAAGGCGGGGTTGGAGCCCACGGCGGTCATGGCGGTGCCGGTCTTGGTATGCAGGAAGGCCCACATAGCCAGCGCCAGCAGGGCGAACACCAGCAGGCTGCCGGTGGGGATCACCAGATTGATGCCGATGCCGTTGAGGTCGATGGCCAGGAAGTTCGCCAGCAGCTGATCGTAGAAGCCCTCCAGGGAGATGACGGTACGCAGGCCCTTGCCGGCGAAGCCCCAGACCATGTTGGGGCTATGGTACGGCAGCAGCAGCCACATCATGCACATGAAGGACACGGCGGAGAAGCCCACGTAGGTGGCGATCATCATTTCGCCGCCCTTGATCTTATTCAGCAGCCAGCCGTAGCCGCCGCCGAACAGCAGCGCGAAGGGGGTGGAGATCAGAATTGCCATCACGAAGCTCATGGGGCCGGTGAAGCCGAACTCGATGGACAGCGTGGCGCCCAGCAGGCCGGACACGATGCCCAGAGGCAGGCCGAAGTTCAGGCCGCAGCCGGAGTGGATCATGGGAACCATCGCCAGCACCAGAACGGCGTTCCAGCTGAAGCGGTTGATGGTATTGGTGATCTGGGTTGCCAGATCCGCGCCCACGATGGGGGCGGAGATGAACAGCAGCAGCAAAAAGCCCGTGATAATCACGCGGGGAAGACCGAAGTTGTCGATCAGCTGCCGGAATTTCGTCTTGCTGCCAAGACTTGTGGTTACATTTTTGCCCATCTTGTCCTCCTTACTTCACCTGGCTGACCATGAGCATACCGAATTCCTCGGAGCTGTGGTCAGCCGGCAGGATACCGGCGATCTTGCCGCCGGAGACAATGGCGATCCGGTCGCAGACCTGACGAAGCTCCTCCAGCTCGGAGGAGATCATCACCACGGTGATGCCGCTTTCGCGGTTGAACTTCTTCAAAGCCTCCAGCACCAGTGCCTTTGCGCCTACGTCGATGCCGCGGGTGGGTTCGGAGACAAACAGGAAGCGGGGCTCCAGCGCGAAGGCCTTGGCAAGGCAGATCTTCTGCTGGTTGCCGCCGGACAGCTCTCTCGCCTTCTGCTGAGAGCTGGTACACTTGATCTGTAATTCGTCGATGTACTTCTGTGTGACCTGATGGATGGCCTTTTCATCGCGCCAGGTGAAGAACAGATGCTTCTTCAGGAACTTGTCGTGGATCTGCATGGCGGGGAA
>CAKTQM010000027.1 GCA_934597125.1 uncultured Oscillospiraceae bacterium
TCTTGCTCCAATTATACCACGGATTGGCCTCTATGGATTGAAATATAAGGCTTTTTCTATTATTCAGTGCACATTACAATAGAAAAAACACAGCCACAGGGAGGAACGATGTATGGAAAAAATCGCGCTTGTCACCGGCTCCAGCCGGGGAATCGGGCGGGCTGTGGCCCGTGAGCTGGCGCATCAGGGCTGGCGGGTCTGCATCAACTATCGGGTGCGGCGGGACTGCGCCGAGAGTCTGGCGGCAGAGCTGACCGCCGCGGGACACGAGGCCATGATCTGTCAGGCGGATGTATCCCGGCGGGAACAGGTACAGGCCATGGTGCGCGCCATCGAGGAGAAGTGGGGGCTGGTGTCGCTGCTGGTGAACAATGCCGGTGTGGCGGGACAGTCGCTGTTTCAGGATGTGACCGACGAGATGTGGCACAAATACTTTTCCACCAACGTGGACGGTGCGTACCACACGATCCAGGCGGTGCTGCCTGCCATGCTGCATGCGCATGAGGGCTGCATCCTCAACATCTCCTCTATCTGGGGTCAGCGGGGGGCAAGCTGCGAGGTGACATATTCCTGCACCAAGGCGGCGCTGATCGGCCTGACCCGCTCACTGGCGGCGGAACTGGCACCCACCCGCATCCGGGTCAACTGCATTGCCCCCGGCGTTATCAAGACGGATATGCTGGACGCCCTGCCGCCGGAGGTACTGCCCCAGCTGGCGGAGGAAACGCCCCTGCGGCGGCTGGGCACACCGGAGGATATCGCCCACGCGGCGGCATTTCTGGCGTCGGACAGGGCAGATTTCATCACCGGTCAGGTGCTGACTGTTGACGGCGGATTCATTTTATAAGCCGAAAAAAGAAACGGCAAACAGCGTATTCCAAAAAAACACGGCAGAGAAAACGGACAGAGGCAACGGCTCACGCCGCTGCCTCTGTCCGCACAAATACCGGAGCACAAGATAGCCCCGAAAAAGAGCCACAGTGGCTCTTTTTCGGGGCTCTGTCTGTTTCCGCCGGAAAGGGAGATCAGTCCTGCAGCAGTTCCAGCTCTTTTTCGTCCACCCGGCGCAGCTGCTTGCGGCTGACGATCTCGTACATGCAGGGCACCACGAACAGGGTCATCAGCGTGGCGTACAGCAGTCCGCCGATGCACACCAGCGCCACCGGCTGGATCAGGGAGGTGCCGGCGTTTTTCGCCAGAGCGGTAACGATCAGGCCCAGAATGGTAGTCAGGGAGGTCATCAGGATGGGCCGCAGACGGGTGACGCCGGCGTCGATGATGGCGGCGCGGCGCTCCATACCGGCAAGGCGCTGCTGGTTAATGTAATCCACCAGCACGATACCGTTGTTGACGATGATGCCCACCAGCATGACAAAGCCGATCAGGGCGATGACGCTCAGCTCGATGCCGGTCAGCAGCAGAGCCAGGAAGCCGCCGGTAAAGGCCAGGGGAATGGTGAACATGACGATGAACGGCTCCCGCAGGGACTGGAACTGGGCCACCATGACAAAGTACACCAGCACGATACCCAACAGCAGCATCAGCATCACCTGACCCATGGCATCCATGATGGCTTCGCTTTCGCCGTTGAACTCGATGGAGGTGTTCTGGGGCAGCTCCATGGCGGCCACGGCCTTTGTCACCTGATCGGACACCAGCGTGACGTTATAGCCGTCGGCAATGGCGGCGGTAACGGTGACGCAGCGGCGCTGCTGATCACGGTTGATGGTGTTCAGGCTGACGGTCTGCTCCACCGTGGCTACGTCTTTCAGCAGGAACGTCTTGTCCGTGTCGGCGTCGTCGCTCTCGCCGGTCAGGGCGGACAGGGACGAGGAGGAAGCTCCGCCGCCCATGGCGGAGGACATGGCGCTGTCAGGGTCGATTTTCAGCTCCGGCAGGGTCTCCACCGTCAGCTTGCTGTCCTCGTCCTGCTGGATCATCATTTGCATGGTGGTGTCGTCCAGCACCATTTCGGTGCCGGAGGTGCTGGTGTTCAGTGCGGCGGCCACCTGCATATAGATCTGAGCCACGGTCATGCCATGCTCCATGGCCTTGTTGCGGTCGATGGTGACACGCAGGGCCTGAGCGGCGTCCTCCAGACCGTCAGATACGTCGGCGGTGCCCTCCACCCGGGCCATGCGCGCCGCGATGGCTTTGGCGGTGGACTGCAGGGTCTCCATATCCTCGCTGTAGACTTTCAGGGAGACGCCGTTTCCGGTGACGTAGCTCATCATACCGGACATGACGTTAGCGGCGGTGACGGTGCAGTCCATGTCGGCACAGAGGGCTTCGATCTCCTTGCCGGTCTGGGTGCCGGACTGGTCGTCCGGCAGGGTGATATAAATTTCCGCGTCATAGGCGCCGCCGGAGGAGAACATGCTCATGCCGCTGTCGCCCTGGATCATGGCGCCCACGGCGTCCACACCGTCCACAGTCATGCAGCGGCGGGCCACCTCGTCGGTATAGGCCACGGCCTCTTCACGGGTGCAGTTTTCCGGCATGGTAACGGTGACGCTGACGCTGTTCATATCCATATCCGGCATGAAGCTGAAGCCGCGGTTGACGGTCAGAACACCGGTAAGGATCAGCAGCGCCAGAGAGGCGGACAGTACCGCCGCCTTATGATCCAGTGACCAGATAATGGCCTTTTTATAGGCGGGATATATCTTATCCAGCAGGCCGGGCTTTTGCACCAGCGGGCGGCGCAGCATACCGCTGGCCATGGCGGGCACCAGCGTCAGCGCCACCAGAAGGCTGGCCATCAGGGAATAGGTGATGGTAAGGGCCAGATCGGTAAACAGCTGGCGGGTCAGACCCTCCACAAAGACGATGGGGGCGAAGACGCACACGGTGGTCAGGGTGCTGGCGGCAATGGCCCCCAGCACCTGCCGCGCGCCGGACACGGCGGCCTGCACCACCGTGGCGCCTTTGGCGCGCAGGCGATAGATATTTTCGATAACCACCACGGAGTTATCCACCAGCATACCCACCGCCACCAGCAGGCCGCTGAGGGAAATCATATTGATGGTGACGCCGGTGAAGTACATCAGCACCACGGCGAACACCACGCTGGCGGGAATCGCAATCAAGGTAATGAGGGTGGGCCGCCAGTCCCGCAGGAACAGGAACAGCACCACCACCGAGAACACCGCGCCCCACAGCAGGGACGAGAGGATGGTGTCCACGATCAGGTGGATATAGTCGCCCTGATCCATCAGGGGCTTGAAGCTGATACCCTCGTACTGCTCCGTCAGCTGCTGCAGGCGGGCGGTGATGTTGTCGGATACCTCGGCCGTGGCGTAGTTGGACTGCTTGGTAAAGGAGGCGATGATGCCGTTTTCTCCGTTGAGTTTGGCGTAGATCTCATCCGAATTGTCGGTGCTGAAAACGGTCGCCACATCGCTGAGGCGGACAGGCTCCATGCCGGAGATACCCAGATCCAGCAGCACCATGTCCTCCAGCTCCTCCCGGGTACGGACTTCGTTGCCCACAGACACCATGTAGCTGACGCCGTCGTTATCGTCTATGTAGCCGGCAGGCATGGAGAAGTCCTGGGCGGTCAGCAGCTGCTGGACGGTGGAGACGGAGAGGATGCCGTCCACATTCAGCTGATCCAGCACCTGCTTGCGGGTCTCGGCCAGCTGCTTTTCGCCCTCTTCGATCTGCTGGAGGGCCAGCTTCAGCTGGATATTGCCCTCGCTCATGGCCAGAACACCGTTAAGGGCGGATTCCGTGCCGTCGGACAGATCACGATTCAGGTCGTCAAAGCGGTGGGGGTCGTCCAGGAAGGCCTCAATGGCCTCCAGCGCCTTCTTCATGGCGGCGACGCTGGCGGCGGCCTCCTGCTGCTGGCGCTGGGCCACCATGGCGGCCAGCTGGGTCTCCTCCGCTTCGATCTGGGCGGTCAGGGCTGCGATCTCCGCCCCTAAGGTAACGTTTTCCGCTGCGGCAATGGCTTTTTCCTCGTCTGTAACGGTCCCGTCCTCGCTGTTGATGATCTCCAGGTTTTTGTCGTACTGCGTCTGCTTCTCCGTCAGGGTCTGGCGGTCGGCTTCGATCTGATCCCGGAGGGCCTTTTCCTCCTCGGTCATCAGGTCGTCGCCGCTGGGGACGCTGTTAATGGCCTGACGCAGCGACTCCGCCGCTTCGTTCAAGGTACCGGTGACGCCGTCGGCAACACTGTCCGCCGCCTGGGAAACGCCCTCGTCCAGCGCCTCCTGGGCCTCGGTGATCTGCTCCTTGGCGTCAGAGAGCTTGCCGGCGGCCTTGTCCAGCTCACGATCCACCTTCTGGCGGATGGTCTTAGTCAGCGCCGCCATCTTTTCGGCGTCCAGCACCACGTGGAGCTGGCGCTCCACCGTGCCGGTGATCTCCACGCTGGCCACGCCGGTGATGCCGGTCAGCTTGGCGGACAGCTCGTCCTCCACAAAGTCGCTGAGCTGATTGACGTCCATATCGCTGCTGCTGATAGCGGCCACCATAACGGGGATCATGGAGGGATTCACCTTCAGGATATAGGGAGAGGAGACACCATCGTCCCACTGGCCCTGTACCGAGGTCACCTGCTGCTGGATGTCAATGCCCAGAGAGTCCATATTGGCGCCGTTTTCGAACTCCAGCACCACCATGGAAACGCTGTTCTGACTGGAGGACTGGATGGTTTTCAGCTGATCCAGCGTGGCAAGGGCCTTTTCCAGGGGTTTGGTGATCTCCGCCTCCACGCTTTCGGGGCTGGCGCCAGGGTCAGAGGTCACCACGATGACGTAGGGGTAGTCCATGTTGGGCATCAGGTCGGGGGTCATTTTCAGATAGGCCACCACACCAAGGATCAGGATAGCCAGCGCCACCACATAGACGGTCAGGGGTTTCTTTACACTAAAGGCAGGCACAAACGGTTCTTCCTCTCTGCTGCGCCGGATGGCGCGTGAATGGGTGAACGCGGCTTATCGCCGCTGATTTGACGCTTTAGTTTACCACCTCCGCTTTTTCAAATCAATCGCTTGGGGCAAAAATTTACGTTTCCGTTACATTTATAAGAAAAGCATTTGCTAACCGCGGAAAATTCCCTGTATTTTCGGCAAAATAGTTCACGGGTCGAAGGAAGTGGAAAAGGTGGGCGCAATATCGCCGCAGAAGGTCAAGAATGTATGGAACATTCCGCTTATACCGTTTAGAAAGTTTCAAAAATACGCCAAACTGCACAAAAACGGTAACATTTTTTCTACATTTATTCTTCGTTTCAGAGGGAGACATTCCTTACATTCCGTATTATAATGGAAGATGGAACAAAAAGGGCCGCATGGCGGCGCAAACGTGGAAAGACGTGGAAAGGAAAACAATCATATGGCTATCAAGATCGGTATTAACGGCTTTGGCCGCATTGGACGCATCGTCCTGCGCATCATGTGCGAAAACCCCGAAACCTTTGATGTGCGCGGCATCAACCTGCGGAAGGCAGACATTGACTACATGGTATACCTGCTGAAATATGACTCGGTGTTCCGCAACTTCCCCGGCATGGTGGAGCACGCCGGCGGCGATCTGATCGTCAATGGCCGCAGGATCCACGTGTTCAGCGAGTCTGACGCCGCCATGATCCACTGGAGCGACTGCGAGGCGGAGTACATCATCGAGTCCACCGGCGCCAACAACACCACCGACAAGGCCAGCCGCCATTTCAAGGGCGGCGCCAAGAAGGTGATCCTGTCCGCCCCCGCCAAGGATGACGCCACTCCCACCTTTGTCTACGGCGTCAACAGCGACGAGTATCGCAGCGACATGAAGGTCATCTCCAACGCCAGCTGCACCACCAACTGTCTGGCTCCTCTGGCCTATGTGATCCACAAGACCTTCGGCATCGAGCAGTCCCTGATGTCCACCATCCATGCCTCCACCGCCAAGCAGAAGGCCGTTGACAGCCGCGGCGGCAGCGACTGGCGCACCGGCCGCTCCATTCTGAACAATATTATCCCCACCTCCACCGGCGCGGCCAAGGCCGTGGGACGGGTGATCCCCTCTTTGAAGGGCAAGATGACCGGCATGGCCTTCCGCGTGCCCACCGCCGACGTATCCGTGGTGGATCTGACGGCGCGGCTGAGCACCAGCGCGTCTTACGCCGACATCTGCTATGAGATCCTCCACGCCTCGGAGACATACATGAAGGGGATCATCGGCTATACCCGCGATCAGGTGGTATCCACCGATATGATCGCCAATCCCTGCCCCTGCGTGTTTGACGAGACTGCCGGCATCATGCTGGATCAGGATTTCGTGAAGCTGATCGCCTGGTACGACAATGAATGGGGCTACAGCAACATGGTGACCCGCATGCTGCAGCATATGTACGACGTAGACATGACGGACGTGTTCAACGAGGCAAAATAAGCGCAAAATAAGCAAAGAAAAAAGCCTGCTATGCAGGCTTTTTCTTTGCTCTTTTCACTTGTCTTTGTCCATCCGGTCAAAGGCAAAGCTGTCGGCAATGGCCTGGATGTGGTCGCGGGTCATGTGGACTTCGCCGTCCACGATGTCGCCGTAATAGGTGCCCAGAATCTCCACCACCACAAAGGCGTCCGGCTGGTCGGCGACGATCAGCGCACGATCGTTGCCCAGCGCCAGCAGCAGCTTGCCGTAGGGCCAGTCCTCATAGGGGAACACCACAAGATCGCCTAAATTCAGCGACCCGATGGTCATTGTCTTTTTCATGGTGCGAAAGAGTTTATAGGGCACCGGCTCCGTCAGCCATGTGCCGTCGGTAAAGGTCACGGTGCCGTCCATGACGAAGGTTCCGTCGTGGTAGCCGTAGGACGCTTCATAGCGGTTCCGGACGCGATCCGTGTCCTGTCGGGGCGATGCGGCCAATCCCGCTTCGGTCAGAAGCGCCGCCTCGTCCGCCGGAAAGAACGCCTCACCGGGCAGCAGGGAAAGTCCGTATTCCGCCGCCAGAGCGTCCAGCTTTTCCACCATCTCCTGTGTGCAGCAGCCGTAGTAGAGATAGGGTACCTCCAGCGTAATGATATCCGCCGGATCCGGCTCGTAGGTGCTGCACCAGTCGTTCCACGCTCTGGCTGCCTGACAGGCGGGGCTGTCCGCCAGCCCCTGCAGACTCAGCATGGTCTCCTGGCCGCTGCCCCAGCCGGAGGGCTCCTTCTGCTGTCCCAGACTGGCCAGGCCAAACCACTCGGTGGCAAAGCCTGTGGTGACCAGGGCCAACACCAATACCAGCACCGCAGCCAGAATCAGCGTGCCCCGCAGACGGCCTTTGCGGGGGCGGGCCGTCTCTTTGAAATAGGAGGTCTGAATGTTTCGCAGCATGCGCTCTCTGGCGTCGTCGTCGGGGGTCATGGCGTCGTAAGCGCGATACATGTCCTTGCCTGTCATTGGGGATCACCTCCCAAGGTCAATTTCAGTTTGTTTCTGGCGCGGTTCAGGCGGCTGCGGATGGTGGCAGGGGCCACTTTCAGCATTTGGGCGATATCGGCGGTGGGGTAGCCCTCGTAGTAATAGAGATAGACCGGTAATTTATAGTCGTCCGGCAGGGCCAGCACCGCCTGCAGCGTCTCATCCGGAACCGGATCCTCCACGGTGGGCGGCTCGGTCAGGGAATCAAAGCTCTCCCGCTTTCGCCAGGGGCTGCGCAGGGCACTTTTGCACAGGTTGGAGACGGTGACGATCAGCCACGCTTTCTCATGCTGCACTGTGGCAAATTCCGTGTCGCTGCGCAGCAGGCGAAGAAAGGCCTCCTGCACCATATCCTCCGCGTCCGCGCCGTTTTTCATGAATGAGTAGGCCACGCGGTACAGCGTATCCACATGGCGCTGATAAATCGTTTCGATGTCTTTGTCCGTACGCAACAAAGTGTTCGTGGCGGCCACCTCCTTTCATGAGAGATACGCGGGAAGATGAGAATTTGTTGCAGGAAAATTTTGCGGTTGGGGTGCGGCATACACCAGTCAAAGCCTCCCCTGTGTAAGGGGAGGCGGTGCGAAGCGCCGGAGGGGTTGACACGTTTAAGGAAATATGCCGGTGGCATATTTTTAGCCTCGCTCGCGCTCGGCAGCCCCCTTTGCACAAGGGGGCTTTTGTAAAGGGCCTTTCCCCACTTAACAAAGGGACGGCTTACGCCGTCCCTTTGCATATTCAAAAAGAAATTACACCTGCTCCTCGTCGGTGCGGTTGCGCCAGGCCAGTTCCTGCTCCAGCTCGTACTCCAGCTTTTTCACGCGCGCTTTCAGTTCGTCATAATGCTCGCTCTGGACATAGTATTTGACGAAGGAGAAGGTGGCCTCGGCAAACTCCTCCTCGGTATAGGAGGGCAGCAGGGAGCCGCCGCTGCGGCGCAGGCCGCTGACGTTGATGACCACCAGACGGCGGTGCTGCTCGCTGAGCTGGAAAAGCTTCAGCTTTTCAGGAACCTCAAGACCCAGGTCGTACTGCTCGTTGACCAGATTCAGCAGACGCGCCTGCTCCGGCTTGGCGGAGACGATAACGCCATGACGGGAGAACAGATCCTTCAGGTAGTCCACGGATACCTCTTCGCGGGTGATGGTGCCCTTGCCGATGCCGGTCAGCATGGTGTTGGACAGGTTCAGGCTCACGTATACCTCGTGGCCGGTGGTGGGATAGCTCATATGAAACCTCCTGCGTTTCTCTATTCCTGGAGGGCGGCGACGCCCTCTCCTCTTATAGCTTCATCTTAGCAGGTCGGCGGGAGAAATGCAATAAAAACTTACAAAATTTCCAGATTATTTTTGTGCAATTGTGCTAAATGTATGGAATGAGTGATACTTTTAGCGCATCGGGAGTAAGGGTGCATTTGGTGTACGTAGGGGCGGGGCTCTGCCCCGCCCGCCGTTTAACGGAAATGCCATGCAAACCGAGCGGGCGGGGTAGAACCCCGCCCCTACGAAAAAAATCGGAAAACCGCAGTAGGCCGCATTTTTCCGCCCCCTCTCACACCCCCGTCAGGTCAAACGGCGGGGTGTATTCCGCGCGGGCGGCGGTACGCTCCTGGGTGAAGCCATCGGTGATGCCGCAGTTCTCCATATAGGACACGGCGGCGCGGTATTCCGCGCGGGTCACATGGCGGCGCAGGGCGCCCTCCGCACCCTCCTGGGGGGTATACTGGCTCATGAGGGAGAACAGCACCTCACCCGGGCGGAAATGCGCCGCCACCCAGTCGATGCAGCGGCGGGTATTGTCCAGCTGCCCGGGCAGCACCAGATGGCGGATCACCACGCCCCGCTTGAGAAGACCGTCCTCCAACACGCAAGGGCCGGTCTGACGGAACATCTCCTGAATGGCCGCGGCGGCCACGGGGAAGTAGTCCGGCGCGGCACTGAGTCGGCCGGCCAGCTGGTCATCGGCATATTTCAGGTCGGGCAGGTAGATATCCACCTGCCCCTCCAGAATACGCAGGGTTTCCACCGACTCATAGCCGCCGCAGTTATAGATCACGGGGACACTGAGCTTCGGCTCCAGCGCCGGCAGGATCCACGGCAGAAAGTGGGTGGGGGTCACCAGATTGATATTATGGGCGCCGTGGGCGATCAGGTCTTCAAAGATCTCACGCAGGTGCCGGGTGGTGATGGCTTTGCCGAAGCCGCCGGCGGAGATGGAGCCATTCTGGCAATAGGCGCACCGCAAGGTGCAGCCGGAGAAAAACACGGTGCCGCTGCCGTTGACGCCGGAGATAGGCGGCTCCTCCCACATATGCAGCGCGGCGCGGGCCACACGGACGCCTGCGGGCATGCCGCAGAAGCCGTGGCCTTCCGTCTCCGTCCGCTCCGCGCCGCAGCGGCGGGGACACAGGGTGCAGATCATTTCCGCAGCCGGTGGAAATCCGGCCCCAGATCGCCCGCCATCCAGTGGCGGCGGCACAGCCCAATATACCGGTCATTGGCACCCAGCACCACCTGGGCGCCCTCCTTCAGCACACGGCCCTCCTCATCAAAGCGGGCGTTGAAGGCGGCCTTTTTGCCGCACCAGCAGATGGTCTTGACCTCCTCCAGCTTGTCCGCCAGCACCAGCAGGTGGTAGCTGCCGGGGAACAGGTCGCCCTTGAAATCGGCCCGCAGGCCGTAGCAGATAACAGGAATGTTGCAGTCGTCCACCAGATGCACCAGATAATAGACCTCATCCTTGCTGAGAAACTGCGCCTCATCCACGATGATGCAGGCGTATTTTTGCAGCTGGCTGTCGGGCATGGCGCGCATCTCATGGAAATAGACGCAGGGGTGCTTCAAGCCGATGCGGGAGGACACCATATGGTCGCCGTCCCGCGTGTCGACCTGGGGTTTCACCAGCAGGGTCTCCTGACCCCGCTCCTCGTAATTGAAACGGGCCATCAGCGCGTTGGCGCTTTTGCTGGAGCCCATAGCTCCGTATTTGAAATAAAGCTGTGCCATTGTGGTTTTCTCCTCTTATTCCTTCTCCAGTTTTCCAAACGCGGTGGGGATGGGGTAATTCTCACGCTCACCGTCGGGGCGCCAGACCCAATCCGGCGGGCCTTCGCCCTGTACGGTGACGGTGTAGACCGTCATTTCCCAGATGATGTGGGTAAAGATATGTTTATCTGCCGCTTTTTTCTCCCATTTGTGGGGCGTGATGCCCCATTGTGCCAGCTGTGCCGCCGCCTGCTGCTCCGTCAGGTTGCCGGAGACGTTGGGGAACTCCCACAGGCCCGCCAGCAGACCTTTTGGGGGGCGTTGACGCAGCGCCGCGGCGCCGTTTTGCCGCAGCAGGAAGACGGTCAGGTGCTCCGTCCGCTTGGCGGTTTTCTTTTCCCGCACAGGCAGCTGCCGCTGCAGGCCCTTTTCGCAGGCGGCGCAAAAGCCGCGAAGGGGGCAGTCGCCGCACAGGGGGTCGCCGTTGGGCAGGCAGACCATTGCCCCCAGATCCATCAGCGCCTGATTAAATGCACCGGGGCGGTCATGGGGGATCACCGCTGTCAGCCATTGGCGGAAGCGCTGGCGGGTCTTGGGCTCCAGCACATTTTCGGCGCAGCCGGTCAGGCGGGCGGTCAGACGCAGGGCGTTGCCGTCCACCGCCGGTATGGGCTGGCCGAAGGCGATGGAGGCGATGGCCCCCGCCGTATAATCGCCGATGCCCGGCAGAGCCGTCAGGCCTTCGTAGGTCTGGGGAAATGCGCCGCCGTGCTGCACGATGACCTGCGCGGCCTTTTGCAGGTTGCGGGCGCGGCTGTAGTAACCCAGCCCCTGCCACAGCGACAGCAGCTGCTCCTCCGGTGCGGCGGCCAGGGCTTCCACCGTGGGCAGCGCCGTCATGAAGCGGTCAAAATACGGCAGCACCGCCGTGACACGGGTCTGCTGCAGCATGATCTCCGACACCCAGGTGCGGTAGGGGGTCACCGTCTCCCGCCAGGGCAGGCGGCGGCGGTGGGCATCGTACCACGCCAGCAGGGGCGGGGAAAGGGCTTTGAGCTGTTGGGGCGTGTCTTGCATGGCAATTCCTTTCATATGCTGAACCGTGTCGCGTAGCCGCAGCGACGGCACAGCTCCTCGGCGGGCCGGCGGCGGGAAAAGCCCTGCCGGATGGCCAGGGCGCGGGGGGTATTCAGGATCTCCGGCAGCGTCTGGGTCAGCAGATCGCCCAGAGGCATGCGGCCCTCGCCATCCAGGCAGCAGGGCACTACCGTGCCGTCGCACAGCACGGCGACCTGCTGGCGCAGGGCGTGGCAGAACTGGACGCCGCGCTCCGCCGTGTCAGGGGCGGGCCAGTCGAATTTCCGGGCGGACTCCAGATAAATGCCCGGGACAAGGCAGCGGTTGCCCGCCCGATCGGGCGGCAGGTTTTCCACATTTTGTCCCACAGCGGTGGAGAAAAACGACAGAATCTCGGTATTTCGGGCCTGGGCGCCGCCCTCGTTCCACAGACGCAGGGCGCACAGGACACCTTTTTCCGCGGCGGCGGCGCAGAACTTCCACACATTGGTGAGATATTCCGTCATATCGCCGCCGTTGTTACCCTCGAAGCTGTGGAGGGAGACGCTGACCTTATGCAGGGCCGGAGCGGCCAGCAGCACGGCGGCTTTTTCCGGCAGCAGCGTACCGTTGGTAGTCAGGCATACCCGAAAACCCTGTTCCGCCGCGATATCCAGCAGCTCCGCCAGCTGCGGGTGCAGCAGCGGCTCACCCATCACATGGAAATAAAGATAACGGGTGTGACTCTGCAGCTTCCGGGCGATCACGCGGAATTCCTCCGGCGAGAGAAAGCGCTTTTCCCGCGCTGTGCCGGGGCAGAAAACACAGGAGAGATTGCACACGTTGGTGATCTCCACATAGATCCGCTTGAACATATGCCGCCCTCCTTTTTTGTCTCCATGGTATTGTACCACAAAGCGGCGGCGGTTGCACAGAAAATTTTACAAAAGACGGACGGTGGCAGGCAGCGCTCCTTTTTCGCAGAAAAAAGCCGCCCCGAGGGGCGGCTTTTCCTTATCTATCATTTATTCCTGCGTCTCGATAATGCCGTAGCCGCCGTTGTTGCGGCGATAGACCACCGAAATCACGTCGTCCGCCACGTTGCGGAAGACATAGAAGGAATGATCCAGCAGGTTCATCTGCAAGATGGCCTCGTCAATAGTCATGGGCTTGACGGTGAAGCGCTTGGTACGCACCACATGGAACTCGTCCTCTTCTTCCACCTGGAATTCGGGGACTTCCGGCTCCATGACCTCGGGCCGCAGGTTCTTGGCTAGACGGGTCTTGTTCTTGCGGATACGGCGCTCGATGAAACTGACGGTTCCGTCGATGGCGCCCCGCATGTCACCGTCGGGATCCTCGGCCTGGGCACGGAACAGGGTGCCGTTGGCGGCGCGGATGGTCAGCTCCACGGTGCAGCGGTTTTTCTTTTCCACGGCAAAGGTCACAAAAGCGTCCGCTTCCTCCGCGAAGTACCGGTCAAGCTTACCGATCTTCTTCTCGGCATACTCCTTGATGGAGTCGTTCAGGGCGATCTTCTTGCAGGCGAATGTGAACTTCATATTGTTTGCTCCTTTCTTGGGATACGGAACATAGGGTCGGGGAGGGATTTCCCCTTATCCATGTCCGCATTATAGCACATTGTCTGTACTTTGAAAAGGGTGTCACAGTAAATTTAGGGAAAATTCACAAAAGTGCCACAATTTTTGGGCGTTTCGACGAGGCGTGCCAAAAATCGCGGAAATGCGGCAAAACCTCCTATGGACAAGACAGGGGGGATGGGTGTACCATAATAACCGGAAGCTTTCCAATATCCCACCCGCTTGAGCCGCGCCCCGAAAGGGGACGCGGCTCCTTTTTATCCTTTAACAACAGAGACAAGGGAGTTTCGCGCCCTCAGGCGCGAAACTCCCTTAAACACTTCTATTGCAGCCGCTCTGTGACCCGGCGGTCGAGCTTTACCGCGCCGTAGAGATTCTTGGCGCTGCATCCGGCGCGGCCGCCGCCGGCACAGGCGCAGGCGCAGGCACACGCGCAGCTGCTGGCGCAGGCGCAGTGCCCTCCGCCGCCGAAACCGCCTCCGCCAAAGCCGCCGCCCCGACTGCCGCCGCCAAAGCCGCCGCTGCGGGGCGGGCGGGGCTTTGTTTTTGTGCCCACGCTGCCGGGACGGGGCCGGCCATCCGGCCCTGCGGGATACCACAGGTGGTTGACGAACACATACCGGGTACCGAAGCCGCCGGCGTAGCCGTCGCCCAGCTCCCGGAGGATCCACACCACCGCCCAAACGATGAAGATGGTGATGATCAGCGTCAGGAACAGGGCAGCCATGCTTGTGTCCTCGTCCTCGTCGTACCAGTCGTCGTAGTTCACGTAGTCAACAGGCATGTTGTCGGCGCTGAAGGACTGATCCAGTGCGGTAGGCCAGCTGTCATACCGCACCACGGCGTTCATGGTCTGGCCGTGGCCCAGATTCTGGGCCGTCATCACCATGCCGGTATCGGTGACGGTCACGTCGCCCGCGGTGTTGGACGTGCTGCCGAAATCGCCGGTGCCGCCCGCCGGGTCGTTCCAGGTCAGGGTCATCTCTCCGACCTTCGCTTCATCGAACCAGCCGGGGATGTAATCGTAGGAGATTGTACCGCCCTCCAGCGTATACATATACTCCTGCACCCAGGAGAAAGAGAAGGCAAACATCTCTCCGGCGTCGTAGGCCCGATCCAGATAGACATACATGTAGCTGTTGTCATATGCCAGCCGCTGGATGTTGTCCGTCAGGGCGGTCTCCTCCCGTATGGAGCCGTTGGGAATACCGATTTTCAGCTCCTGCCCGTAGGGCAGTTCCTCCAGCGCCGTCCACTCCAGCGAAACGGTGATATGCAGGCTGCCGTCGTCGGTGTTGGGGGTGACGGTCACGTCGTAGCGGTCGATGTAGTCGTAATCCGCCCAGGCGGTCACGGTCAGGCACAGGACAAGGCCCAGGGCCAGCAGCAATGTGAGAAGCTTTTTCATTCCGCCGCCTCCTTTCCCTTCAGCTGGCAGAGATGCTCCATTTTGGCGCTTTCCGCCCGAATGGCGGCGCAGCGGGGATCGTTCCAGATGGCCGCCCAGTCATCCCGCAGCAGGTCGCCCAGAGGGGCATCCGACAGCCAGCTCTGGCAGGGGACTACCTTGCCGTCCGGTGTCACCGCCATATTGGACAGACATGCGCCGCAGCTGGGGATCAGGCTCAGACCCAGAGAACGCAGCGTCTCCTCACTCAGCCAGCCGGGGGAGGTAAAGTCCAGCTCCATGCCCAGCTCCCGCACCGTGTCCACGGCCTGACGAAGAATGCCCGTCAGCGCATCGGCGGTCAGGGCGGTGGCGCGGCTCTCCTGCGCGCAGGCACCGCCGGAGGGGATCAGTCCCGAGCAGGTGACGTAGCGCACCCCCAGACTGTGGACAAACCGCAGCGTTTCGGCATAGTGGGTGTTCAGGGAACACAGGGGCGTGTTCACCGACACGATCAGCCCCGCCGCCACGGCGTTGCGGATGCCCTGTACCGTGTCGCAGAAGCCGTTGACGCCCACCAGATGGTTGTGGACGTTGCCCTCGGCGCTGTACAGTGTCACCTGAACGCTGTCAAGGCTGGCCTTGTACAGCCCCGCGCACAGCTCCGACGTCAGCAGGCGGCCGTTGGTGTTCAGGCGGGTGACGAACCACTCCGCCGCGCCCACCAGCTCCACCAGATCGCGGCGCAGCGTAGGCTCGCCGCCGGTGAAGGTCACCTGGGGGATATTGGCTTTGCGCAGGGTTTCCAGTACGGCTTTCCACGCTTCGGTGGATAACTCCGGCGTTTCGCCCATGGGCTGGCCCGCCGCGTAGCAGTGCAGGCATTTCTGATTGCAGTGCCATGCGCCGTCCTGCTCCATGGCGCTGACCATCAGATCCATCCGATGGGGCGCGGTCATCTCCGGCGCGTATTCGCCCAGGGTCAGCAGCCCCACTTCCTCCTCCGGCTCGCGGCCCTGGGCGATGGCGATGAGGCTGGTCAGCATGCTGTGCAGGTCTGCCGCCAGAGTCTGCCGTCGGGTACGGGGGTAGACCCGGTGGGCCTGCTCCACCGCCGCCGTCATCAGGGCTTCCCACCGGCTCTCGTCCAGCTCCTGCCCCTCATAGGCCAGCAGCTGATCCATCAGCGCGGACAGCAAAATCGCCCAGCTGAGGTTCAGCGGCACCAGCCGCGCACCGTTGAGCAGCAGCAGAAAGGGCGCCTGTGGCGTCTCCTCTCTGGGCGGGATCATGTGGATGCGCACCACACCGGGGCCCTTGGGATCCAACGTGATGTGCCGCACACAGTTCAGCCGCGTCCGGCGATACTGCCGTTCGCGGAACGTCATATGTCTCATGTGTTCCTCCTGTGGAGCATAGGGCTCCTGCCCTCAGCATAGCACACCGCGGGGCGGATGGCAAGCCGAAAGACGCCGGTGCTTTTACCCCAGCAGACCTGTCACGTCCTCCACACTTAACCCCTTTTGCAGCGCCAGCGTCACGCCGTAGCCGATGACACGGCCCAGCTCCCGCACACGGCTGTCAATGTCCCGCGGGGTCAGGAACAGGGGATCCTCGTCCTCCGTCTCGCCCTCCAGCAGACTGGCGGCGATCACCGTCGGCACGCCCACGGCGATCACCGGAACCCCCAGAGTCTGGGCGTTGATGGCCTTGCGATGGTTGCCCACACCGCTGCCGGGGATCAGCCCCGTGTCCCCCAGCTGCACGGTGGCGCACAATCGCTCCCGCCCGCGGGCGGCCAATGCGTCCACAGCGATGACGGCGGCGCTTCCGGTGGCCTGTACGGCGCCCCGCAGCAGCTCCAGCGTCTCCATACCCGTCTCCGCCAGCACCCCCGGCGCCAGGGCCGATACTGGGGTGAAGCCCCGAAACTGGCGGGGCAGGGCGCGCACCATGTGCCGCGTAACCAGCAGATTTTCCAGCGCCAAGGGCCCCACCGCGTCGGCAGTCATGCAGCGGTTGCCTAATCCCGCCGTCAGAACGGGAAAGTCCTGCCCGATCCCCGGCAGCAGCCGCCGCAGCTCACCCGCCAGACAGTTGACCGCGCGGACAAAAAAGCCCTCCTCCCGCCGGAAGAAGGGGCGCAGGTCGATGGTTACATACCGTCCCTCCGGCTTACCCACCGCCTGCGCCGCCTGCGGCGAACGGATCTCTACCTCCGTGACAGGGTAGCCCTGCCGCTCACATTCTCTGGCGCGAACGCCCTCCAGACAGGAAATATCGCCCTGCTTCCGGATATTTTCTACGCTTTCCAACGCCAAATCGGTGCGGGTGATCCTCATGTTTGTGGTCACACTCCTTTCAAAAGCACAAAATGTTGTGGATATTGGGCAGTTTTGCCGCCAAAAAAAGATTTATGCGAAAAAAACGGGTGAATCTGAAAAAAACCCTTGCAATTTCTGGGCAAAGATGCTAAAATATCATCCTGCGTGGGACTTTACGTCCGCGTTAATGTCATAACCGAGGAGGTGTTTGGTTTGCCGAATATCAAGTCTGCTAAGAAGCGTGTTCTGGTGGCAGAGGCGCGCAATGCCCGCAACAAAGCCGAAAAGTCCGCACTGAAGACTGCTATCAAGAAGTTCGAGGCTGCTGCCGTTGACGGCGATCGCACCGAGGCCGAGGGCACTTACAAGGTGGCGGTCAAGGCCATCGACAAGGCTGCTGCCAAGGGTTTGATGCACAAGAACAACGCGGCTCACAAGAAGTCCGCTCTGACCCTGAAGCTGAATAAGATCGGTTAACGAACCACATTCGACAGACGTCCATCGGGCGTCTGTTTTTGTTTTTGCAAGGGGAATGACAGCCTTCCCTGCGTCGGTTTGCGCCGCCAAAAATTTCCGTCTGGCATCAGGGAACATTCTGTCCCTTCTCAGCGTCTTATAGACAGAAAGGATGGTGCTCCTCATGAAACGTTCCCTGTCTCTGATTCTGCTGTCCGCCGCCTGTGTTCTGGCGCTGGCGGCGGTGGTCACGCTGTCCGGCTGCACAGCCAAGGGCGGCAACGATCCCACCGGCAGCATCACACCGCCCGATCCCCAGCCCGACGCCGCCGGTCAGTCCGCCACTTATACCAGCGGCAACGTGGACATGGCGCTGACGCTTCCCGACGGCTGGCAGTGGGAGGCGGTGCAGCACAAGGAGGGAAGCACCGAGGGCATCCACTTCTGGAAAACGGACGACAAGGCGCTGGATTTCCAGCTGCTCTGCTGGCGCGATGGCTTCGGCCTGTGCGGCACCGGCCTGAGCAGCGAGGAAGTTACCTTGCCCAACGGCCAGAAGGTCTGGCAGCACACGCAGGAGGACGGCGACGGCCTGTGGCTGAACATCTATTTTGAGGGCGTCCCCGGCGACTACGTCTGCGCCCCCAGCGGCGCTTTCACCAAAGAGACATGGGACGGCTGTCGGGATGAGCTGCTGGCTATCCTGGGCACCGCGCAATTCGGCCGCGGTGCCATGACCGAGCAGCAGGCCATCGACGCGGCAAAGGCCCAATTCGATGGCGAATACGACACGGCCTATGGCCGGTACGATATTGCCGACGGCAGCTGGACGGTCTATTTCAGCAGGGGCGCAATGGGACAGCAAGGAGGACGGTTCATTGTCGCCGCTGACGGCACGGTCACCGCCGCGGCAAACGGCGACGAAACGGAAAAGTAAAGCTTCTCTTCACAGGGCGGACGGCAGTCCGCCCTGTTCTTATCCCCTTTTCCATGAAAAAGCCTTGCCTTTTTCCCCTTTTTGCTGCATACTAAGAGGCGGAACATTTTCCACACAGGGAGTAACCAATGGAGACCATCAAGCTATACTATCAGGACGCCTTTATGCGGCAATTTGACGCCACGGTGCTGGCGTGTACCGCCGACAAGAAGGAGTGGGACGTGGTGCTTGACCGCACCGCCTTCTATCCCGAGGGTGGCGGACAGGCTGCCGACCACGGCACACTGGGCGGCGTCAACGTGCGGGACGTTCACGAACGGGACGGCGTGATCCATCATACCTGCGACAAGCCCCTGACCGTGGGGGAAACCGTCTGCGGCGAGATCGACTGGGCCCGCCGCTTTGACCATATGCAGCAGCACTCCGGTGAGCATATCGTCTCCGGCATGCTGTGCAGCACCTATCACTGTGACAACACCGGTTTCCACATGGGGGCCGATGTGGTGACTATCGACTATAACACCGACATTCCCTGGGAGGGCGTACTGGACATTGAGGCGCGGGCCAACCGGTACATCTGGGAAAACCACCCTATCGTCATCCGCTATCCCGAGCCGGACGAGCTGGCCCGACTTCCCTATCGCAGCAAGAAGGCGCTGGAGGGGCCGGTACGGATCACGGAATTTCCCGGGGCGGATATGTGCGCCTGCTGCGGCACCCATGTGGAGACCAGCGGCCAGGTAGGGCTGGTGAAGTTCATCGGCTGGCAGAAGTTTCGGGATGGCGTACGGCTGGAGGTGCTGTTCGGCCGGCGGGCGCTGGACTATCTAGCCTTGAACTGGCAGCAAAACAGCGCCATTGGCCGCGCGCTGTCGGTAAAGCCCAATGCCACCCACGCCGCCGTAGTGCGGCTGAAGGACGAGCTGGCCGCAGTGAAGCAGCGGTGCGACGCACTGGAGACGGAACAGTTTGCCGCACTGGCCGCCCGGTACGACGGCGCGGGCGATGTGCTGCTGGTGCAGCCGGCCATGGAGTCTGATGCCGTGCGGCGGCTGTGCGACATGGTGGCGGCCCGCTGCGGCGGGCGCTGCGCGGTGTTCGCGGGGCAGGACGGCGCCTACAAATACGCCGTGATCCATTCGGGAGCCGATCTTCGCGCCTTTATTCAATCCATGAACGCCGCGCTGAATGGCCGCGGCGGCGGCCGTGACGGCTTTGCCCAGGGCAGCGCCGCCTGCGGCGCGGCGGAGATCCACCACTTTTTTGAAGGAGAGAAGAAATGACACAGCAAGGAAAACGTGCCTATCACGGCCGCCGAGGCCCCACACCCCTGGTGTGGATCATCGCGCTGGTGGTGCTGATCGCCGCCGTGGTGCTGGTGGTCGTGGGCCTGAGCAAACACGACGCCATCCCGCCGAAGCACGACGACCCCCAGCAGACGGCGGAGCCCAACACCCCTGACAACACCCAGCAGCCGGAAAACAAGGACGATCCGGCGGACACCAACGACCCCGCCAAGGAGGAGCCTGACAAGACCGGCGAACCCAATACCGGTGACAACACCACCGGCAGCGGCACCACCGCCTCCACCGGCAGCGACGAGCCGTATATTGACGCCAACGGTCTTTTGCAATACTCCACCAATGGGCATTACGTGCAGATGGACAGCTATCAGGGCGGCGGGCAGCCGGATTGGCAGCTGCTGCTGGTGAATGACTGGAACCCTCTGCCCGCGGGCTATGACAGCGACGTGTCCTTTACCACCGTTACCGGCGGCAAGCAGATGGACAGCCGCATCACCGACGCGGTGGAGCAGATGCTGAAAGACGCCAGCGCCTACGAGCTGGCGGTAGTCAGCGCCTATCGCCCCAAGGACGAGCAGACCACCCTGTACTGGCGCAAGGTGAAGCAGTACACTGACAAGGGCTACAGCGATCTGGAGGCCCAGAAGGTGGGCGGCACCATCGTCAAGCGTCCGGGCTTCAGCGAGCATAACTGCGGCCTGGCCATGGACGTGGGCGGCAGCGGCGATTACACGCTGGAGCAGACCTTTGCCAACACCGCGGCCTATACCTGGCTCATCGACCACTGCGCCGACTACGGCTTTATTCTCCGTTTCCCTAAGGGAAAAGAGGACATTACCGGTGTGATCTACGAGCCCTGGCACTACCGCTATGTGGGTGTGGAGGCCGCGAAATACATCATGGACAATGATCTGTGTCTGGAGGAATATCTGGCGCAGGTGCAGAAATAAGCGCAAAAAGACCGCCGAACGGCGGTCTTTTTGCATGGCTGGAGGGGGTGGCTGTCGGACGGGGCAAATCAAAGGCCCCCTTGTGTAAAGGGGGCTGTCGAGCGTAAGCGAGACTGGGGGATTGACCGTCAACTCCTCCGGCGCTGCGCGTCACCTCCCCTTACACAGGGAAGGCTTTGGAAAGGGGTAACGGCGGGCGGGGTAGAACCCCGCCCCTACGGAATCCTATCGCTGCACTCCGGCATGCTTATCTCCTCATACCGCCAGCAGGCCAGCGTACCGGCCTGCCGCGGCTTGAGGCGGGGATACACACAATGGCCGCATTGGATGGCGTGAAATGTATTCTCCCTCAGCCTTATATAATGCCGTCGGAAGTGGCGGCAGGTCTCGCAGGTTTTTTCGTGTTCCATCTCTATCATGGCCTCCTTTTGTACAGCATAGCACAAGAGGCGTGTTGCATAGGGATAATGCCACGATTTTGTAGCATACTTTTTTCCATCTTTTGTGATAATGGAGCATTTTGTGGTTACAGTCACGCGTTACTTTTGTCTTTGGTGGCAAAAAAGTATCGAGCAACGCATATCAGAGCCTCCCTTGTGTAAAGGGAGGTGGCGCGGCGAAGCCGCGACGGAGGGATTGACCCGTAACCGACAATCCCCCCAGTCACCTTCGGTGACAGCCCCCTTTACACAAGGGGGCCTTTGGCTTCTGCGTCCATCACAAAAGGATACCTCAAAAAGAAGGGAGCCGTAGCGGCTCCCTTCTTTTTGGTGTTTAATACGCCAGCTTCTCCGCCAGATACGCTTTCAGCTCACTGATGGGGATACGCACCTGCTCCATGGTGTCGCGCTCACGGACGGTGACGCAGTTGTCGCCGGCCTTTTCGGCGTCGCCCACGGTATCGAAGTCCACGGTGATGCAGTAGGGGGTGCCCACCTCATCCTCGCGGCGATAGCGCTTGCCGATGGAGCCGGTCTCGTCGAAGTCGATCATCCACTCCTTGCTGAGCTCCTCATAGATCTTGCGGGCGGGCTCGCTGAGCTTCTTGCTGAGGGGCAGGATGGCGGCCTTGTAGGGTGCCAGCGCCGGGTGCAGATGCAGCACCACGCGAACGTCGTTCTTGGCCTCATCCACGACCTCCTCGTCATAGGCGTCCACCAGCACGGCCAGCACGCTGCGCTCCACGCCCAGAGAGGGCTCCACCACGTAGGGGATATAGCGCTCGTTGGTCTCGGGATCAAAATAGGTCAGATCCTTGCCGGAGGTATTCTGATGCTGGGTCAGGTCATAATCCGTACGGTCGGCCACGCCCCACAGCTCGCCCCAGCCGAAGGGGAACAGGAACTCAAAGTCCGTGGTGGCCTTGGAGTAGAAGCACAGCTCCTCAGGGTCGTGGTCGCGCAGGCGCAAATTCTCATCCTTCAAGCCGATGCCCAGCAGCCAGTTGTGGCAGAAGGTACGCCAATACTGGAACCACTCCAGGTCAGTGCCGGGCTTGCAGAAGAACTCCAGCTCCATCTGCTCGAACTCGCGGACGCGGAAGATGAAGTTGCCCGGGGTGATCTCGTTGCGGAAGGACTTACCGATCTGGCACACGCCGAAGGGCAGCTTGCGGCGGGTAGTACGCTGGGTGTTGACAAAGTTGGTGAAGATACCCTGGGCCGTCTCGGGACGCAGATACACGGTGTTCTTGGCATCCTCGGTGACACCCTGGAAGGTCTTGAACATCAGGTTAAACTGGCGGATATCGGTGAAGTTATGCTTGCCGCAGGAGGGGCAGGGGATGTTCTTCTCCTCCACGAAGTCCTTCATCTCCTGCTGGGAGAAGGCGTCGATGGGCTTGGGCAACTCGAAGCCGTTGGTCTGGCACCAGTCCTCAATCAGCTTGTCGGCGCGGAAGCGCTCTTTGCACTCCTTGCAGTCCATCAGGGGATCGGAGAAGCCTGCCAGATGGCCGCTGGCTACCCAGGTCTGGGGGTTCATGAGGATGGCGGCATCCTGACCCACGTTATAGGGGTTTTCTTGCACGAACTTTTTCCACCAGGCCTTTTTGATATTGTTTTTCAGTTCCACGCCCAGAGGGCCGTAGTCCCAGGTGTTGGCCAGGCCGCCGTAGATCTCGGAGCCCGCGAAGATGATGCCGCGGTTTTTGCACAGAGCCACGATCTTATCCATGGTCTTTTCGGTGTTTTTCATGGTGATATCTCCTTTATGTGAATATTTTCGGCAAATAAAAAACGCCCTGAGCCTGTCAAAAGGCTCAGGGCGAACTAAACAATTAGTCCGTGGTTCCACCTGAATTTGGATGCATCCACACTCTTACTGCCGGTAACGGGGCGTCCGGCGGGCATTTCCTCCCGCGGCTCCGGGCAGCCACGCCCTTCATC